>NZ_JBFBBS010000006.1:0-308567 GCF_040682835.1 Streptomyces sp. NPDC051104 | reverse complement strand
ATCGACGCCACGCCCTACGATCCGCGCTGGTCCGTCGAGGGGCACTTCACCCCGTACGGGGAGAGCCGCACCGTACGCGTCGAGAACGCCGACGGACGTCACCGCGGGCTCGGTCTCGGGGGAGTGCTCGCCTTCACCCTCGACGGACAGGACCTGACCCTCCAGGTGTCGGTCGAGGGCGATGGCTCGCTGTGGGCCGTGTTCGCCGACGCCACCAGCGGGGACACCAGTTTCCGCTTCCGGTTCCTGCGGCCGCCCGCGCCCGACGCCGAGGGGCGCACGACCGTGGACTTCAACCGCGCGCTGCTGCCGCCCTGTGCCTTCGCGGACCACTTCGTCTGCCCCTTCCCGCCGCCGGGCAACACGCTGGGCGTCGCGATCGAGGCGGGAGAGCGGGCCCTGCTGTAGACACGAGCCGTCACAGGGTCGCTGTCAATCCCTGGGAGCCCCAGAGAGGTTAAAGACTGCACGGCCGAAAGGCG
Source organism: Streptomyces sp. NPDC051104 (assembly GCF_040682835.1). Taxonomy (NCBI): domain Bacteria; kingdom Bacillati; phylum Actinomycetota; class Actinomycetes; order Kitasatosporales; family Streptomycetaceae; genus Streptomyces; species Streptomyces sp. NPDC051104. The sequence continues at coordinate 308,085 of NZ_JBFBBS010000006.1, read as the reverse complement.
CCCTTGCGTCCTTCGGTCAGGCGGCCGAATACTCCCCCACAGCGCTTGTCAGGGGCACGGCGTGTCCGGAATCCGGATGGCACGGCCCCCGGCTGCGACTCACCGGCCCCATCCCCCACGTGGGCCCCCGACTTCCCTTGGAGGGGAACGACAAGTGAGGATCAAGCGCACCAACCCCACGAGCGGCCTCGCGAGACGGACCCGGCTGATCGCCGTGGCCACCGGACTCCTGGCCGCGGCCGCGTTCACGGTCCCCAGCGCGAACGCGAGCAACGCACCGACCTTCAGTGCGAACCAACTCACCAGGGCGAGCGACTCGGTGCTCAAGGCCGATGTCCCGGGCACCGCCTGGGCCGTCGACCCGAAGACCAACCGCGTCGTCGTCACCGTCGACAGCACGGTCTCGAACGCCGAGATCGCGAAGATCAAGCAGGAGGCCGGTGGCAACGCCGGTGCCCTCACGATCAAGCACACCCCGGGCAGGTTCAACAAGCTGATCTCCGGCGGCGACGCCATCTATGCGAGTAGCTGGCGCTGCTCGCTCGGCTTCAACGTGCAGGACAGCAGCGGGAACTACTACTTCCTGACCGCCGGTCACTGCACCGACGGCGCGGGCACCTGGTGGTCGAACTCGTCGCACTCCACCACGCTCGGCACCACGGCCGGCTCCAGCTTCCCCGGCAACGACTACGGCATCGTGCGCTACACCAACAGCTCGGTGACCAAGTCGGGCACCGTGGGCAGCGTGGACATCACGAGCGCGGCCACGCCCTCCGTCGGCACCACCGTCTACCGCCGCGGCTCCACCACCGGCATCCACAGCGGCCGCGTCACCGCGCTCAACGCGACGGTCAACTACGGCAACGGTGACGTCGTCTACGGCCTCATCCAGACCACGGTGTGCGCCGAGCCCGGCGACTCCGGCGGCCCGCTCTACTCCAACAGCGGCGTCGCCTACGGTCTGACCTCCGGTGGCAGCGGCAACTGCACCTCCGGCGGCACGACCTTCTTCCAGCCGGTCACCGAGGCCCTGAGCGCCTACGGCGTCCACGTCTACTGACGCCGAGGACCTCCACGCCGGCACACCCGCACGGCTGACCTGCATCCGGCGGCAGGCGAGCCCCCGCACGCGACCCGCGTGCGGGGGCTCGCCCTTGTCGCGTCCCGGGTCTACCGTCGAGGCAGGCACCAAGCACGCACCTGATGCGCCCACTTCGGACCCTGGGGGCCGGCATGGTCGAGGAGCTGGTGGCGGCGGGGGCGGCGCTCGCGTCCGCCGGGGCCGTCTACGCGCTGGCGGCGGTCCGGGTCGTCAAGCAGTACGAGCGGGGAGTGGTGTTCCGCCTCGGGCGGCTCAGGCCCGAGGTGCGGGGACCCGGGCTGACGCTGGTCGTGCCGCTCGTCGACCGGCTCCGCCGGGTCAACATGCAGATCGTGACGATGCCGGTGCCCGCGCAGGAGGGCATCACCCGGGACAACGTCACGGTCCGGGTGGACGCCGTGGTGTACTTCCGGGTGACCTCCCCGGCCGACGCGATCGTCCGGGTCGAGGACTACCGGTTCGCCGTCTCGCAGATGGCGCAGACCTCGCTCGGGTCCATCATCGGCAAGAGCGAGCTGGACGACCTGCTCTCCAACCGGGAGAGCTCAACCAGGGGCTGGAGTTGATGATCGACAGCCCCGCCGTGGAGTGGGGCGTCACCATCGACCGCGTCGACATCAAGGACGTGTCGCTGCCGGAGACCATGAAACGGTCCATGGCCCGGCAAGCCGAGGCCGACCGCGAGCGGCGGGCCCGCGTCATCAACGCCGATGCGGAGCTCCAGGCGTCGAAGAAGCTGGCGGAGGCGGCACAGCAGATGGCCGAGACGCCCGCCGCGCTGCAACTGCGGCTGCTGCATGACGGTGGTGGCGGTCGCCGCTGAGAAGAACTCGACGCTGGTCCTGCCCTTCCCGGTGGAGCTGCTGCGGTTCCTGGAGCGGGCACAGCAGCCGGTGGCGGCGGTGCCGCAGCAGGCTCCTGCGGCACCGGAGGCGGCCGAGTCATCGATGCAGGACCAACTCCCGCCCGCGGTCACCGGCTTGAACCAAAAGCCCCAAGGGGCGAAATCCAGCCAGGACTAGACCACGCCGCCCGCATGGGGACAACCCTTGTGTGCGCAGGGGGTCGGTCAGGCGTGTCGACGCATACGCCAGCGGTGAGCCGCCGTGTGGCGCCGGGGCTGTCATCGCGCAGGGCTTCCACCAGTGAGCCGTGAGACCTACGATCACCTCTCTCGGATCACTGGGGAGTGATCCGGCAAGGGGGGACGATGGATTTCCTGATCGGCATAGTCCTGATCATGTTCGGCGCACCGCTTGTCGGGATCGTCGGCCGATGGATCGAGGGTGCCGGCCGCGAGGGCCTGGGCAGGACCATCTCCGTCGGCGGGTACCTGGGGGTGCTCGGCGTCGCGGCGTGGCTGATCATCGGGAGTTTCTGAGCCGCGTTCACGCCCTTGAGGGGGTGGGCGTCTCTGTCCCCGTGTGCCCGCGATTCGTAGGCGGTGGCCGTATGTCCGCAAGCTCTTGTGCGGGGGTATTTTGTCCGTGTCTGTATAGGAACGCGCGCCCGAAGGGTTGTCGTACGACAGTTCGAAAATTGGTCTATGGTGGTGCCGAGGGGGATGGGAACGGACGTTCGAGAGTCGTGTGGGTGGCTCACGGGTACGGGAGGTGCGTGTGCCGGGTTTCGCGCATCTGCACACCGCCTCCGGGTTCTCCCTGCGGTACGGCGCCTCGCACCCGGAGCGGCTGGCCGAGCGCGCCGGTGAGCTGGGCATGGACGCCCTCGCGCTCACCGACCGGGACACCCTCGCGGGCACGGTCCGGTTCGCCCGGGCCTGCGCGGTGGCAGGGGTCCGGCCGCTGTTCGGGGCGGAGCTGGCGGTGGCGGAATACGAGCCCGTACGACGCGAGAGGCGCCGTGTCCCGGTGCGCGGTGGTGCCTTCATCGACGAGTCGACACCCCGCGCGGTCTTCCTCGCCCGGGACGGCGCCCGCGGCTGGGCCGACCTGTGCCGCCTCGTCTCCGCCGCCCATACGCACGAGGGCACCCCGCTGCTGCCCTGGGCCGACAACCACGCCGACGGCTTGACCGTCCTGCTCGGCCCCGACTCCGATGTGGGCCGCGCCCTCGCCGCCGGACGACCGGACCGCGCGGCGAAGCTGCTCGCACCCTGGCGTGAGGCCTACGGCGACGCCCTGCGCCTGGAGGCCGTCTGGCACGGCCGCGCCGGCACCGGCCCCGGCTCCCTGCGCCTGGCCGCCCGCACCGTCGGCTTCGCCGCCGAGCAGCGCGTCCGGCCCGTGCTCACCAACGCCGTCCGGTACGCCGACCCCGGCCTCGGCCCGGTCGCCGACGTCCTGGACGCCGCCCGCCGTCTGGTCCCCATCGACCCCACCAAGGAGCTGGACTCCGGCGAGGCCTGGCTCAAGGACGCGGGCGCGATGTTCGAGATCGCCGAGCGGGTGGTGGAGGCGGCAGGCTTCCGCCGCGACACCGCCCACCGCTTGCTGGAGCAGACCCGGGCCACGGCCGCCGAGTGCCTGGTCGACCCCGAGGACGACCTCGGTATCGGCACCGTCCACTTCCCCGAACCGCACCTCGTAGGCGCCGGCCGCCGCACCGCCCAGCGCGCGCTCGCCTCCCGGGCGGCGGCGGGCATGGTGCTGCGCGGCTACGCCGGCCGCCGGGACTACTGGGAGCGGATGCACGAGGAACTGGACATCATCGCCCACCACGGCTTCGCCTCCTACTTCCTCACCGTCGCCCAGGTCGTGGACGACGTGCGGAAGATGGGCATCCGGGTCGCCGCGCGAGGCTCCGGCGCCGGCTCCCTCGTCAACCACCTCCTCGGCATCGCGCACGCCGACCCCGTCGAGCACGGGCTGCTGATGGAGCGCTTCCTGTCCAAGCGGCGCGTCGCCCTGCCCGACATCGACATCGACGTGGAGTCCGCGCGCCGCCTCGAGGTCTACCGGGCGATCATCGGCCGGTTCGGCACCGAGCGGGTCGCCACGGTCGCGATGCCGGAGACGTACCGCGTGCGGCACGCCATCCGCGACGTCGGCGCCGCCCTGTCCATGGACCCGGCCGAGATCGACCGCATCGCCAAGTCCTTTCCGCACATCCGCGCCCGCGACGCCCGCGCGGCGCTGGAGGAACTGCCCGAGCTGAGGCGGCTGGCGGGGGAGAAGGAGAGGTACGGCAGGCTGTGGGAGCTGGTCGAGGCCCTGGACGCCCTCCCGCGCGGGGTCGCCATGCACCCGTGCGGGGTCCTGCTCTCCGACGCCTCCCTCCTGTCCCGTACACCGGTCATGCCGACCAGCGGTGAGGGCTTCCCCATGTCGCAGTTCGACAAGGACGACGTGGAGGAGCTCGGGCTGCTCAAGCTCGACGTCCTCGGGGTGCGGATGCAGTCCGCGATGGCGCACGCGGTCGCGGAGGTGAAGCGGACCCAGGGCAGGCGGATCGACCTGGACTCCCTCGCGCCGGGCGACCCGGCGACGTACCAGCTCATCCGCTCCACCGAGACCCTGGGCTGCTTCCAGATCGAGTCGCCGGGCCAGCGGGACCTGGTCGGGCGGCTCCAGCCGGCCGGCTTCCACGACCTGGTCGTCGACATCTCCCTGTTCCGGCCGGGGCCGGTCGCGGCCGACATGGTGCGGCCGTTCATCGAGGCCCGGCACGGGCGGGCACCCATCCGCTACCCGCACCCGGATCTGGAGGAGCCGCTGAAGGAGACGTACGGCGTCGTCGTCTTCCACGAGCAGATCATCCACATCGTCGACATCATGACCGGCTGCGGGCGGGGCGAGGCGGACCAGGTGCGGCGCGGGCTGTCCGACCCGGAGTCGCAGGGGCGGATCCGGGTGTGGTTCGCGCAGCGGGCGGCGGCGAACGGATACGACGCGGAAACGATCCAGCGGACCTGGGAGATCGTCGAGGCCTTCGGCTCCTACGGCTTCTGCAAGGCGCACGCGGTCGCCTTCGCCGTACCGACGTACCAGTCCGCGTGGCTGAAGGCCCATCACCCGGCCGCCTTCTACGCGGGGCTGCTCACCCACGACCCCGGGATGTACCCGAAGCGGCTGCTGCTGGCGGACGCGCGGCGCCGGGGGGTGCCGATCCTGCCGTTGGACGTGAACAAGTCGGGCGTCGCACATTGTATCGAACTGGTGTCTGAATCACCTGATTCCGGCGGGCGTTGGGGCCTCCGCCTCGCCCTCTCCGACGTGCACGGCATCAGCGAGGCCGAGGCCAGGCGGATCGAGGCCGGGCAGCCGTACGCCTCCCTCCTCGACTTCTGGGAGCGGGCCCGGCCGAGTCGCCCCCTCGCCCAGCGACTCGCGCAGGTCGGCGCGTTGGACGCGTTCGGCGCCAACCGCCGCGATCTGCAACTGCACCTGACCGAGCTGCACCGGGGCTCCCGGGGCGCGGGCGGCGGCCAGCTCCCCCTGGCGGGCGGACGCAGGACCGCCCCGGCCGGGCTGCCCGACCTCACCGCTCAGGAGCGGCTCAGCGCCGAGCTGGGCGTGCTGTCCATGGACGCCTCGCGCAACCTGATGGACGACTACCGCACGTTCCTCGACGAACTGGGCGTGATCTCGGCACGCCGGCTGCGTGACGCCCGGCACGGCGAGACGGTGCTGGTCGCGGGCGCCAAGGCGGCCACCCAGACCCCGCCGATCCGCTCCGGCAAGCGGGTCATCTTCACCACCCTCGACGACGGCACGGGCCTGGTCGACCTCGCCTTCTTCGACGACTCCCACGACACCTGCGCCCACACCGTCTTCCACTCCTGGCTGCTGCTGGTGCGCGGAGTGGTTCAGCGGCGCGGACCACGCAGCCTCAGCGTGGTCGGCTCGGCCGCCTGGAACCTCGCCGAACTGGTCGAACTGCGTGCCGAGGGCGGCCTCGACGTGGTGGCGGAGCGGCTGGCGGAGCCCGCGGCGCACCGGCCGGACGGCGACGGGGACGCGGCGAGGGGCCGGCGCATCCGGATGCCCACGGGGTACGAGATGAACCCCTGGGCCGACATGCGTCCCGCGGGCGAGGGCCCGGCGGGCGGAAGGAAGTTGTGGCATCAGAGTCCGGGGAGTGCGGGATGACCATCCTCTGCGTACGTTTCCAGCTGCCCGAGCTGTACGAGGCGGCCCTGCCGGGGCTGCTCGGGCTCCTCGAGGAGTTCACGCCCGTCGTCGAGGCGCTGCCGCCCGACGCCGCGCTCGCCGACCTCGGGGGAGCGGAGCGGTACTTCGGGCGGGACGCCGTCGAGCTGGCCAGGCTGATCCGGGTACGGGCCCTCGCGCACCACGGGGTCGACTGCGCGATCGGGGCCGGGCCCGGGCCGATGCTGGCCCGTATGGCCCTCGGGGAGGCGGCGCCCGGGGAGATCCGGGTGGTACCCGACGCCCCGGACGCCATCGCGGAGTTCCTGGCCGACCGCCCGGTGCGGGCGCTGCCCGGGGTCGGCGGCGCGACCGCCCGCACCCTGTGCGAGTACGGCCTCGACACCATCGGCAGGCTCGCCGCCGCGCCCCAGTCGACGGTGCAGCGCCTCGTCGGCGCCCGGGCCGGCCGCGAACTGCACGAGAAGGCGCACGGCATCGACCGCGGCCGGGTCGTGCCCAACGCCGTCACCCGCTCCCTCGCCACCGAACGCACCTTCCAGCGCGACGAACTGGACCCGGACCGGCACCGCCGCGCCCTGCTGTCGGCCACCGAGGAGCTGGGCGCCCGGCTGCGCGCCGTGGAGCGGGTGTGCGGCAGGCTCACCCTCACCGTGCGCTACGCCGACCGCTCCGCGACGACCCGCACCCGCACCCTCGCCGAGCCGACCGCGCGCTCCGCGGTGCTCACCGCCGAGGCGTACCGCATGTACGAGGCGCTCGGCCTGCAACGCGCCCGCGTCCGTGCGATCGCCCTGCGCGCCGAGGACCTGAGCTCCGCTGAACACGCGGCCCACCAGCTCACCTTCGACCCGGTGGACGAGAAGGTCCGCCGCATCGAGGAGGTCGCGGACCGCGCGCGGGCGAAGTTCGGGCCCCGGGCGGTGATACGGGGGTCGCTGGCCGCGTAGGCGTCAACTCGCCCACGGGGGCGTGATACGCGTGCCGTCCGCGAGCACCGCCTCAAGACCGATGGAGGTGGTGACCCAGGAGACGGCGACCTCGTCCGTGGGGTTCTCGACACCGAGGGTGGCGCCGGGATTGATGATCACCGTGTCACCCGCGGTGATCCGCTCGGCGTGGCCGTCGAGGGTGATCAGCAGTTCGCCGCTGAGCAGGTGGAAGATCTCCTCCCGGTCGACTGTGTGGAGGGGGGCGCGGGTCCCCGCCGGGATCTCACCGCGCCACGCGCACAGCTCCTTGCTGCCGGTCAGGGGGGTGGCGTACGAGACGAATCGGGCGCCATGCAGTTCGTGGGTGACGGCTTGGGAAGGGCGGACGACGGGCATGGGTGCCTCCTGTGGCCATGGTCAAGCTGCTTGACTAAACACTGCGCCCTCAATGGTCAAGCTGCTTGACCATTCCGTCAAGGGTGTTTCAATGCCCTCGTGCAGAACTCCGAGGCCATGTCCCTGTCCGCAGCCCTGCTCGCCGTCGCGGGTGAGCTGACGCAACGCATTCATGACGGGGTTGTCGCGCGCGGCTTCGAAGGGCTGCGGCCGGCGCACGGGTTCGCCTTCGCGCGGCTCGCTCCGGATGGCGCGACGGTCACCGAGTTGGCCGCCCACCTGGGCGTGACCAAGCAGGCCGCGAGTCAGCTCGTCGAGGAGATCGTGAGCAAGGGGTACGCCGAGCGGCGGCCGCATCCCGGCGACGCGCGGGCGCGGCTGATCGTGCTCACCGACCGCGGGTGGGCCTGTACGCGGGCCGCCGAGGAGGCCGCGGCGGACGCCGTGCGGCCATGGGTGGAGCTGCTCGGGGAGCGTGAAATCCGTTCGTTGCAGCGCCAGTTGCTGCGTATCGCGCCCTATGGGCCGGTCAAACCCGTCTGGTGACGAGTCGCCGCATACGGTCAGGGCATTACCAGGAATCGCTGCCCCGGTCAGCTGTCACTGAAAGTTTTTACTGACGCGTAACTTCACTTGTCTGCTACTCGTTCGTAACTTGACGAGTGAACAGCATCCCGTGATCCGGATCACAGGGCGCAAGGTCATCGCTTCTCCCCCGAGCCGCAAGGAGATCACCCGATGCTGCCCTGGAAACGCCTGCTCAGACCGCTTGCCGCGCTCGCGCTGACCGCCGCGGTCGCCTTCGTCCCCGCCGCCACCGCCGAGGCCGCCGCCCCCAGCACCGGCTGGAACGACTACTCCTGCAAGCCGTCCGCCGCCCACCCCCGCCCGGTCGTCCTCGTCCACGGGACCTTCGCGAACTCGGTCGACAACTGGCTGGCCTTCGCCCCCTACCTGGAGGACCGCGGCTACTGCGTCTTCTCGCTCGACTACGGCCAACTCTCGGGCGTCCCGCTCTTCCACGGCCTCGGCCCCATCGACCGGTCCGCGCAGCAGCTGTCCGTCTTCGTCGACAAGGTGCTCGCCGCGACCGGCGCCGCCGAGGTGGACATCGTCGGCCACTCCCAGGGCGGCATGATGCCCCGCTACTACCTCAAGTTCCTCGGCGGCGCCGCCAAGGTGAACGCCCTCGTCGGCATCGCGCCCGACAACCACGGCACCACCCTGGACGGACTCACCAACCTGCTGCCGTACTTCCCCGGCGCGCAGGACCTTCTCTCCGCGGCCACGCCCGGGCTCGCCGACCAGGTCGCCGGGTCCGCCTTCCTCACCAAGCTCAACGCGGGAGGCGACACCGTGGCCGGTGTCCACTACACGGTCATCGCCACCAAGTACGACGAGGTGGTCACGCCGTACCGCTCCCAGTTCCTGAGCGGATCCGACGTCCACAACGTGCTGTTGCAGGACCTGTGCGGGGTGGACCTCTCGGAGCACGTGATGATCGGGTTGTCCGACCGGATCGCCTTCCATGAGGCGGCCAATGCCCTCGACCCGGCCCACGCCACCGCCACCACCTGCGCGTCGGCGTTCAGCTGAAGCGCCGCCGGGGCCTGTCCGGCCTGAGCCGCCGGACAGGTCCCGGAGTGGGGGGCGAACAGCAAGCTAGCCGCAGGAAGCCGTGAAATCGCCTGTTCAGGGTGGGTGGTGGAGATCCTTATGGTCCCGTTAAGGGGGTGCTGAACCTGCGATCAGGTAAGTACCGTTCGGCCCATGACAGATGCGACGGAAGACGCCGGTACGACCGAGGGGATCAGGCCGGCCCTCGCGGCCGATATGCCGGCCGTACGGGCCGTGACGGATGCCGCGTACCACCACTACATCGCGCGCATCGGAGTGGTGCCCAAGCCCATGGAGGCGGACCACGCGGACGACGTGGCCGCGGGGCGGGTGTTCGTGTCGGGAGAGCCCGTGAACGGCCTTGTGGTGGTGGAGGCGTTCGAGGACCATCTCTTCCTCGACAGCATCGCCGTGCACCCCGGCGCCCAGGGCGGGGGTGTGGGGCGCCGGCTGCTCGCCTTCGTGGACGCACACGCGCGTGCGCTCGGCCTGCCCGAGGTCAGGCTCTATGCGAACGCGCTGATGTGGGAGAACCGGACGATCTACCCGAAGTACGGATACGAGGTCGTGGAGCGCCGTGTCGACGGGCCGTACGACCGTGTCCACTACCGCAAGCGGCTGGACTGAGGTCGTCGACGGCGAAGTCGCCGTTGGATTCGGGGTGGAGCTCCAGCCCGGTGGCCCGCTGGTGGAAGGCAGCCGGCGCCAATGGGTCGGAGCAGTCGAGCGTGATCGCTGTCAGTGTCATGTGCGGGGGCACAGCACCTCCGTGACGGTGGGTACGCCCCGGGTCAGCCGTCCGGCCACCAGACGCGGGCGATGTCCTTGCGGATCTCCGGGCGCTCCGTGGGGCGCTCGTCGGATTCCTCGCGCGTCCGGCGGGAGTCGGTCCTCTTCAGGGGCTTGTGCACGGTCACTCGGCGCATGGCTGCCTCCTTGTGCCTACCGGGTTCCGCGTTCGCGCGGAGGTAGACCCTTTCGGCGAGGGTTCCTCATCGGTCGAGGTATGTCTGTGGCGGCTGTCACGATTCGACTGTCAGTGGCGGCTGTCACCCTGGCGTCATGAACCGCGACATCAACACGGACATGACCAGGAACATGGCCAGGAACAGCGGAGCCCAAACCTCCGCGAGCACCGGACCCGGCGTGGACTGGGACGCCGAGGCCGCCACCTTCGACGCCGAACCGGACCACGGACTGCGCGACCCCGCCGTGCGCGAGGCATGGGCCGCCCGGCTGGGTACGTGGCTGCCGCGGCGGGCCGGCGACGTCCTGGACGTCGGCTGCGGCACCGGCAGCCTGTCCCTGCTCGCCGCCGAACAGGGACACCGGGTGACAGGGGTCGACCTGTCGCCGGCCATGGTCTCGCGTGCCCGCGCCAAGCTCGCCGGCCGCGACGCGGTGTTCCTCGTCGGCGACGCGGCGACGCCGCCGGTCGGTGAACAGCTCTTCGACGCCGTCCTCGTCCGCCATGTGCTGTGGACCCTGCCCGACCCCGGCCGCGTCCTGCGCCACTGGCGGGGACTGCTGCGCCCGGGCGGCCGCCTGGTGCTGGTGGAGGGCGTGTGGGGGACGGTGAGCCCGGTCGGCATACCCGCCGACCGCCTGACCGCTCTCCTCGCGCCCCTCGCCCGGGACATAAGCCTCGAGCGGCTGTCGGACGACGCCCGGCTGTGGGGGAGGGAGGTGGACGACGAGCGGTATGCGGTGGTGGCGGTCGTCTGACGGGCTGGCCCAGCTCGATGCGAACCTCGCGGCCAAGCCCGTCTGCCATTCACGCGCTGCCCGGACACGAGATCGGTGCCCTGTTGACCGAGGACCTCGACCTCTCCCGGCACCCTCGAAGCGCGTCGCGGCCTACTGCGCCACACGCTCTACCTCGACGAACGGCGAGCAGCGGCCAGTGGTGCGGCCTGCCGCTCGCCCCTGGGGGCGGGCGTGGGTCAGGCGTCGAGGCGGCGCCGCGCGAGCCAGGTGACGATCTCGGGGTCGTGGTGGTCGAAGAACAGGGAGCTGCCGGTGTCGAGGGTGGCGATCTGGGCCATCTGCTCGTCGGTGAGCCGGAAGTCGAACACGTCGATGTTCTCCGCCATGCGCTCGGCGCGTACCGACTTGGGGATGGCGACGACGCCGCGCTGGGTCAGCCAGCGCAGCACGACCTGCGCGACCGACTTGCCGTACTCCTTGCCGATCTCGGCGAGCAGCGGGTTGGTGAACAGGTCGTTCTTGCCTTCGGCGAAGCCGCCCCAGGACTGAATCTGCACCCCGTGCTCGCGCATCAGGTCCTGGTAGTCGGCGCGCTGGAAGAACGGGTGCGTCTCGATCTGGTTGACCGCCGGGGTGATCTCGTTGTTGACGATCAGGTCGATCAGCCGGTCGGGATAGAAGTTGGCGACACCGATAGCCCTGGCCGCCCCCTCGCGGTTGAGTGCCTCCATGCCGCGCCATTGGCCGTAGACGTCGCCGTACGGCTGGTGCATCAGGTACAGGTCGAGGTAGTCCAGACCCAGCTTGGTCAGCGACGTCTCGAACGCGCGCTTCGTGTTCTCCTCGGCGGGGGCGTCCTGCACCCACAGCTTGGTGGTGACGAACAGGTCCTCGCGGGCGATGCCACTGCTCTTGATGGCGCGGCCGACGGCTTCTTCGTTGCCGTAGGCGGCGGCGGTGTCCAGCAGGCGGTAGCCGGCGGCCAGTGCCTCGGAGACGGCGCGTTCGGTGTCCTCGGCGGGGATCTGGTAGACGCCGAAGCCGAGGAGCGGCATCTCGACGCCGTTGTTGAGGGTGACGGTCTGCATGAGCGGAATGTCCTTCGCTGTGCGGGCGTAAGTGGGAGTCAGGGGCGGATGAGGGCCTTGAGGACCTGGCGGTCGGCCATGGCCCGGTAGGCGTCCGGTGTCCGGTCGAGGGTGAAGGTTTGGTCGAAGACGCGGCCGGGGGCGATGGTGCCGTCCAGGACGTCGGGCAGGAGCCGTTCGATGTAGGCGCGGGCGGGGCTGGCGCCGCCGGTCAGGGTGATGTTGCGCATGAACTCGGCCGGGCCGATCGGCCCCTGCTCGTACTGGGGTACGCCCAGGCGGCTGATGGTGCCGCCGTCCCGGACCGCGCCGAGCGCGGTGTCGAGGGCCTGGCGGGTGCCGACGGCCTCGATCACCTTGTCCACGCCGCCGGTCAGCTCGCGGATACGGGCGATGCCCTCCTCGCCGCGCTCGGCGACCACGTCGGTAGCACCGAATTCCCGGCCCAGGCCGGTGCGCGCTTCGTGGCGGCCGGCGAGCACGATCCGTCCGGCGCCGAGCCGCTTCGCGGCGAGCACTGCGCATAGGCCGACCGCGCCATCGCCGACGACGAGCACCGCGTCACCGCGGCCGACGCCGGCGGTGATGGCGCCGTGGTGGCCGGTGGTCATCACGTCCGACAGCGCCAGCAGCGATGGCAGCAGCGCGGAGTCGGCGGCCACCGGCAGCTTGACCAGGGTGCCGTCGGCGTACGGGACGCGGACGGCTTCGCCCTGCCCGCCGTCGACGCCGTCGAAGCCGTACCGGCCGCCATTGCGGCACGAGATGTGCAGGCCCTTGGCGCAGTAGTCGCAGGTGTTGTCGCTGTAGGTGAACGGGGCGACGACCAGATCGCCCGCCTTCAGGCCGGTCACGTCCGCGCCGGTCTCCTCGACGACGCCGAGGAACTCATGACCCATGGGGCGGCCGGTATCGGTGGCAGGCATCGACTGATACGGCCACAGGTCGCTGCCGCACACGCACACGGCCAGCGTGCGCACCACCGCGTCGGTCGGCTGAACGATCTTCGGGTCGGGCCGGTCCTCGACGCGAACGTCACCGGCTCCGTACATCACTGCTGCACGCATGAAAGGTGTTACTCCAATCGAGGGCGGGGGGTGGCGCGGCGTGCCGGGGGCGGGATCAGCGTTCGAGCATCTGCGCCTGGGCCTCGGTGTGGGTGTCGCCGGCGGCGGGCGGCAGGCTGCTGAGCTTGTGGAGTTGCTCGCTGGTCAGCGTGACCGCGTCGGCGGCGGTGTTCTCCTCGACCCGGCTGACGCGCTTGGTACCGGGGATCGGGGCGACGTCGTCGCCCTGGGCGAGCAGCCAGGCCAGCGCCACCTGCGCCGGAGTCGCGCCGACCTCGGTGGCCAGGGCCTTGACCTCGTCGGCGAGCGCCAGGTTGCGCTGGAAGTTCTCGCCGGTGAAGCGGGGGTTGTCGCGCCGGAAGTCGTCCTCGTCGAACTGGTCGGTGGAGCGGACGGTGCCGGTGAGGAAGCCGCGTCCGAGAGGGGAGAAGGGCACGAGGCCGATGTTCAGCTCCCGCAGAAGGGGCAGGACGCGCTCCTCGATACCGCGGGTCCACAGGGAGTACTCCGACTGCACCGCGGTGACCGGCTGGACTGCGTGGGCGCGGCGGATCGTGTCCGGGCCTGCCTCCGAGAGCCCGAAGGCGCGCACCTTGCCCTCGGCTATCAGCTCCTTGACGGCGCCGGCGGTCTCCTCGATCGGCGTGTTCGGATCCACCCGGTGCTGGTAGTACAGGTCGATGTGGTCGGTGCCCAGCCGCTTCAAGGAGCCCTCGACCGAGGTCCGGATGTTGGCCGGGCTGGAGTCCAGGTTCCACGCGCCGTCGCCGCCGTGCGAGACCAGGCCGAACTTGGTGGCCAGCACCACCTGGTCCCGGCGCCCCTTCAGCGCCCGGCCCAGCAGTTCCTCGTTGGTGTAGGGCCCGTAGATCTCGGCGGTGTCGATGAGCGTGACGCCCAGCTCCAGCGCCCGGTGCACGGTCCTGATCGACTCAGCGTCGTCGGTGCCTGAGCCGGTATAGCCGTGGGACATGCCCATGGCGCCCAGCCCGATCCGGGAAACCTCCAGGTCACGCAGCTTGATGTACCGCATCTCGCCTTCTCCGGTTGGTGGCGTTACCCGACCCTCACGCTCGCCCGGCCCGGCAGGTCGTGCCGGTTGGAGCCCGGGCGACGGCGAGGGGGCCGGCGTCTTCCTCATTCACCTTCGCCCGGATTGCTCCGGTGTGGCAGGGCGGGTTCTTCAGGGGTAATGACAGGGCCCCCCTCCCGTCTGCGGGGCGGGTGCCCTTCGGGCGAGACTGGAGTCATGGCATCCGAGAGCGCGCACAGCGAAGGTGCCGAGCTGGGCCGCTACCTGCGCGCCCGCCGCACCCAGACCAGCCCCGAACACGTCGGCCTCACCGTCGGCGCCGGCATCCGCCGTACCCCCGGTCTGCGCCGCGAGGAGCTGGCCACCCTCGCCGGGATCAGCATCGACTACTACGTGCGTCTGGAGCGCGGCAAGGAGACCCGCCCCAGCCCTGCCGTCCTCGACTCCCTCGCCCGCGCCCTGCACATGGATGGCCAGGAACACCAGCACCTGCGCGAGCTCGCCGCCCGTGCGGCCCGCTACGCGCCCGAACCGCCCCCGGCGCCAAGCCGCACCGTGCGCCCCCACCTGAAGCTGCTGCTGGAGTCGCTGCGGCCGAACCCCGCCTACGTGATCAGCCGCAGCATGGACATGCTGGCCTGGAACCCCGGCGGCCTCGCGCTGTACGCGGGCTTGGAGGATTGGCCGGCCAAGCACCGCAACCTCGCCCGCTACCTCTTCCTCCACCCGGCCGCGCGTGATCTGTTCCCGGACTGGGACCGCCAGATCACCGGCTGCGTCGCCCGGCTGCGCGCCGTCGCCGGCACCGCCCCCGACGCTCCCGACCTGACCAACCTGGTCGGTGAGCTCCTCCTCAAGAGCCCCGACTTCGCCCGGCTGTGGGAGCGCTACGACGTCACCGGCCGCAAGCCCGCGCAGAAGACCTTCCACCACCCCCGCGTCGGCACGGTCACGCTCACCTCCCAGTCCATGCAGCTGGAAGGTACCCCCGGCCAGCGCATCGGCGTCTACACCGCCGAACCCGGCACCCCCGACCACGACGCCCTGCTCCTGCTCGACATGACCGCTCCCCAAGCTGAACAGCGCTCGGCGCGGTCGGACGCGGAACAGCACCGCCAGCAGCCGTAAGCGAAGCACCCGGCTCGATCAGCGGATGCAGCACCTGGTGCACGCACCTGTTGGGCGGCCATAAAGGTGAACCCGACGCCGAAGCGCCACACTGCGGCCATCGGCGTACGAGTTCGCCCACGAAGCCGTCCCGGATTGTGCGAACCCGCGCGCTTCCGCGCGTGCCCGCGCCAAGCTCGCCGGCCGCGACGCGGTGTTCCTCGTCGGCGACGCGGCGACGCCGCCGGTCGGTGAACAGCTCTTCGACGCCGTCCTCGTCCGCCATGTGCTGTGGACCCTGCCCGACCCCGGCCGCGTCCTGCGCCACTGGCGGGGACTGCTGCGCCCGGGCGGCCGCCTGGTGCTGGTGGAGGGCGTGTGGGGGACGGTGAGCCCGGTCGGCATACCCGCCGACCGCCTGACCGCTCTCCTCGCGCCCCTCGCCCGGGACATAAGCCTCGAGCGGCTGTCGGACGACGCCCGGCTGTGGGGGAGGGAGGTGGACGACGAGCGGTATGCGGTGGTGGCGGTCGTCTGACGGGCGGCCCGGTGCGGGCGGCTCGGTGCCGGGGTCATCGTATGCGGGTCAGTGCAGCAGAGCCTCGAAGTTTGCCTCCTTGGCCAGGAGTTCGAGGTCGTCCAGGGCGCTCAGGGCGGCCGCCGCGGCCTCCGGGTCCCTGGTCGCCAGGCCGCTCGCCGCGAACTCGTCCTCGTCCAGGCGCAGCACGGCCGTGCCGTCCCCCGAGCGCCACAGGTCCAGGTCGAGGTCCTCCACGACGAGTTCGGAGCCGGAGACCGTGGCCGGGCGGGTGATGTCGCAGTACCAGCCCTTGAGCGTGCCCTGCGCGTCCCTGACCTCCTTCACCGCGTACCACCGGTCGCGCCAGTAGTACTCGGTGAAGACATCACCGGGCGCGAACCGTACGAAGCCGAAGTCGCGGACGCCGTCGCCCGCCCAGGGAGCGCGTACGGCGATCCGGTTGCCGTCGTCGGCCACGAGCTCTCCCCTGTAACGGATCTTCGTACGGCCCGCCTTGACCAGGACGACGTCCACCCGGGCCGCCGTCTCAGCCGAGTTCGCGGACATGGCGCACCTCCGTGCCGCAGATCTCGTAGCCGAACCACTTGTTGATCGCGATCATCGGGCCGTTGCCCGCGTCGTTGCCCGTGAACGCCTCCGTGAACCCGGCGGCGCGGGCGCGGTGCAGGGAATGGTTCTTGGCGAGCTTGGCGAGGCCCCGGCCGCGGAAGGCGCGGGCCGTGCCGGTCATCACGGTGCCGTAGCGGGTGCCGCCGTCGGTGCGGGCCGCGCTGAACGCGGCGGGGCGGCCGTCGACCACCGCCACCGAGGTCAGCTCGGGGCTGAAGAGGGGGTGGCACCAGGTCTCCACGAGCCAGGCCTCGTAGTCGCTGAACTCGTATGCGATGTCGCTCGGCTCGTCGGACATCGTCTCCGCGTCCAGTGCGAACAGGGAGCGAGGGTCGTCGGCGAAGTCCGCGCCGGTGCGCAGCTCGACGCCCGGCGGGGGGTCCTGGAGCGGGGGCAGGGTGCCGTTCGCCAGATCCAGACGGAGGAAGTGGGCGGAGCGGCTGCTCTTGTAGCCGTGCCGTTCCGCGAAGGCACGGTTGCCGGGCTCGTCCAGGACCCAGGCGAAGAGCCTGGTGGCACCCACGGAGGCCAGGTACTCCTCGGCGGCGCGGACGAGGAGCGAGCCGGCCCCGCGGCGGGTGCGTCCCGGGTGCACGTACACGTTGAGGTTGCCCTGGCCGGGCTCCCGGCTCTCATGGGCGAGGTGAACCTGGGCCGTGCCGATGATCTCGCCGTCCTCCTCGGCCACGAGCGGCCGGTAGTGGGCGTCGGGATGCATGTGGGCGGCGTCGTAGGCGATGGACTCCGGGGTGAACAGGATGAAGGGGAGGGCGAGGTGCCGGACCCGGGCGAAGCCCTCGGTGTCGGCTCGCACGTCGGGACGGAGGTCGCGCACGATCACTGTCATGGGGGCGCACGGTATCCGGGTCGGACGCGGGGGTGCCTCTCATTTTCCGGTGGGTGCGGGACAATCGGGCCGTGACCTTGAAGATCCACATCGATGGGAGCGCGCCGCCGTACGAACAGGTGCGGGCGCAGATCTCCGAGCAGGCCCGGGCGGGGGTGCTGCCGGTGGGGTACCGGCTGCCGACCGTACGGGGGCTGGCCGAGTCCCTCGGCCTCGCGGCGAACACGGTGGCGAAGGCGTACCGGGCGCTGGAGGAGGACGGGGTGATCGAGACGCGGGGGCGCAACGGAACGTTCGTGGCTGCCGCCGGCTCGGCCGCGGAGCGAGAGGCGGCTGCCGCCGCCTCCGCCTACGCCGAAAGGGCGCGGCGGCTGGGGCTGGGCGAGGATGCGGCGTTGGCCGCCGTGCGGGATGCCCTGCGGGCGGCTTACGGGGGTTGAGCAGTGCGGTCGGCTGCCTGCCGGGTCCGCCGGGTGGCGGGGGAGGGTTCGGCACCTCCCCACTGCCTCAACGGCGTGGGAGGACCCTCGGTCTCCGCCGTCGTGGCTGATCGCCGTTCCGGCGGAAAGAGGGGACGCACCGCTGCGGCGGCGGGAGACCGTCACGTTGCCGCACCCGTGGAGGGGGCGGGCAGCTTTCGAGGCGTGCGTGTCACCCGCATGCCCGCCGTGGTCGCCAACCGCGCGAACACCGTCGCGTCCAGGACCGCCGCCGCGTGCGGGTCGTTGTTGAAATAGGCGTAGACGTCCACCTCCTCCGGCCACACCGCCCCGATCCGCTGGACCCACGTCGTCAGGGACCGGCGGCCGTAGCGGGGCCACGAGCGGGCCCGCCCCGTGTGGAAGCGGATGTAGCCCCAGTCCGTGGTGCGCCACAGCGGGGTGACCGGGCGGGACAGGACGTCGGCCCAGCACAGGGCGGCGCCCCGGGCCTCCAGCACCGCGCGCACCTCGGGTGTCCACCAGGAGTCGTGGCGTGGCTCGACCGCGACCCGGGTGCCGGGCGGGAAGCAGGAGAGGCAGTCGTCCAGGAGGGCCGGATCCGCGCGCAGGGTGGGCGGGAGCTGAAGCAGCACCGGGCCCAGGCGGTTGCCGAGCCCGGCCGCGTGGCTCATCAGACGGTGAACCGGCTCCTCGGGCTCCTTGAGCCGCTTGATGTGCGTCAGATAGCGGCTCGCCTTCACCGCCACCACGAAGTCCGCCGGCACCCGCTGCCGCCAGGCCTCGAACGTCTCCCGCGACGGCAGCCGGTAGAACGCGTTGTTGATCTCGACCGTGGCGAACCGCGTCGGGTACTCCTCCAGCCACAGCCGCATGGGGACGTCCGCCGGGTAGAGGACGTCCCGCCAGTCCCGGTACTGCCACCCCGACGTACCGACGAACAGGGTCATATGTCCATCAAAGCACCGGTGGCCGTCGAGGCACCGGTCGTGGCCCGCTCCAGGTGTCGTGCCCGCCGCGGGTGTCGCGGCCCCTACAGGTACAGCCCCGCGCCCATTCCCGCCCGCTGGTCCGGCACCGACGCCGGGGACGTGCCCCGCCGCAGCGCGTACAGCTCCGCCAGCGTCGCCCCCTCGCGGCCCACGCCCTCCTCGCGGCCCAGCCAGCTCACCGCCTCCGTGCGGGTGAGCGGGCCGACCTCGATACGGGCCAGGCAGCGGCCGGGGCGGACGACGGCCGGGTGCAGGCGCTGCAGGTCCTCGTTGGTCGTCACGCCCACCAGCACGTTGCGGCCCTGTCCCAGCAGTCCGTCCGTCAGGTTCAGCAGGCGGGACAGCGCCTGGCCCGCCGTGTGCTTCGCCTCTCCGCGGATCAGTTCGTCGCAGTCCTCCAGCAGGAGCAGCCGCCAGCGGCCCTTGCCCGCCGTGTCCTCCTCGCCGATCGCGATGTCCATCAGATAGCCGACGTCGCTGAAGAGCCGCTCCGGGTCCAGTACGCAGTCCACCTGGCACCAGTCCCGCCACGAGCGGGCCAGCGTCCGCAGCGCCGAGGTCTTGCCCGTGCCCGGCGGGCCGTGGAGCAGCAGCAGACGGCCCGCGATGTCCTCCGGGGTCGTCTTCATCAGCCGGTCCATGGCGTCCGCCACCGGCGCCGTGTAGTTCGGGCGGACCTCCTCCCAGGTGCCCGCCGAGATCTGCCGTGTCGTACGGTGCGGGCCGCGCCGCGGCGACACGTACCAGAACCCCATCGTCACGTTCTCCGGCTGCGGCTCCGGCTCGTCGGACGCGCCGTCCGTGGCCTCGCCCAGCACCTTCTCCGCCAGCTCGGCGCTGGTCGCGGTCACCGTGACGTCCGCGCCGCGGTTCCAGCGGGACACCAGCAGCGTCCAGCCGTCGCCCTCGGCGAGCGTCGCGCTGCGGTCGTCGTCGCGGGCGACCCGCAGCACCCGGGCGCCCGGCGGAAGGAGTGTGGCCCCGGACCGTACCCGGTCGATGTTCGCGGCGTGGGAGTAGGGCTGCTCGCCCGTCGCGAAGCGGCCGAGGAACAGCGCGTCGACGACGTCGGAGGGTGAGTCGCTGTCGTCGACGTTGAGCCGGACCGGCAGAGCGTCGTATGGGTTCGCAGACATGCCGCCATGATCTGTCACGGGGCCGCCTGGTGCATCCGCTTTCCGTGGTGCGCCGGATGTGTCGCCTTTGCCTGGTGTATACCCACCGGATCAGCCCCTTCCGGTACGCGCTGTTACCTGGCTGTCGCACGCCGGAATCCGTCCGCGGCCCGAGGAGCGCCGTTAGTGTGGCCCATGATGGGACGTCATGGGTGGAATTCGGGGGAACGGCGGTGGCGACTCACCGCACTGCTCGGCGTGGCCGTGGCCGCTCTGGCCCTGGTGGTCACCCTGATCAGCACACTGCCCGGGAACGGCGCGAGCATCAGAGGCACGACACGCGACGGCGACAAGGTGCACGGCACCCCCGCCACCCCGCCCGAGGTGACGAAACCGGACGTCGGCTGGGGCTTCACCCACACCCAGTACAGCGCCGACCAGGGGAGCGACGCCGCCACCGAGCGCGTCGAGGGGCTGCTGTCGGGGGCCGGGCTGCCGCAGAACCAGGCCATCATGGGGTGGGGCGCCGACAACCCGGAACCGGTCGAGGGCCGTTACGACTTCGCGGCGATGGACCGCCGTATCGACTTCGTCCGCAAGACCGGCGGCACCCCGGTCGTCACCCTGTGCTGCGCCCCGGACTGGATGAAGGGCGGCAAGGCGGGCGCGGACGACACCGACTGGAGCCGGACCGCCCTCGAGACCGCCCCGAAGCCCGACCACTTCAAGGACTACGCCGCCCTCGCCGCGACCGTGGCCAGGCGCTACCCGGACGTGCGCCACTTCATCGTCTGGAACGAGTTCAAGGGCTTCTGGAACGACTCCCAGGCCCGCTGGGACTACGAGGGCTACACCGAGTTGTACAACCTGGTCTACAAGGCGCTCAAGCAGGTCAACCCCAAGAACATGGTGGGCGGCCCGTACCTCGTCACGGACAGCGTCGACCCGCGGCAGAAGGAGAACGCCTCCACCGCCCTGCGGGGCCCCTGGGGCGCCATGGACAAGCGGATCATCGACGCCTTCACGTACTGGAACACGCACAAGGCGGGCGCCGACTTCGTCGTGGTGGACGGCTCCAGCTACACCAACGACGACGAGCTGCTTCCGAACGAGTTCGCCGCGACCGACAAGTTCACCGCCGTCGGCGCGTGGGTGCGCCGGCAGACCCACGGCCTGCCGCTGTGGTGGGCCGAGTACTACGTCGAGCCCGCCGACGGCAATGACGAGCGCAGGGGCTGGAGCGAGGACCGCCGCGTCGCCGTCCAGGCCGCCGGAATGATCGCCCTGGCCGAGGGCGGCGCGTCCTCGGGCTTCTACTGGAACCCGGAGGACGAGAAGGGCACCGACTGCCCCGGCTGTCTGTGGACGCCGACCGACACCGCCGAGGGCGGCCGGGCACTGCCGATGTACGGCCTGGTGTCCCGCTTCTCCAAGGAGTTCCCGCCCGGCACCGCGTACCGGACGGTGACGGTGGCCCCGGACGACGTCCCGAACGTCCGTGTCCTGGCCACCGACAAGGTCGTGCTGGTGGTGAACACCCTGGGCCGCACGATCAGCGCCCAGGTCGACGGCAAGCGGTTCGACATGAAGGCGTACGAGGTGAAGTGGCTCCCGCGCTGAGCCGCTTCACCTCGTACGCCCGCGTCCCTCCGTACGCCTCCGCAGGCCGTGTGAGGCTCAGCCCTTCCCCATGGTCAGGAACCGCTGCACCAGCGAGGCCAGCAGCACCGCCAGCAGCGGTAGCGAGAACCAGAGGCTCGACTGCAGCACCCGCAGCTGCCGTACGCCCGGCCGTACCGCGACCCGCACCAGCTCCCGCGCCGTCAGCATCAGCACCAGCGCCACGGCCGCGAGCCCCCCGACCACCGACCACGGCGTCCAGGTCACCCGCGGGCCGATCGGGCCCGGACGCGGCTGTGGGACCTCGTCGGCGGGCTGCTTGCGCAGCGCGTACATGGTCACGTCGTCGTTGACCAGGACCTTCTTCAGCTCCTGCCGGTCGTCCAGGTTCTTGATGAGCCGGGACTCCCAGGTCGCCGAGTAGCCCACGTCCATCTGGAGATACGTCACCTGGCTGCGGTTGATCATGAGATACGAATTGGGGCCCGCGTCCTTGAGCGACTTGACCAGGCCCGACACCAGGACCGGATCGGTGGGCGCCAAGGTCGGCACGTAGTTCACCTTCTCCATGTCCTTGGCGCCCCACGGCATCGCCGGTGTCACGTCGTTGACCGTGTCGTTGCTCAGCCACAGCAGCCGCACCGTCGGCTTGTCGTGCGCGTACACATAGTCCATGGCCGCGACCTCGCCGGGGCGGATCCGCTCGAACGGCTCATTGCCCCAGCGGGCCACCAGGAAGCCGCCCATCAGCAGCAGGCCCGCCATCAGGGCGGCGAGCGGGGCGAGGCTCGCCCGGTCCTTGTCCCGCTCCTCGGCCGTCACCCCGGTGCGCGGGAACAGGGCGAGCGCGCAGAGCAGCGCCGCGCCCGGCACCGCGAACATGAACACGCGCAGGGCCATCTCGCCGCCGTAGGACTGCATGCCGAAGCCCAGGAACGGCACGAAGGTGAGCACCGGCAGCGACCGCTCCCGGTACTTGTGCTCGCGCCGTCGCCACCAGCCCCAGCAGGCGAACGCCATCACGACGCCGGCCAGCAGCACGCGTGTGTACAGCACCAGCTTGTGCGTCGAGTCGCCGCCCTGGATACGGCCGGAGACGGACGTCGACACATTGCTGCCGACGCCGCCGACGCCGCCGAAGAGTTCGTCGAAGTGCCCGGACCAGTACGGCTCCGCCATGAAGGCCAGCCAGAACATGACCAGCACCGCGAACAGGACCGGCAGCCCACGCAGTTCGGAGCGGCCCACCAGGACGAGCACCGCGAGCACGCCCAGCATCATGAACGGGGTGAGCTGGTGGGCCGGGACGCTCGCCGCGTACAGGGCGATCAGCACCATGAGCAGCACGGCGCGTTGCCCGCGGCTGGTGGGCTCCACCTCGGCCTCGCCGGGGCGCCGCCCGGTCCAGAGCACGCGCGGCACGCGGAACCAGATCAGCAGGATCGCCACGAAGGCGAGATAGAACAGATACGTGAAGCCCTGCGGGGAGAAGTAGTCCTGGCCGACCCAGCCGCTGAGCACGAAGATCCAGATGCCGGTCCACTTGGCGCGCCAGCTCGCCCGCATCGAGCGGACCAGCAGGAACATCGGCGCCAGGTAGAGCAGCTGGATGGTCAGCGGCCACCAGCGGATGACCTCGGTGAGGTCGGTGACCCCGCAGGCCTTGGCGACGAACGCGGCCACCGCGAAGAACCCCGGCCAGCTCCAGCGGGCGTCCAGGAACGGCACGGCCGACCCGGTGCGGTCGATGTAGTCGAGGAAGCCGAGGTGCTGCCAGGCCGTCGGGAACCGCGGCTCGCTCTCGATC
The DNA here is from genome assembly GCF_040682835.1 of Streptomyces sp. NPDC051104. NCBI lineage: Bacteria > Bacillati > Actinomycetota > Actinomycetes > Kitasatosporales > Streptomycetaceae > Streptomyces > Streptomyces sp. NPDC051104. The sequence continues at coordinate 284,993 of NZ_JBFBBS010000006.1, read as the reverse complement.
ACGGCGGGCAGCGCGTGCAGCGACACGACGGTGGCCACCAGGGTGGCCAGCAAGAGGACCTTGTGCTCGCGGGCGCGCCAGAGCAGGGCGGCGAACACCACGACGAGGAGGGCCGCGCCGAGCAGGGTGGGCAGCGGTAGGACGGAGATCAGTCCCAGGCCGCCCATGTGCTCCAGGGAGGCGTCGTCGAGTCGCAGGGCGGGCAGCCAGTACAGCAGCAGGGCGGACACGAGCAAACAGCCCGGCAGAATCGGCCCGGTGGGACAGCTCCGAGTGTCCTTCGACCGCGGATCGTCCGTGGTTTCTCGCTCCCCCGCGGCGTAGCCGGCTGATGTCACGTCCCGCGCCCCCGACATGGCGCTGTACGCGGCCGGTGTTCCGGTCGGCGGCGTTCCCGGCCCCCGCCGGACATCCGGCCTGCGTTCCTGGTGGTCGAAGTCCACATGGATGCCCAGCGCCAGCGTGTCCGCGTCCAGCTTCTTCGCCCAGGACGGGCCGTTCCTCGGCTCGGGGACCTCGAGGTCGGCGAGGTCCCCGTCCGGTGCCGCGTCCTCGGGCACCGCGTCCGCCGGGGCCGTGCGCACGATCTTGAGCAGCTTCGGTGCGGCGATCGCCACGATCACCGCCAGGCTGGAGATCTCCGCGACGCCCGCCCCGGTCAGCCCCATACGGGGCAGCAGCAGGATGGTCAGTCCGAGCACCAGGACGCACAGCAGGCCCTGGAGGTAGGCGAGCCCGGAGGTACGGCTCTGGGCGCGCAGCACCGCGAAGTACGTCTCCATCACGACCCGCAGCAGCGCGCCGACCGCGAACCAGCGCAGCAGCGGGGTCGCCGCGTGCGCGTAGCCGTCGCCGAAGACGTGCAGGATGACGGGCGCGCCCAGGAACAGCAGCCCGCTCACCGGCAGCATGATCCGGGCCATGCGCTTGAGTGCCGCCCGGGTGTTGGCGGCGAGCCGCGCCGGGTCGTGCGAGCCCTCGACGGTGAGCGAGGCGCCCATGTTGATGGCGAGCAGGTTGGTCGTGCCGCCGATGGTGGTGGTGATGTAGAAGTACGCGTTGTCAGCGGCGCTGACCTGCGAGGCCACGATCACCGGCACCAGGTAGACAACGGCCAGCGAGAACAGCGAGCCGGTGTAGTCGCCGGCCAGGAACCGCCCGGTCTCCTTCATCGACGGCGGACTGGCGTGGTCCTCGGTCGCCATGACGTGCCGCGGCACCAGGCGCCGGAACACCAGCCAGCCCAGCGGCACCACGGACGTGGCGATGGCCGCGACCCAGGAGACGAAGACGCCCAGCGTCGGGATCGCCGCCGCGAAACCGACGAGCAGCAGCAGCTTCACCGCGGAGAAGACGGTGTTGCCCACCGGCACCCACAGCGCGCTGCGCAGCCCGGTCAGCACACCGTCCTGGAGCGTGAGCAGGTTCCAGGAGACCACGGCCACCACGAAGACCAGGGCGGGTCCGGGACCGTGCAGGAAGCGGTACGACGGCCCCCACAGGTCCAGCGTCAGCAGGAACACGCCCGCGGCGATCGCCACGACGAGCGAACTGCCCGCGTAGGTGCGGAGGATGAGGCGCCCGGTGGCGCGTCCCGCGACCGGTATGAAGCGGGCCAGGGCACCTGTGAGCGTGACCGCGGTGAGCCCGGCGAGGAGCTTCATCGCGGCGATCGCGGCCGAGCCCTGGCCGACCGCGGTGTCGGAGTAGTAGCGGGCCGCGACCAGCCAGTAGCCGAGGCCCAGCACCGCGGAGATCCCGGTGTTGAGCATCAGCGCGTAGGCGTTGCGGAACAGCTGGTTGCCGCCTCCTGGGACGCCGCCCCTTCCGGGCAGGCGGCGGCGGCCCGACGGCTGCCCGGTTTCCGCGGTCGTGGCCTCACCGGCCTGGGTCGTGGTGGTCGTGTCAGACACGGGAACGGATGGCCTTCCGGCGGACCTTGCGTGCTCGTCGGACCATGGCGTACCCCTTGGTCAGGGCGCGGTCCCTGGCGAAGGTGCGGGTGATCGCACGGCCCTGGACGAGCCGCTCGAACTCCTCGGCACCGGTGGTGCGGCGCGCGGTGACCCGCTGCAGCGCGTACGGGCCCTGGCGGCGGCGTGCGAGAGCGTTTCCCACGGCGAGCGACTGACCGAAGCCCGCCTCGCGCACGATGCGGCGCACCCGGCGGCTGGAGTAGCCGTACGGGTAGGCGAACGACACCGGGCGGGCGCCGAGTTCGTCGGCGATGATCTCCTTGCAGCGCAGCAGCTCGAACCAGAGCGCGTCGTCGGGGAGCTGGTCGAGCTGCGGGTGCGTGTGGCTGTGCCCGCCGATCTCGACCCCGGCGTCCACGAGGTCGCGGACCTGGTGCCAGTCGAGCATCGTGTCCAGGCCGCCGCCGATATGGTGGGCGCCCCGGATCCAGCCGGTGGAGACGAACAGCGTGGAGGCGAAGCCGTGCCGCGCGAGCACGGGCAGCGCGTGCCGGTGCACGCCCTCATAGCCGTCGTCGAAGGTGATGAGAACGGGCCGCTCGGGCAGCGGGCCGCCCTCCCGCCAGCTCCTCGCCAGGTCGGCCGTGGTGACGGGCGTGAACTTGAGGTCGGCGAGCAGGGCCATCTGCTCGCGGAACGCCTCGGGCGCCACCGACAGCGCGCGCGTCGCCTCGTTGGGGGCCGTCGCCACCGAGTGGTACATGAGGATCGGCACGGGCTGGTCGCTCATGCGGCCGCCCCCTCACCGTCCGGGATGCCGGCCACGGCGAAGGTCGCGCCACTCCTGCGCGCCCGGACGCTCCCGACCAGGTACCCGCCGGCCGCCGTGAGCACCCCGGCGACGATCGCACCCGCCCGGCCCGCGCCCCCCGGGCGGGTCAGCAGCGCGTCGCGCAGGCCGCGGCCCACCCCGGCGGGCAGCACCCGGGTGGTGTAGCGGCGTTCGGACTCCAGGCCCTTCTCGGCACCCACGCTGCGGGCCACGAGAGCCTTGGACAGGCCCTCGGCGTAGGTGCGGGTGCGGAAGTACGCGAAGTGCTCGCGCGGCTGAGGCACCCGGTGGTGGATCACCGCCCGGTCGTCGATCAGCAGGATCGCGTCGGGCCTGGCCCGGGTCAGGCGGATGCACAGCTCCGTCTCCTCGCAGCCGAGGGGACGCTTGTCGCCGTCCCGTCCGATGCCCGTCGCGAAGCCGCCCGTCGCGTCGAACGCGCTGCGGCGGAAGGAGGCGTTGCCGCCGAGGACGTTGCGCACCCGGACCCGGCCGGGCGGCAGCCCCTTGTACGTACAGCCCACCACCCAGTCGAACTCCTCCGGGAACCAGGCCGGGCGGCGGCCCGACGCCCAGATCGGCATCGTACGGCCGCCGACGGCCATGACCCGCGGGTCCTCATATGCTTCGGCGAAGTGCTTCAGCCAGTCCCGCTCGGCCACCGCGTCGTCGTCGAGGAAGGCGATGACCTCCCCCTGCGAGGCGTCGATCCCGGTGTTGCGGCCCGAGGACAGGCCGCGGGGGCCCGCGTTGGCGAGCACGCGGACCTCCCGGGCCTCCTTGTATTCCCGGGTCAGCCTCTCCAGCAGGGTCTCGTTGTGGTCCACGACCAGCAGCGTCTCGCGCGCCGGCCGGGACTGCGCCCGGACCGAGGCGACCGCCGCGAGGATGTCCCCCCAGCGGTCCTCGGTGTAGACGCAGATCACCACGGAGATGTCCGGATCGCTCAAGACAGCTCTCCCTGGCGAAAGTTGAGCGCCACCGCGCGCGGACGGCGGCGCAGCGCACGCCGGTTCGAGCGCTCCTTGAGGATCACCTTCAGCACCCGGAGCCCGTCGCGCACCGCGCTCAGATTGCTGGTGCCGTGGATGCGGAGGTACTCATGGCTGGGAATCTCCTGCACCTTCAGGCCGGCCGTGACCACCCGGATGTTCATCAGCGTCTCGACCTCGAAGCCGGTGCAGTCGAGGTCGATCTTGTCCAGGCAGTGCCGCCAGAACGCGTTGTACCCGTAGCACAGGTCGGTGTAGCGGGCGCCGAACTTGGCGTTGACGATCGCGCACAGCACCCGGTTGCCCAGCTTGCGGATCGGCGTCATGTCGGAGGTGCCGCCGCCGTTCGCGAACCGCGAGCCCTTCGCGAAGTCGGCTCCGGACACCAGCGCGGAGACATAGCTGACGATCTCCTGACCGTCCGCCGAGCCGTCCGCGTCGACCATCACGATGATGTCGCCGGTGCACGCCGCGAAGCCGGTGATCAGGGCGTCACCCTTGCCCTTGCCCCGCTGCTCGACGACCTTCACGTCAGGCCACAGCTCGCGCGCCACCTCCACGGTGTTGTCGGTGGAATTGCCGTCCACAAGAACCACTTCGTGAATCCAGTCCGGAAGGGTCTTGAAGACGTAGGGGAGATTCTCCGCCTCGTTCATGGCGGGGATCACCACGCTCACCGGCGGCGCGATGGCCAGGTGGGAGGAGATCGGCCGGTACTTCCCCTGCGCTAACGGACCTTGATCCGAAAAGGCAGGGCGCAGAACAGAACTCATGAGTCTTGTCCCTCTCGTCCGGTCGGACCGTCCGCCCCTGGACGGTCCGGCTCTGTGTCCGGTTCGAAAGGGGGGTACTCACCGACGGCATGCGACATGGATCTCCGTGCATGCCGGGTGAGCTGGCAAAGTGGCCGTCTGCCGGGAGATCGGCAGCCGGTCGCGCGGCACGACTCGTACGACCTTTCAGGTCGCCGAGCACGGCACCCCCCCTACCGCGCCCCGCGCCGGAACCATCGCGGTACCTGAGCCCTCCCCTGGACCGCATGATGATGGACCGATGCGGGTTGATGTATGACGGTATTGACGATTACGACGATATGGCAAGACCTGCGACAAGGTCCGCATTTTTATTGGTATGGCCGTAATTCAACTCCTCGAACGGATTTGTCCGATCCGCTTGAGTGTCCGAACGGCCGGCTCGAAGAGTTCCGGCCGCGGCAGCACCGCATCGTGCGGCGCCCGGACCGGGGCGCGACGGGCCCCGTGTCCGAACACGACAGGGTGACGAGCTGTCACCCACCCTTTGGCCCACGGAACGTTCCCATGCCTTCAGGGAGTCCTTGTATTCCGTTCGGGGCGGAGGCTTCGGCGTCGACGGCGGAGCCGTCCGCGCCACCCGGCCGGCCTGCGTGGGCTCGCCGGGGCCGTGCGCGCCGATGTCCACGTCGTCAGCCCCGATTTCGTGCCGCGCGGCCGCGGTGCCGCCGTACCAGGACCGGCACGAGGACGAGGGCGCTGATCACGGTCACCGCGACGATCCCGCCGGTGACGGACCACCGGTGCACCGCCAGCATGCCCTGGGCGACCAGAAGGTCGATCGCGGTCGCTCCCGCCACGGACACCACCGTGCGGGGATAGGGTTTCAGCCCCCTCAGGGCTGCTCCCACGGCCGTCGCCGGCGCGGCGAGCAGGAAGAACAGAGCGAACGGGCCGCGCAGCGGAGAGTCGGAGCCGCTCGGCGCGAGGATCGCGCCGACCGCCGCTACCGCGACGGCCACGCCCGCGAGCAGCGGAAGCAGGTCCCTCCCCGGACCCCGCCCCGGCCACTCGTCTCTCTCTGGTGAAGGTGGCTTGATACCTAAGGTCTGCATTGGCGACTTTGCCCCCCGAAGCGCCGGATGCCGGGCTTCAATGTCGCGCAGTGAGCGGGAGGGCGTCAAGATGCGAAAACCGCCCGCGCAGGTTCTCGGCCCGCTTCAAACATCCGTTCTGTGGGGGCGAATCGGCTGATCCCGACCAGTCTTGGCATGGACACTTCCTGTCAACACGCGTAACTGCTATGCCGGTTGTGGCAGAGATCCTGCTAAAGGGAGGTTCCATGAGACGTTCCCGATATGCGACCTTTATGAGTTCGCTCCTCCTCGCCCTCGCCCTCACCGGGGCCGCCGCGGCGCAGGCGTCCCCCCTCGCCGCGGCCACCGGGTATGTGGCGCTCGGCGACTCCTACTCCTCCGGTGTCGGCTCCGGCAGCTACATCAGCTCCAGCGGCGACTGCGACCGCAGCACGAAGGCCTATCCGTACCTGTGGCAGGCCACCCACGCACCCGCCTCGTTCAGCTTCATGGCCTGCTCCGGCGCCAAGACCACCGATGTGCTGAACAATCAGCTCGGCACCCTCGGCGCCTCCACCGGGCTCGTCTCGATCACCATCGGCGGCAATGACGCCGGCTTCTCCGACGTCATGACGACCTGTGTGCTCCAGTCCGACAGCGCCTGCCTCTCCCGGATCGCCACGGCGAAGGCGTACGTCGACTCGACCCTGCCCGGCCGACTGGACACCGTCTACTCGGCGATCCGCGCCAAGGCCCCCTCGGCCCACGTGGTCGTGCTGGGCTACCCCCGCTTCTACCAGCTCGGCACCACCTGCCTCGGACTGTCCGGAACCAAGCGGTCGGCGATCAACGGCGCCGCCGACCACCTGGACGCCGCCATCGCCAAGCGCGCCGCCGACCACGGCTTCACCTTCGGCGACGTCCGCACCACCTTCAGCGGCCACGAGATCTGCTCGGGCGACTCCTGGCTGCACAGCGTCGACTGGCTGAACATCGGCCAGTCGTACCACCCGACCGCGGCCGGCCAGTCCGGCGGCTATCTGCCGGTGCTCACCGCCGCGGCCTGACGGTCACGAACCTCACGAGGAACCCGACGGTCACGAACGTCACGAAGAAGAGGGGGAGGCCCCGCCCGACGGGGTCTCCGCCTCACAGGTCACCGAGAACGGCACCGACTCGGACGTGACCTCGACCGGACTGCGCACCTCCACGCCGATCGCGTTCCGCACGGAACCGCCCTCCTCGTACGTGGTGACGACGACCTGCCGCTGCTTGGTCTTCGCGTCACCCGCCGCGAACGACAGCGTCTTCCAACCCGGGTCCGAGACCTGTCCCGTCTTCGTCACCCAGCGGTAGGACACGTCGACCGGAACCCTGCCCACGGTGAACGTCGCCGTGAACGTGGGCGCCTTCGCGTCCGGCGGCGGACAGGCCCCCGCGTAGTCGGTGTGCGCGCCCGTGACCGTCACCTGGACCGACTGGGTGGGCGGGCCCGACGTACGACCGCCCCCGCCCCCGCCGCCGGTCGAGGTCCTGTGGGTGGGGGAAGCGGCCCGCGACGTGCTCACCTCCGGGCTGCTCGGGGGCCCGCCGCTGACCGTGCCGCCCTGCGCGGCCCCGCTGTTCGTACCGTCCGTGCCGTTCCGGTTCACCAGCGCGTACGTCAGCCCCGCCACCGCCAGGACGAGCGCGGCCAGGCCCGCGACCAGCACGATGCCGGCCCGGCGGTTGCGCGGCGGCGGCTCGGACGGAGCGGCGTACGCGGGGGCGGGCGCCGGCCGGGTGGTGGCCGGCGGAGGAAGCGGCGCGGTGGGCGGCTCCGTCGGACTTGGGAACGCCGCGACCGTCGGCGTGTAAGCGGCGGCACCCGTGCGCGGAGTACCGCCAGCCGCGATGATCCGCAGGTCCCGCTCGGCCCGGTCGGCCGGGATCCGCTCGGCCGGGTCCTTGCGCAGCAGCCCCTCGATCACCGGGGCCAGCGGGCCCGCGCGGCGCGGCGGCGGCAGCTCCTCGTCGACGACCGCACGGAGCGTGCTCAGCGGAGTGTCGTGCCGGAACGGCGAGTTGCCCTCGACCGCCGCGTACAGCAGCACACCGAGCGACCACAGGTCGGACTCCGGGCCGGGCGTACGCCCGAGTGCCCGCTCCGGAGCGAGGAACTCGGGGGAGCCGATGACCTCGCCGGTCATCGTCAGCGCGGAACTGCCCTCGACCATGGCGATCCCGAAGTCCGTGAGGACCACCCGGCCGTCGTTCGCCAGCAGCACGTTGGCCGGTTTCACATCGCGGTGCAGCACTCCGGCGGCGTGCGCGGCGCGCAGGGCCGCCAGCACCTCGGCGCCGATGTGCGCGGCCCGCTGCGCGGAGAGGGGTCCCTCCGCGTCCAGCAGGTCCGACAGGGCGATGCCGCGGACCAGTTCCATCACGATCCAGGGGCGGCCGTCCTGGTGGGCCACGTCGTAGACCGTCACCACGTTCCGGTTCGCCACCCGGGCCGCCGCCCAGGCCTCCCGCTCCAGCCGGGTGTACATGCGCTGGACCTCGGGCGAGGGAAGCCCGGCCGGTGCGCGCACCTCCTTGACGGCGACCTCGCGGTGCAGGACCTCGTCACGGGCCCGCCAGACCGTCCCCATGCCGCCCTGGCCGAGGGGGGACAGCAGACGGTAGCGCCCGGCGATCACACGTTCACTGCCCGGTTCTTCGGACACGGGCCGTCCCCCATTCGCATCCGCGCGATGTATCCACGTATCCACTCCGCGTGATTTCTCCCCAAAAGTAGCTCAACCGAGTGCGGATGCCGCCCCTTTGAACACCAGTCCGGCGCCCAGGGCGAGGACCACGAAGGCGGATCCGAGGGGTGCGGTCCTGCGCACCAGGGCGGCCGCCGGGTTCTGGGTCCAGCGCGGGCGCCGGTCCAGGAGGCGGTTCATCCCACTGCCCAGCTTGACCACGGCGAACCCTGCCGCGGTCAGCGTCAGGGCGAGCCCGACGCCGTACGCGACGACGAGCAGCAGCCCGAACCAGGCCTGGCCGAGCGCGGCGGCACCGACGAGGACGACGACGGCGGAGGGACTGGGGACCAGCCCGCCGGCGAAGCCGAGGAGGATCGTGCCGCGGAGGGTGGGTGCGGTGGGGTGGGTGTGGGGGATGCCGCCGTGGGTGTGGGTGTGGGTGTGGGTGTGGGTGTGGGTGTGTTCCTGACCGTGACCGTGACCGTGGGCGTGATGTTCGTGCTCGTGGTCGTGCTCATCGGGGTGCCCGTCGTCGTGTGCACGCGCGTGCCCGTCGTCGTGTGCATGCGCGTGTCCGTGGTCGTGCGCGTGCCCGTGTCCGTGGTCGTGCGCGTGCCCGTGTCCGTGGTCGTGCGCGTGCCCGTGGCCCCGGTTGCGCCACGCCCGGCGTACGAGGGACGCGCCCACCACGGTGACCAGGACGCCGCTCGCCATCCCCAGCCAGGCGATCACCGACGGCGCCGCCGCGGAACCGGCCGTGACCAGCAGGCCGAGGGCGATCACGCCCAGGGTGTGGGTGACCGTCACCGACGCGGCCAGGGGAAGCACGTCCCGGAGCCTGGCCCGGCCCCCGCGGGCCGCCGCCGTCGCCGCCATCAGGGTCTTGCCATGGCCCGGCGCGAGCGCGTGCATCGCGCCGAGGCCGATGGCGACGACCAGGGCGAGCGCGGCGAAACCGAGCGTGAGGTGGTGGCGGGCGACCAGGTTGTCCAGCGCGCGCGTCCAGCGGTCCGCGCCGCGCGGAAGGATCGACGCGGCGGGCGCGTCCCGCTGGTCCCCGGCCAGGGCGGCGCCTCCCGGGCGCACTCGGAGCGAGGTCTTGACGGTGTCGGCCGGTGAGGAGAGCAACTCCTTCGGATAGCTGGTCAGTTCGCGGGACACGGATGTCTTCGGCACGTCGGACGCGGTCAGCGTCATACGGTCGCCGCGCGCGGTGATCTCCCTCCAGCCGGGCCCGGTGGTGGCCCCCGCGCTGTGGAAGCCGACGGTGAGGGTGTCGCCCTTGGGCAGCGGTGCGATCAGCCGGCACTCCACGCGCAGGGTGTTGAGCCCCGCCTGCCCGGGCCGCAGCTGGGCGCGGCTGGTACGGACGCTCAGCGGGGCGGGGTGTCCGCCGACGGTGAGCGTGCTGCCCTCGGCGGCCTTCGCGCACCGCTGCCGGGCCCACGCGGTCAGGCCGAGCCTGGTGATGTCGGGCCTGGCCTGGGTGGCGGGGATCTCGGCGAGGTCCTCGACGTGGTCGACGCGCATCTGCCCGGGCGCGGCGACCAGGCCGTCGTAGCGGTTGACGGTGAAGTTGCCGAGCGGGTGGGCGCTCGCGGCAGAGGCGGGGCCGAGGACGAGCACGCACAGGGCCGTGAGGAGGGCCGCGCCCGAGGCGGCGATACGACGGGTGTTCACCGCATCGCCTCCAGGGCCTTACGGGCCTCGCGCGCGCCCAGCGGGGAGAAGGCGGGGTTCAGCTTCAGCGCGACGGTGAGCGAGGCCCGCGCCTGGTCGGTGTCACCGGTGACGCGCTCGATCATGCCGCGGTGGTAGAGGAAGGCCGCGTTGCGGTAGCCGGTGTCCGTGGCCTGACGGGCGTAGGGAAGGGCTTCCTGGTCGCGGCCGTTGACGTGCAGGGCCCAGGCGAGGGCGTCGGCGGTGTGCACGGTGTGGCGGCGCGCCCACTCGGCACGGGCGGTCTTCAGCGCGGCCGCGCGGTCGCCGTGGTCGGCGGCGGCGAGAGCGGTGTCGAGGTCGGCGTTGACGCCGTAGGCCCAGGCCAGTGAGACCCAGGCGTCGACGAGAGCGTACTGGTCGTGGGCCTTGGCCGGGTCACCGGACGTGCCCCGCGCCTCGTACAACTCCCCCAGCTCCACGAGGGGTTGGGGCAGCGGATACCGCTCGACCACCTGCTCCATGCCGTGGACGGCGTCGGCGGTGTCGCCCTGCGCGGCCTGGGCGCGGGCGCGGCCCTCCAGGGCGGGGAGGTAGGTGTCGTCGGCGGCGAGGGCTCGGGCGTAGAAGTCGAGGGCGGTCTTGTACCGGCCCTGGTTCCAGGCGAGCTGACCGAGCGCGGTGGCGACGTACGCGATGTCGCCGCGGGAGGTGGCCGTGGCCAGGGCCTGCTCCAGGACGCTGCGTGCGGTGCCCACGTCGCCGCGCAGTTCGTGGACGTAGGCGTAGCGGGTGAAGACGGGGACGCCCGGGTGGCGGGAGTCGGCCAGGTCGGCGGCCTTCGAGGCGTCGGCGTAGCGGCCGAGTTCGACGAGGGCGTCGATACGGGAGCACAGGGCGCGCTCGCTGTACGGGTTCTGCTTCAGGGCCTGATCCGCGTAGTCCAGGGCGCCGGTGAAGTCGTGCCGTGCGGCGGCGAGGGCGGCGCGGCCGGCGAGCGCGGCGTCGTTGTCCGGCCGGACCCGCAGCGAATGCTCCAGCGCGGCCTGGGCCTGCGGATAGCGGGAGGGGTCGCCCTTGGTCCGGCCCTGCTCGACGTAGGCGAGACCGAGGGTGGCCCAGTTGCCGTAGTCGCGGGGCTGGGCACGGAGGTGGGCCTGCAGCGCCCGGATGCCGCTGTCCAGGTCGCCACCGGCGAGGAGCTCGGGCGACACCCCGCTGGGCATCGAGGCGACGGGCGCCGTACCGCTGTCCCGCACGGCCCCGACGACCACGGCCCCGGCCGTGAGGGCGACGGCCAGGGAAGCGGCACAGACCACGAGCCGCGCACCCCGCCGCCGCCCGGCAGCGGAGAACCGCCGCACAGCGGCCACCCGCTCGTCGGTTGCGCCGGGGGACTCCGCTGTCGCGGCAGCCTGTGCCCCGGTCGCCCCGGTCGCCCCGGTCGCCCCGGTCGCCCCGGTGGCTCCGGTCGCCCCGGTCGCCCCGGTGGCCCCGGTGGCCCCGGTGGCCCCGGTCGCTCCGGTCGCTCCGGTCGCCTCGGGTCCGTCGGCCGGTGGCGAAGGTGCCGTCCGTCCACCGCCCCGCGTGTCGGCCGATGCTTGCTCCTCGGGCGTCGGCTCCGTCCTACGGGCGCCGCGAGCCGCCTCCTCGGCCTTCGGCGCGGCCGACTCGGTGACCGGAGCGCCGTCCCGGGCGGAGTCGGCCGCTGGAGTCGGAGCCGGGCCCAGGTCGTCGGCTCGTCCGGCCGGCGCGTCGGCGCCCCCGGCGCCGAAGGCGCGCTCCCAGGCCTCCCTGACGGCCTTCTCGGGCCCGGTCTCCGCGGTGCGGAGCGTCGGCCTCCCGGGGGCGGCCTGCTCACGGTCGCTGTGGCCGGTCTCCGGCGCGCTGTCGTTCGTACGCGGGGACATGCCCTCTCCTCGATGTGCTGGGCGGAAAACGGGGTGGCGCGGCCCGCGCCGTGGGGGACGGGGAAGTGCGGGCCGCGCCGGTTCGGGGGACGGCGACCGGCCGTCAGTACGCGCGGTAGCGGGTGCGGCGGCGCCACCACATCAGGGCGGTGCCGATCAGCAGGGCCCCCGCGACGCCACCGGCGGCGGACGTCGCGATCAGCGTGGTGTTCGCGCCGGCACCCGCCACCTGCAGTCCGTCACCCAGCTGGTTGCGCACGTTGTTGCCGGTGCCCTTCGCCAGTGGGCCGCGCGACCCGGACGTCGGCTGGGCGAGGTACGGGAAGGAGTGCCCGAACTTCTGGTCGTTCTCGTCGACACCGTCGCCCAGGTCGTTCTTGGAGCCGACCAGTTCGCCCTCCGCGACCTGCAGCGCCTCGTCGATCACGTCGTCGGTGAGCCGGCGCCCGTTCGGGAAGCCCGCGTTGTCGCCGTCCAGCACGCCCAGCCGCTTCGGGCCGGCGCTCGGCTTGATCGAGGTGTTGAGCCGCAGCTCCTCCGCCGGCCGCACGTGCGGCGGCTGGTTGAGGCCCTTCACGCCCTTCAGGAACACGTCCACGAGGTCGTTGCGCGGCTCCGACGGCGCCTTGATCTTGTAGATCGCCTCGATGAGCTTCGGCAGCTCCGGGTTCGTCACGTTCAGGAATTGGGCATCGTCGTACGGCGAGGACGCGTTGAACTTGTCCTTGTCCTTCTGCGGGTTGACCACTTCGTTGACAAGTGGGTTGCCCAGCCGAGAGACCTGCGACCAGTGCCCGCGCGCGTCCTTGCGCTGGACCGTCCCCCAGATGCCGACGACCGGCTGGTACGACGACTCGCGGATCAGGTCGTTCGGCACCTGCAAGGCCAGGGAGTTGACGTTGTAGCCCTTGAGGGTGTCGTTTCCGACCTCCGAGAGGTTCCCGCCGTACAGCAGGTCGAAGACCCTGAGGTCCGCGAAGAACGGGTCGTCGGCCTGCCCGGCGAAGGTCGTCGCCCCGCCCGCGAGCTTGTACACCGCCTCGTCGCGCAGCTTGCCGTAGTCCGGCATCGACGCCTTGCCGACGTTCGACGGGGCTACCGGCACGTTGTCCGCGATCCTCGTCTTCGCCACCAGCTTCTGCTTGTGCAGCTTGATGAGGTCGATGTCGTAGGTCTGAGTGACGTTCAGGTCGGGGTCCTCGAGGCTGTCGACCGGACCCGTGTTGTAGAGGAAGGTGTTCTTGTTCTTGACGTGCGTCTTGAACGTGTAGCGGAAGATCAGCTCGCTCTGCGCGTCACCGTTGTTGTCGACGTGGAGGTCGTACTGCGCGTCCTCCGCGAACGTGTAGAAGTTCGGACCGCCCGCCGGCTCCTCGAACGGGACGAAGTTCGCGATGATCGTCGTCGTGTCCGGCTTGTCCGGGCTGACGAACGCGTACAGGTCGGTGTTGTCGTACTGCGGCTGCCCCGAGATCAGCGGGGCCTCCCGGTGGGAGGAGGCGGAGGCCGCCCCCGGTTCCAGCGCGGTCACGCCGGCGGCCGCGAGCCCGCCCGCGGCCAGCGCACCACAGATGAGGGTCGCGATACCCCTACGACCCACGCCGCTCCTGGAGATAGGTGTCATGCCGTCCGTCCTCAGTGCCAACTTGCCTGACGCACAGGGATACGGAGCGACCGCCCGGACGGCTTGGTCGGATCCCAAAAAACTTTTCTTGCCTGCTCGACCCGCGTTTCGGCCCCGCTGATCCGTATCCCTTCCGAAGGGGAGTCAGCAGCGAACGCCCAGTGGAGCGAGCATGCCGTGCACGGCGTCGGTGAGGGGGGTACGAGTGGAGGCGGACGAACTTCTGGTGCTCGTGGCCGGAGGCGACCAGAAGGCCTTCGAGCAGCTGTACGGACTGGTGTCGGGGCCGGTGTTCGGCCTGGTCCGCCGCGTCCTGCGGGATCCGGCGCAGTCGGAGGAGGTGGCCCAGGAGGTGCTGCTCGAACTGTGGCGCTCCGCCACCAGGTTCGACCCCCGTCGCGGCAGCGCCCTGTCGTGGATCCTCACCCTCACCCACCGCCGCGCCGTCGACCGGGTGCGCAGCGCCCGCGCGGCCGGCGAACGCGAGCAGCGCGAGGCCCGGCGCGCGCACCACCCCGCCTTCGACCAGGTCGCCGAGGAGGTGGAGGCCGGCCTGGAACGCGAATGGGTGCGCCGCTGCCTGGACCGCCTCACCGCCCTGCAACGCCAGTCGGTCACGCTCGCCTACTACGACGGTTACACCTACCGTGAGGTGGCCGAGCGGCTCTCACTGCCGCTCGGCACGGTCAAGACGCGGATGCGTGACGGACTCACCCGGCTGCGCCAGTGCCTGGGAGGGGTCGCATGAGCATCCTCGGCCGACTGCTGCGCCGCGAGGACCTGCACTCCCTGGCCGCGCCCTATGCCCTGGACGCCCTCGAGCCCGCCGAACGCGTCCGCTTCGAGAGGCATCTGAAGGGCTGTGACCGCTGCGCCGCCGAGGTCCGGGACCTGTCCGAGGACGCGGTGCGGCTCGCCTGGTCGACCACGGCCCTGGCCCCGCCCGGCCTGCGGGACCGGGTCCTGACCGCCGTACGGAACACCCCGCAGGACCCCGTGCCCGCGCAGGGAGCGTCCCGCGCCCATGAACCGCACCTGCCACCGCACGTCTGGGGCACGGCGCCACCGCCGCCGCGCACCCGTGCGCCCCGGCTGCGCCCCCTGTTCGCCCCGCTGGCCACCGCCACGGCCGCGGCGGCCCTCGTCGTCGCCGCGCTCTTCGCCGTGCAGGCCACGCGGACGCAGGACCGACTCGACGCCGAGCGCGCCCAGGCACGTGAGATCGCCCACGTTCTGGCCGCCCCGGACGCCCGTGCGACCAGCGACCGGGATGCCAGGGGCCGAGGAATCGGAGTGATCGCCTCCGCATCCGAGGGGCGCGCCGTCGTCACCCTCCGCGGACTGGGCGCACCGCCCAGCGGCCGTGTGCACCAACTCTGGCTGATGCGCCCGGGCGTGCCACCACGCTCCCTCGGACTCTTCGACGGCGACACGCTCCTGGTCGCGAGCGGTCTGACCAAGTCGGCGACATCACTGGCCGTGACCGTCGAACCCGACGGAGGGTCACCTCAGCCCACCGGCCAGCCCGTTGTCCAACTCGCCCTGCACCCCATCGGTTTCGGAGGGTAGTCGTCAACGGTTCGTCAACGGCCTTATGGGGAAGGTGAATCCTGTGCCCGCGATACACGCGTGCCACGAGAGAGCGATAGGGTTACTCTGCCCGGGCCGGGTGGACTCGTACGGGTGGGGAGTGACATGGAACAGATAACAGTGCGCAGCAGGGCCAGGATCCCTGCGATCACCTGCGGGAGCAGCGCGACCAGTTCGCGCCTCGACCGCCATCTCTCGGTGCTGGCCGGCCCCGCCGTCCCGCAGCGCGAGGCGGCCGAGGCGACCTCGCTGATGCGTGAGCTCACCGCGCGTGACGCCGCGCACGGCCGTAGCGGCAGGGGCGGCCGCATGAGTGGTGTCTCGCTCTTCGCACCGCTGCGCCGGCTGCGTCGTTCGCTGTTCGGCGGGCGCTGAGCGTCACCCGCGTTCCCTTCAAGGCCCGCGCTCAGGCCGTCACACCGTCCCGGCGCAGCGCTGCGATCTCCTCGTCCGTCATCCCCACGGCACGCAGCAGCGCCTCGGTGTGCTCCCCGAGCGCGGGCACGTCCCCCATCAGCGCCTCCGCACCGCCCGGCAGCGTGATCGGCGGCAGCAGCGCCCGCAGCGGCCCCACCGGTGTCCCCACCTCCCGCCACCGCTCCCGGGCCGCCAGCTGAGGGTGCTCCGCCACCTCGTACAGGTCCCTCAGGCGCGCGCACGCGATGCCCGCGCCCTCCAGCCGGGCCATCGCCTCATCGGCGTCCAGAGCGCCCAGCGCCTTGCCGACGAGCATGTCCGTGCGGTCCCGGTGGGCGACCCGCGCCGCGTTCGTGGCGTGCGAGGGATCGTCCGCCAGCTCCGGCTGCCCGAGCACCTGTTCGGCGAGCCGCCGCCACTCCCGGTCGTTCTGCACGGACAGCAGCACGCGTCCGCCGTCCGCCGTCGGATAGGCGTCGTAGGGCGCGATGACCGCGTGCGCGAGGCCGGTACGCGCCGGGGGAGTGCCGTCGTGCATCGCGTGGTGCAGCGGATGCCCCATCCACTCCGCGAGCGCCTCCAGCATCGAGACCTCCACCGGCCCGCCGCGCCCGGTGGTGCCCCGCCGCACGAGCGCCGCGAGCACCCCCGAGAACGCGTACATGGCCGCCGCGATGTCGGCCGCCGGGATCCCCGCCTTGACCGGCTGCTCCGGCGTGCCGGTCACCGACACCAGTCCCGCCTCGCACTGCACGAGCATGTCGTAGGCCCGCTTGCCCGCGTACGGCCCCGACGCCCCGTATCCCGAGATGTCCACGGCGACCAGTCGTGGATGGGCGGCGCACAGTGTGGCCGCGTCCAGGCCGAGCCGGGCCGCGGCCCCGTGCGCGAGGTTCTGCACGAACACGTCCGCGTCCGCGATCAGCCGTCGTACGACGTCCAGTCCGCGCGGGTCCTTCAGGTCCAGCGCGATCGACTCCTTGCCGCGGTTGCACCACACGAAGTGGGAGGCGAGGCCGCGGGCGGCGGTGTCGTAGCCGCGCGCGAAGTCGCCGCCGTCGACCCGCTCGACCTTGATGACCCGGGCACCGAGATCGGCGAGCTGGCGGGTCGCAAAGGGGGCCGAGACGGCCTGTTCGACGGCGACGACGGTGATGCCCTCCAGGGGCAGCGGCAGACGGTCCATGGGCGGGATCATGACCCGCCGGCGGCGTCCTTGTCAGCAGGCGGTCACCGGGGCCGCGCGTACCGGCGGACGGCGAGCGGCGCGAACACCGCGATCAGCACCACGCACCAGGCGAGTGCTCCGGCGACGGGATGCGCCACCGGCCAGGCGGCGCCCCGGGGCACGGGCGCGTTCCCGAAGAGGTCCCGCAGGGCGGTGGTGACCGCGCTGATCGGGTTCCACTCGGCGAGGGTGCGCAGCCAGCCCGGCAGGTTGTCCGTGGGGATGTAGGCGTTGGACAGCAGCGGCAGGACGAAGGTCGCGCCGCCGAGCTGCCCGGCGGCCTCCTCGCTCCGGGTGAGCAGCCCGAGGAGGATCCCGATCCAGGTCGACGCGAACCGGAAGAGCAGCAGCAGTCCCACCGCACCCAGTGCCCCTGCCGCCGATCCCTCGACCCGCCAGCCCACGGCGAGCCCCACCAGCAGCAGGGGAACCGTCCCGGCGGCCGTGACGACGAGGTCGGCCACCGCCTGCGCGACCGGCACGGAGGCCCGGCTCACCGGCAGCGTCCGGAAGCGGTCCATCACGCCCCGGTGGGAGTCCTGGGCCGCCTGGAACATCCCGGTCATGACCCCGCCCGCGGCGGTCGCCACCAGCAGCCCCGGCACCAGGAAGCTCCGGTACTGCGCTCCGGGCATCGCCAGGGCGCTGCCGAAGACGTACCCGAAGAACAGCAGCATCGTGATCGGCATGGTCTGGCTGAGGATCGCGAGCCCGGGGTTGTTCCGCACCCGGCGCAGCTGCCGGCCCACCATCGCGGTGCCGTCGTACATCAGCGCGGTCATGCCACCAGCTCCTTGCCGGCCGTGAGACGGAGGAAGACGTCGTCGAGAGTCGGCGGGCGCAGACTCGCGTCGAGCAGCGGCACGCCCGCCGCGTCGAGTTCGCGCACGAGGCGCGGAAGGGTGAGGGTCAGGTCGGTGGTGACGGCGCCGACGGCGCCCCGGTCGTGGTCGAACGACGGCTCCGCGCCGGTGAGGTGGTCCAGGACGCCGGCGGCCTTCGTCAGGTCGTCCCGGTGGGCCACGACGACCTCGGCGTAGGAGCCGATGAGTGCCTTGAGGTGGGCGGGCGAGCCGGTGTGCGCGATCCGGCCCCGGTCCACCAGGGCGATGTCGTCGGCCAGGTGGTCGGCCTCCTCCAGATACTGCGTCGTCAGCAGCACGGTCGTGCCCTGCTCCTTCAGGGCGCGCACGGCCTCCCAGATGCGGTTGCGTCCGGCCGGGTCGAGACCGGTGGTGGGCTCGTCGAGGAACAGCACGTCGGGGCGGTGGACCAGGCTCGCGGCCAGGTCGAGACGGCGCCGCATACCACCCGAGTACGTGGACACGGGCCGGTCGGCTGCCTCGGTCAGGCCGAAGCGCTCCAGGAGCTCGCCGACCCGCTCGGCCGGTCCCCGCACCCGGTGCAGACGGGCGAAGAGCCGTAGGTTCTGACGTCCGGTGAGGTCGCCGTCCAGCGACGCGTACTGCCCGGTCACGGCGATCCGCCGGCGCACGGCGTCCGGCTCCCGCACCAGATCGTGGCCCGCGACCCGGGCCGACCCGGCGTCCGGGCGCAGCAGGGTGGTCAGCAGCCGGACGGCCGTGGTCTTGCCCGCGCCGTTGGGGCCGAGCAGCCCGCAGACCGTGCCCTGTGCCACCGCGAGATCCAGCCCACACACGGCCCGGACCTCACCGAAGCGTTTCTCCAGACCCTCACTAAGTACAGTGTACGTAGAAGTCATGGGTGGACCATAGCGCACTACGTACGCTGTACGTTCTAGGATGGTGGTCGAGGTGATGACCGATGGCGGGCCGAGCGGCCGAACCCGAAGTGATCTGGGCGCGTCCCGAGCGCACGGGCCGAGGGCCCAAGCCCGGGTACAGCCGGGCCGACATCGCGGCCGCCGCCGTGCGGATCGCGGACGCCGAGGGGCTGGACGCGGTCTCGATGCGGCGCGTCGCCGCGGAGCTGGGCTGCGGCACGATGTCGCTGTACAACTACGTCCCCCGCAAGGAGGACCTGTACGAGCTGATGATGGACGCCGTCAGCGGTGAGCACGAGCTGTGGGAGCCGTCGGGGGACTGGCGCGCGGACATGCTGAGGGTCGCCCACCAGACCCGTGCGCTGATGCACCGCCATCCCTGGCTGCCGAGCCTGATGTCCCCGGTGTACGGGTTCAGTCCGAACGCCCTGCGCCACCTGGAACACTGCCTGGCCTGCCTGGAGCCGGTCGCGGTGCCCTCCGGCACGAAGATGGAACTGATCGCGATGATCAACGCCGTGATGACCATGCATGCGGCGACCGAGCTGTCCACCGCGGAACGCACCCGGTCACTGCCGTGGTCGGCGGACCAGGAGCATGCGGTGCGGGCCGCCTATCTCGGGGGGCAGTTGGCGAGCGGCGCCTATCCGCGGATGGCGGCGGCCCTCGCCGAGTATTCCGGGGCCGTTGATCTGGAGGCCGCGTTCGAGCGGACGCTGGGGAGAGTTCTCGACGCCTTCGATCCGGCCAGGAGCTAGGGGCCTCTCGTTTGGATCATGCCAAGCTCGCGGGGCCGGCCTGATCCGAACGAAAGACCCTAGCCCCAGGGCCGCAGCACTGAAGCAGCACTAAATCAGCGTGAACTGCCCCTCCGGGCCCTCCTCGTGGTGGTCCAGCACGGAGGCCGGGCGGTGTGCCGCCTCCGATACCGGCAGCAGCCCCGCCTCGCGCAGTTCGGTGGCCGTGATGGGCGTCGTGACGCTCAGCTGCGCCTGCCGCGGCCGTACTTCCGCCAGCAGGGCCAGGATCGTGATCAGTTCCAGCAGCTCCGACGTCCAGTTCTGCGGCCAGGTCGCCGGGCGGATCGCCGTCAGCGCGCCCGGCTCTCCCCCCGCCGTACGGGCCGCGAACCACTGTTCCAGCACCCGGACACCGGCCACCTCGAAGTCCCAGGCCTCCGGTGGTACCGGGGCGATGCGGCCCTCGTCGAGGTGCAGGGTCCCCTCGTCACGGTCGTAGTTGAGGGTCAGGGGCCGGGAGGGGAGCGGGGCGCGGACGTAGGGGCGGCGCCCGCCCGGGAGCTTGGGGCGGGCGCCGTCGCGGCGCATCAGCCACAGCATGCGGCGGCCCAGCTCGACGCCCCGGGTCCACAGATCGGGGTCCGCGGTGAGGGGGACGGTGAGACCGGGGCGCACCGTCGCGACGATCCAGGCCAGGACGTCCACGGGAGCGGGGGAGTGGCCGAGGCGGGACGTGAGGTGCTCCAGGAGGCCGGGGGCGAGGTTGGGTTCCCCGGCGCCGGGGCGGCGGTACAGCGGGCGGATGCGGCCGGGGCGGACCAGCGGCAGGAGCGACGTCGCGAGCAGGAGGGGGCCGCCCGCGTCCGTGGCCGTCTCCACGGCGAAGATCTGGTGCTCGTCCGCCACCCGCCACAGCTCCGGCCGCGCGGTGTCGATCAGGCGGTGGTCGGGGATCAGCCACTGCTCGTCGAAGGGGGCCAGCAGGACGCGTATCGGCTCCGAACAGGGTCCCGACGCGCGCGACAGCTTCTCCGTGCCGCTCGTCTGGCCGGGCAGCCGGCCGACCGCCGAGTGCAGGGTGCGCGAGCGCGTCGGCTCGAACAAAGCCTCCCGGTCGGGGCCGTCGGCCTTCATGAGGGCGTCCCAGCGGGCCTTGAGGGACGCCGCGTCGGGCGCCGAGGGCCAGGCACGGCCCGGCCGCAGGGGTGCGACGGACCACGGCATGAGGTCCGCGAGGAGCGGAGCGTCGTCGTGCGTCACGCTGGGCATCGTACGACGTGGTCAGGTGGCCTCGAGGGTGACCGTGAAGGAGAAACGGTCCCCCCGGTAGTGGATGACGGCCACGTCCAGCGCGCGCCCGTCGGCGTCGTAGGTCACCCCCGTGTAGTGCAGGATCGGGCTGAGCAGCGGGACTTGGAGGAGCTGGGCCGTCTCCGGGTCGGCGAGCCGGGCCTCCACGGTGTCCGTGATGCGGCTGATGTCCGCGCCCACGACGTCCCGCAGCACCTTGGTCATCGGCCAGCGCACCAGGTCGTCCAGGTCGATGCGCTCGGCCAGTTCGGGGCGTACGTAGTTGCGGGCGTGGTTGGTCGGCTCACCCGTCTTCTCGTCGCTGCGCAGCCGGTGGTACGTCGCCACCTCGACCAGATCCGGGAAGTGCTCGGCGAGTTCGCCCGGCACCGGGCGCCCGCCGTGGTCGAGCAGTTCCGTCGTCATGCCGGACTGCTGGGCGACGATCGCGTCCACCGAGCCCAGCAGCCGCACCGGGGCGCCCCTTTGCGCGCTGGGCTCGATGAACGTGCCGCGCCGGCGGTGGCGCGTGATCAGGCCCTCGTCCTCCAGCTCCTTCAGCGCCTGCCGCATGGTCAGCACGCTGACCCCGTAGTGCCCCGCCAACTGCTCCTCGGTGGGCAGGCGCAGCGGATCCCCGGGCGCGCGGCCGAGTATCGAGGCACGCAGCGACTGCGACACCTGGTACCAGAGCGGCAGCTTGCGGTTCAGGACGATCGAGTCGGGGGCGAAGGAGGTCACGGGCCATCCGTACCGGTAGGGAGTCCTCAGTGCAAGGGCGAGCGGAAGTGGCGTTCGAGGCCCTGCCACACGTCGTCGTACCCGCGTTGCAGGTGATCCGCCCGGGCGGCCTGCGGGGTGAGGGTCACCGGCCAGCGCGTCTCGAACATGAACGCCAGCCCGTCGTCGATCTTCTGCGGCTCGAGCTCCGCCGCGCTCGCCCTCTCGAACGTCTCGCGGTCCGGGCCGTGCGCCGACATCATGTTGTGCAGCGAGCCGCCGCCCGGCACGAAGCCCTCCGCCTTCGCGTCGTAGGCACCCTCGATCAGGCCCATGTACTCGCTCATCACGTTCCGGTGGAAGTACGGCGGCCGGAACGTGTCCTCACCCACCAGCCAGCGCGGCGCGAAGACCACGAAGTCGACGCCCGCCAGACCGGGGGTGTCGGACGGGGACGTGAGCACCGTGAAGATGGACGGGTCCGGATGGTCGTACGAGATGGTCCCGAGCACATTGAAACGGCGCAGGTCGTAGATGTACGGCACATGGTTGCCGTGCCAGGCGACGACGTCGAGCGGTGAGTGGTCGTAGGTGGCCGTCCAGAGGTTGCCGCAGAACTTGTTCACCACCTCCACCGGACCGTCGACGTCCTCGTACGCGGCGACGGGCGCCCGGAAGTCCCGGGCGTTCGCGAGGCCGTTGGCGCCGATCGGGCCGAGGTCGGGGAGGCGGAAGGGTGCGCCGTAGTTCTCGCACACATAGCCGCGCGCCGACTCATCGAGCAGCTCCACACGGAAACGCACCCCGCGCGGGATCAGCGCCACATGGCCGGGCTCCCCGTGCAACATCCCGAACTCGGTGTGCAGCAGCAGCCCGCCGCGCTCCGGAACGATCAGGAGTTCGCCGTCCGCGTCGCTGAAGACCCGCTCCATGGAGGCGTTGGCGTGGTACAGGTGCACGGCCATGCCGGTGCGCTGGGTGGCGTCGCCGTTGCCGCCGAGGGTCCACAGGCCCGCGAGGAAGTCGGTCCCCGCCGCGGGCTCCGGCAGCGGGTTCCAGCGCAGCCGGTTGGGGTCGGGCACCGACTGGGTGAACGGGGCCGTGCGGATCGTGCCGTTGTCCGTGCGGGTGAACGCCGGGTGCGCCGCCGAGGGGCGGATCCGGTACAACCACGAGCGGCGGTTGTGCGCCCTCGGCTCGGTGAACGCCGTACCGCTCAACTGCTCCGCGTACAGCCCGAGCGGGGCGCGCTGCGGCGCGTTGCGGCCCTCGGGCAGGGCGCCCGGGACCGCCTCCGAGCTGTGCTCGTTGCCGAACCCGGAGAGATAGGACAGCCCCTCCGCGATCTTCCTCGCGTCCCCGCTCATCACCGCTCCCTCGTCGCTGATTCCTATGCATCACCGTAGGATTCGGTGGGCGGGTGCGCAAGGGGGGGAAGGGGTGGAGCGGAGGTGGAGAAGCGGGTGGAGGTCGAGTGCAACTGGCGGGGGACACGAGAACCCGACTTCAGAAGGATCCGGCCGTCCGTGAGGGCGCAATACGCTCTCCGGCATGTCGTGGACGCGCGGACTGCTCGTCGCGCTCGCGGTGGGTGCCCTGTTCGGCGGCTCGGCGGGCTGCGCCTCCAGCGAGGCGCATGAGCGGAAGGGCGAGGTGTCGGCCTCGCCCGTGGGCAAGGTACTGGACGACACGGACGAGGAAGGGCGGCACTACCGTGAGATCGGCAAGAAGGACGCCCCTCAGGTGGCGATCGAGGTGCAGCCGGCCTCGGGTGGCGCCTGGGACGTGCGGCTGACGGTCCGCCACTTCCGCTTCTCCCCTCCCGGTGTGCGCCCGGTGGCCGTGGCGGGCCGCGGCACGGCCCGGCTCTACCTGGACGGCCACGCCCTCACCCGGCTGCGCACCCCCGACTACCGCCTGCCCAGTCGGCTGGTCCCGCGCGGCACACATCACGTCACGGCCCGGTTGTACGCGGACGACCAGACGGTCTGGGCGGTGGACGGCAAGCCGGTGGGGAGCACGGCGGACATCACGGCGTCCGGGACGGAGGAGACCCCGAACGCGGTCTCCGGGACGGAGGAGACGCCGAACCCGGCGTCCGGCGCGGAGGAGACGCCGAACCCGGCGTCCGGCGCGGAGGAGACGCCGAACCCGGCGTCCGGCGCGGAGGAGACGCCGAGCCCCGCGAGCGCGGGATGAACTCGGCGCACGCCCGATGAGTGCAGAGGCCACCGATTCCCGTACAGAGAAGTGAGGTTCACCTGCACCCGGCGGAAAGGCATGATGAAGCCCGTGCCCCAAGCGACATCGCTGCGCCGCGCGCCCGTCCAGCGCCGTAGCGCCGAACGACTGACCAGAATCCTCGACGCCTGCGCCGACCTGCTCGACGAGGTCGGTTACGACGCCCTCAGCACCCGGGCCGTGGCCCAGCGCGCGGGCGTCCCCATAGGCTCCGTCTACCGCTTCTTCGGCAACAAGCGGGCCATGGTCGACGCCCTGGCCGAACGCAACCTGGAGCGCTACACCGAGCGCGTCACCCACCGCCTGGCCGAGGCGCAGGGCGAGGGCGGCTGGCGCACCGCCCTGGACGCCATGCTCGACGAGTACCTGGACATGAAGCGCACGGCACCCGGGTTCTCCCTCGTCGACTTCGGCAACCAGATCCCGGTCGGCGCCCGCGACGCCGAACCGAACCACCGCGTCGCCGACCGCCTGACCGAACTGCTGTCGGCATACCTCGGCCGAGAACCGGACGAGGCCCTGCGCCGCACGCTGCTGATCGCCGTGGAAACCGCGGACACCCTGGTCCACCTGGCCTTCAGGGTGTCCCCGGAGGGAGACGAGAAGATCATCGCGGAGGTGCGGGAGCTGCTGCGGGCGTATCTGGCCAGGGCGCTCGACTAGCTAGTGCCGCGGCAGGCAACGTTCGCCCGTCAAGGAGCGGCGTCCGGTGCGTGCTCTGGGGGTACCCCCTGCTCGAAGAGCTTGGGGGAGTGCCGGCCGGAAGTCCTCGTACTGGACGTACTTGGGCTTTCGGCCGGTGCGGCGAGTGGGGGTCCCCCCTGCTCGAAGAGCTTGGGGGAGTGCCGGGCGTCGCGACGGGGCGAACGTTGCCTGTTGCGGCACTAGGACCGTGGTGCGCTGTGGCGGGCGTCACCGTGCGGTCCTGGGGCTCCCCAGCGTGCATACCGGTCGGTATGCTCGCCCCGTTCGTGCGTCATCGCCGTCGCCGTCCCACCGGGAGGACCCGTGTCCCGCACCGCCCTGCGTATCTGCCCCCTCTGCGAGGCCACCTGCGGGCTGACGCTCACCATCGAGGACACCCGGGTCACCGGCGCGCGCGGCGACCGGGAGGACGTGTTCAGCAAGGGGTTCATCTGCCCGAAGGGCGCCTCGTTCGGGGCCGCCGACTCGGACCCGGACCGGCTGCGCGGGCCCCTCGTGCGCCGGGACGGGGAGTTGCGCGAGGCCACCTGGGAGGAGGCGTTCGACGCCGTCGCCGCCGGGCTGCGACCGGTCGTCGAGCAGTACGGGCCGCACGCCGTCGGCGTCGTCCTGGGCAACCCCAACGTGCACACGATGGCCGGTGGCCTCTACCCGCCCGTCCTGCTCGCCGGTCTCGGCACCCACAGCGTCTTCACCGCCTCCACGCTGGACCAGATGCCCAAGCACGTCTCCAGCGGGCTGCTCTACGGGGACGCGGGCGCCATCCCCGTGCCCGACCTCGACCGCACGGACCACCTGCTGCTGATCGGCGCCAACCCCCTCGAATCCAACGGCAGTCTGTGCACCGCCCCCGACTTCCCCGGTCGGCTCAAGGCCCTCAAGGCCCGAGGCGGCACCCTCACCGTGATCGACCCGCGCCGCACCCGCACCGCCCGGCTCGCCGACCGGCACGTTCCGATCCGCCCTGGCACCGACGCGCTGCTGCTCGCGGCGATGGCACACGTCCTGTTCGAGGAAGAGCTCGTCGACCTCAAGGACCTCGCCCCGCATGTCCAGGGAGTCGACGAACTCGCCGCGTGCATACGGGACTTCACGCCCGAGGCCGCCGCGGCGGCGTGCGGCGTCGACGCCGGCACCATCCGCACCCTCGCCCGGGAGCTCGCCGCCGCCCCCACCGCCGCCGTCTACGGCCGCATCGGCAGCTGCACCGTCCCGCACGGCACCCTCGCCAGCTGGCTCGTCGACGTCCTCAACGTCCTCACCGGCAACCTCGACCGGCCCGGCGGCGCCCTCTTCCCGCTGTCGGCCACCGACAAGCCGCCCCGGCCCGCCGGACCCGGACGCGGCTTCGTACTCGGCCGCTGGCACTCGCGGGTGCGCCGGCACCCCGAGGCCAAGGGCGAGCTGCCGATCTCCGCGCTCGCCGAGGAGATCGACACCGCCACCGACGAGGGCAGCCCGATCCGCGCCGTCATGGCGATCGCCGCCAACCCCGTGCTCTCCGCCCCGGACGGCGACCGCCTCGACAAGGCGCTCGGCTCGCTCGACTTCATGGTCAGCGTCGACCCGTATCTGAACGAGACCTCGCGCCACGCGCACGTCGTGCTGCCGCCGCCCCCGCCCTCCCAGGCACCGCACTTCGACTTCGCCTTCAACACCCTCGCCGTGCGCAACCAGGTCCGCTACACCCGCGCCGCCGTTCCGCTGGAGCCCGGACGTATGGCCGAGACCGAGATCCTGGCCCGACTCGTGCTCGCCGCGACCGATTGGGGTCTCCCCTGCTCGAGCGAAGCCGAGAGCTCGGGGAAGCAGGGCGCCGACCCGTCCGCCGTCGACGACCTCATCATCGCCCAGACCCTCGGCAAGGCCGTCACCGAGGCCCACTCGCCCGTCCACGGCCGGGACCCGAAGGAGCTCGCCGCGCAGCTCAGCGGCGACAACGGCCCCGAACGGCGGCTGGACATGATGCTGCGCCTCGGCCCGTACGGCGACGGGTTCGGCGCCCGACCCGACGGGCTCACCCTCGATAAGCTGCTCGCCCACCCGCACGGCATCGACCTCGGCCCCCTCGAACCCCGGCTGCCGCAGCCTTTGAAGACCGTCAGCGGCAAGGTCGAGCTGCTGCCGCGGCCCATCGTGGACGACCTGCCGCGCCTGAAGCAGGCGCTGAGTGAGCGCGCCGACGAGCTCGTGCTCGTGGGGCGGCGTCATCTGCGGTCCAACAATAGCTGGCTGCACAACGTGCCTGCCCTGACCGGCGGCTCCAACCGCTGCACCCTGCACATCCACCCCGAGGACGCCGAGCGGCTCGGACTCCTGGACGGCGCTCCCGTACGGGTCAAGGGCGCCGGGGGAGCGGTCACCGCACCCGTCGAGATCACCGACGGCATCCGGCCCGGTGTCGTCAGCCTTCCGCACGGCTGGGGCCACGACCGGCCTGGCACCCGGATGAGCCACGCCGCCCTCGACCCCGGCGTCAACGTCAACCAGCTCCTCGACGGCAGTCTGCTCGACCCGCTGTCGGGCAACGCGGTGCTCAACGGCGTGCCCGTCGAGCTCTCGCCGCTCCCCGCACCACGCTGACCTGGAATTTTGCGCTTATTGCTCGCACGTCAACTACTTGTTAACCGTTCTTTACCCGACCTAACGTCAACGCACCCCCGGCCCCCGTGGGGGTGTTCAAGGGCGAACGTTAGGTATCCACTCATGCTGACCATCCTCGGCTTCGCCATGATCGCGACCTTCCTGGTCCTGATCATGGTGAAGAAGATGTCGCCGATCGCGGCGCTCGTGCTGATCCCCGCGCTGTTCTGCGTGTTCGTCGGTAAGGGCGCCAAGCTCGGTGACTACGTCATCGACGGCGTCACCGGCCTCGCCCCCACCGCGGCGATGCTGATGTTCGCGATCGTCTACTTCGGTGTGATGATCGACGTCGGTCTCTTCGACCCGATCGTGCGGGGCATCCTGCGCTTCTGCAAGGCCGACCCGCTCCGCATCGTCGTCGGCACGGCGGTCCTCGCCGCGATCGTCTCCCTCGACGGCGACGGCTCGACCACCTTCATGATCACGGTCTCGGCGATGTACCCGCTGTACAAGCGCCTGAAGATGAGCCTGGTCGTGATGACCGGTGTCGCCGCGATGGCCAACGGCGTGATGAACACCCTGCCGTGGGGCGGTCCCACCGCCCGCGCCGCGACCGCGCTGAAGCTGGACGCCAGCGACATCTTCGTGCCGATGATCCCCGCCCTCGCCGTCGGCCTGCTGGGCGTCTTCGCCCTCGCGTACGTCCTCGGTCGCCGTGAGCGCAAGCGGCTCGGCACGCTGACGCTGGACGAGGTCCTCGAACCGCAGGAGGCCGAGACGGTGCTCGTCGGGGCGGGTGGCTCCGGCGGCGGTACCGGCAAGGGACGCACGGCCACCGGCGCCTCCGGCTCCGGCACGGACGCCGACGCTCCCGAGTCCGCCGCCGAGGACGGCTTCCAGGGCCTCGACCCGAACCGACCCACCCTGCGCCCCAAGCTGTACTGGTTCAACGCGCTGCTCACGGTCGCCCTGCTCACTGCCATGATCATGGAGTGGCTGCCGATCCCGGTCCTGTTCCTGCTCGGCGCCGCGCTCGCGCTCACCGTCAACTTCCCGCACATGCCCGACCAGAAGGCCCGCCTCGCCGCGCATGCCGAGAACGTCCTCAACGTCTCCGGCATGGTCTTCGCCGCCGCCGTCTTCACCGGCGTCCTGCAGGGCACCGGCATGGTCGAGCACATGGCCAAGTGGCTGGTGAACAACGTCCCGGACGGCATGGGCCCGCACATGGCCCTGGTCACCGGCGTGCTGAGCATCCCGCTCACGTACTTCATGTCCAACGACGGCTTCTACTTCGGCATCCTGCCGGTGCTCGCCGAGGCGGGCCAGGCGCACGGTGTCTCCAGCCTGGAGATCGCCCGCGCGTCGCTGATCGGCCAGCCGCTGCACATGTCCAGCCCGCTGGTGCCCGCCGTCTACGTCCTCGTCGGCATGGCCAAGGTGGAGTTCGGCGACCACACGCGGTTCGTGGTCAAGTGGGCCGCGCTGACATCGCTGGTGGTCCTCGGGGCGGGAATCCTGTTCGGCATCATCTGATCACTCGTTGTCCGATCATTCGTTGGAGGACGTCCTCATGGGGCCCGGTGGGAACCGCGGCTGGCTGCTCCGCCTCGTCATCGCCTTCGGCTTCGCGCAGGGGGCGGTGTCGATGGCCCGGCCCGCCGTCTCCTACCGGGCCCTCGCGCTGGGCGCGGACGACCGGGCGGTCGGGGTGATCGCCGGTGTGTACGCTCTGCTGCCGCTGTTCGCCGCCGTACCGCTGGGCCGCCGTACGGACCACGGCCGGTGCATGCCGCTGCTGGTGACCGGTGTGGCCCTGATCTCCGGCGGCTGCGCGCTCAGCGGGGCCGCGGGTTCCCTCGCGGCGATGGCCGCCTGGAGCGGCGTG
The DNA here is from genome assembly GCF_040682835.1 of Streptomyces sp. NPDC051104. Classification (NCBI taxonomy): domain Bacteria; kingdom Bacillati; phylum Actinomycetota; class Actinomycetes; order Kitasatosporales; family Streptomycetaceae; genus Streptomyces; species Streptomyces sp. NPDC051104. The sequence continues at coordinate 256,354 of NZ_JBFBBS010000006.1, read as the reverse complement.
ATGGGCCTCGGCCACCTCTGCTTCGTCATCGGCGCCCAGTCGATCGTGGCCCGCCAGTCGGAGCCCCACGAACAGGACCGCAACTTCGGTCACTTCACCATCGGCGCCTCCCTCGGCCAGCTCGTCGGCCCGATCGCCGCCGGCGCCCTGATCCACGGCCCCGACCGGGCGGCCACCAGCGCGCTCGCCCTGCTGGTGGCCGGCGCGGGCGCCGCGGTCGCGTTCACCTCGCTGTGGCGCATCGAGCGCCGTACGGCCACGACGACCCGTACCGCGCGCGGCGACCGCGTCCCCCTGCACCGCATCCTGCGCGCCCGCGGTGTACCGGCCGGCATCCTGATCAGTCTCGCCGTGCTGTCCGCCACGGACATCCTCACCGCGTACCTGCCGGTCGTCGGCGACCACCGCGGCATCGCCCCGGCGCTCGTCGGCCTGCTGCTGAGCCTGCGCGCGGCGGCCACCATCGCCTGCCGTCTCGTCCTCACGCAGCTGCTGCGGCTGCTGGGCCGGACCCTCCTGCTCGCCCTGACCTGCCTGGTGGCGGCGCTGCTGTGTGCCGGGATCGCGCTGCCGGTGCCGGTGTGGGTGCTCGGCGCGATGCTCACCGTGCTCGGGTTCTGCCTGGGTGTCGGGCAGCCGCTGTCCATGACGACCGTCGTGCAGGCCGCGCCCGACGACGCCCGCTCCACCGCCCTCGCCCTGCGGCTGACCGGCAACCGCCTCGGCCAGGTCGCCGCGCCCGCCGCCGCGGGGCTGGTGGCCGGAGTGGCCGGCGTGGCCGCGCCGTTCGTGATGCTGGGCGCGCTGCTGCTGGTCTCCTCCGGGATCGCGCTGCGCTCGCCGGCGAGAGAACCGCACGGGGCGGACTCGTCCGCGCGGCGGGGCGCGGCGGCCCGACCGGATCTGAAGCCGCCTCCGGACCGTCCCTCACGGCCGGCCTGATCCGGAGGACAGGCCCTACGCTGACCTTCCGGAGCCCCCTGGCGCCACAAAACTACCGGCGCTAGTTTGGGGCGCGGACGACGCTGCCCCGCCCGGGAGGAAGACGATGAAGGCACATGACGGCATGTACATCGACGGCGACTGGCGCCCCGCCGTCGGCGCGGACACCATCGAGGTCGTGAACCCCGCCGACGAGCAGGTCATCGGCCGGGTCCCGGCGGGCACCGCCGAGGACGTCGACGCCGCCGTACGCGCCGCCCGCGCCGCCTTTCCCGACTGGGCCGCCACCGCTCCGGCCGAGCGGGCCGCCCGGCTCGCCGCCCTGCGCGACGTGCTCGTCGCCCGGAAGGACGAGATCGCCGAGACCGTGACGGCGGAGCTGGGCTCCCCGCTCCCGTTCTCGCAGAACGTGCAGGTCGGCCTGCCGATCGCGGTCGCGGGATCGTACGCCGAACTGGCCGCCACCCACTCCTTCGAGGAGAAGGTCGGCAACTCCACCGTCTACCAGGAGCCGGTCGGCGTCGTCGGCGCCATCACCCCCTGGAACTACCCCCTCCACCAGATCGTGGCCAAGGTCGCCCCGGCGCTGGCGGCTGGCTGCACGGTCGTCCTCAAGCCGGCCGAGGACACCCCGCTGACCGCCCAGCTCTTCGCGGAGGCCGTCCACGAGGCGGGTGTGCCGGCCGGGGTCTTCAACCTGGTCACCGGCCTCGGCCCGGTCGCGGGCCAGGCGCTCGCCGAGCACCCGGGCGTCGACCTGGTCTCCTTCACCGGCTCCACGGCGGTCGGCCGGCGGATCGGCGCCACGGCGGGAGCGGCCGTGAAGAAGGTGGCCCTGGAACTGGGCGGCAAGTCCGCGAACGTCATCCTGCCGAGCGCGGACCTCGCCAGGGCGGTCAACGTGGGCGTCGCGAACGTCATGTCCAACTCCGGCCAGACGTGCAGCGCATGGACGCGGATGCTGGTGCACCGGGACCGGTACGAGGAGGCGGTCGAGCTCGCCGCGACGGCCGCGGCGAAGTACGGGGACCGCATCGGCCCGGTGGTGAACGCCAGGCAGCAGGCGCGGGTGCGCGGTTACATCGAGAAGGGCCTCTCGGAGGGCGCCCGGCTGGTCGCGGGCGGCCCCGAATCCCCCCGGGAACGCGGCTACTTCGTGCAGCCCACCGTCTTCGCCGACGTCACCCCCGAGATGACGATCGCGCAGGAGGAGATCTTCGGCCCCGTACTGGCGGTCCTCCCCTACGAGGACGAGCAGGACGCCCTGCGGATCGCCAACGGCACGGTGTACGGGCTGGCCGGCGCGGTATGGGCCGGGGACGACGCGGAGGCGGTCGCGTTCGCGCGGCGCATGGAGACCGGGCAGGTCGACATCAACGGCGGACGCTTCAACCCCCGCGCCCCCTTCGGCGGTTACAAGCAGTCCGGGGTCGGCCGCGAGCTGGGCGACCACGGCCTCGCCGAGTACCTGCAGACCAAGTCCCTCCAGTTCCAGGAGCGTTGAGCCAGATGGTCGTCCGTGCCGCTGTACTGCCCGCCGTCGGTGCCCCGCTGGAGGTCACCGGGATCGAGCTGCCCGAGCCCGGCCCCGGCCAGGTCCGGATCCGGCTCGCCGCCGCCGGGGTCTGTCACTCCGACCTGTCCCTGTCCAACGGCACCATGCGGGTGCCGGTGCCCGCCGTCCTCGGTCACGAGGGCGCGGGCACGGTGGTGTCGGCGGGGGAGGGCGTCACCCATGTCGCCCCCGGTGACGGAGTGGTGCTCAACTGGGCGCCGTCCTGCGGGAGCTGCCACGCCTGCGCACGGGGCGAGGTGTGGCTGTGCGCCGACGCGCTCACCGGCGCCGGTGCCGTCCACGCCCGCCGCGCGGACGACGGCACGGATCTGCACCCCGGTCTGAACGTGGCCGCGTTCGCGGAGGAGACCGTGGTCGCGGCGTCCTGTGTGCTCCCGGCCCCGGACGGCGTGCCGCTGACCGACGCGGCCCTGCTGGGCTGCGCGGTCCTCACCGGATACGGGGCCGTGCACCACGCGGCGAAGGTACGGCCGGGGGAGACGGTCGCGGTGTTCGGCGTCGGCGGGGTGGGCCTGGCGACCCTCCAGGCGGCGCGGATCGCGGGCGCCGAGAGGATCGTCGCGGTGGACGTGTCCCCCGCGAAGGAGGAGTTGGCGCGAGGGGCGGGCGCGACGGACTTCCTGCTCGCCTCCGACACCACGCCCCGCGAGATCCGCGGCCTGACCGGCAAGCAGGGCGTCGACGTGGCGGTGGAGTGCGTGGGCCGGGCGGCCACCATCCGCGGCGCCTGGGACTCCACCCGCCGCGGCGGCCGTACGACGGTCGTCGGCATCGGCGGCAAGGACCAGCAGGTCACCTTCAACGCCCTGGAGATCTTCCACTGGGGCCGCACGCTGACGGGCTGCGTCTACGGCAACTCGAACCCGGCCGAGGACCTGCCGGTCCTGGCCGAGCACGTCCGGGCGGGCCGCCTGGACCTGGGCGCGCTGGTGACGGAACGGATCGCGCTGGAGGGCATCCCGGCCGCCTTCGAGAACATGCTGGCGGGCAAGGGCGGCCGGGCGATGGTGGTGTTCTGAAGTCCTGTGTTCGTCCTGTGTCCTAGGACTCGGCGGCCGGTACCTGCTCGGGCGCGGTGTGCGGTTCCGGGGCCGGAGGCGACTTACGGGGACGCGACCGTGACACCGCCACTCCGGCCAGGCACAGCGCGCCACCCCCGAGCGTCACCGGCCCCGGGACCTCCTGGAGGAAGAGCCAGGACATCAGGACCACCAGCGCGGGCACCGCGTACGTCGTCGCGCCCATGCGGCTCGCGGTCGTACGGGCCAGGGCGTACGCCCAGGCGGTGAAGGCGAGCGCGGTCGGAAAGACGCCCAGGTAGACCATGTTGAGCGTGGCGGACACCGGCGCGCGGGCTGCGTCGTGCACCAGCTGTCCGGCGAACGGCAGACAGGCGACCGCACCCACCAGACACCCGAAGGTCGTCGCCTGCAGCGCGCTCGCCGCACCCAGCGCGGGCTTCTGCGCGACGACACCGGCCGCGTAGGCGCCCGCGGCGAGCAGACACAGCACCACCCCGAGCACCGAGGAACCCCCGTCACCCGACATCGACAGGCCCACGGTCACGGCACCGGCGAACGACACCGCCATGCCCGCGAGCAGCCGCGGCGGCATGGCGTCCCCCAGCAGCCGCGCACTCAGCAGCGCGATCAGGATCGGCCCGATGTTCACCACCAGCGCGGCGGTCCCGGCATCGACCTGCTGCTCGCCCCAGTTGAGCACGACCATGTAGAAGCCGAACCACAGCAGCCCGGATATCGCTGTCCCGCGCCACGCCGCACGCGGCGGCAACCCCTCCCGCCGCAGGAGGCAGATCACTCCCAGCGCCAGTGCCCCGGCCAGCAGTCGGCCGAGCGCCAGCGCGCCCGGCGCGTACGCGGCGCCCGCGCTGCGGATCGAGACGAAGGCGGAGGCCCACAGCAGCACGGTGACGGTGGCGGCGCCGGCGGCCAGACGGGAGGGGGAGGCGTTCATCGAAACTCCTTGCGTGGAAACCCTGGCGCCTTCGGCCCGGGGAGGAAACGCATCCGGCGATCGCCGGGCGCGTAGCGTTCTGATTGCGCTGCGCTTTGTCACATCCGGCGGGGACACCGGGCTGCCGGGTCTACCGCCGGGCTGGCGGGAAGTCAGGTCTGTGGAGCTTGTGCAAGACCGTGGGCGGCACACCGTCCCTTCGCTGGTAACCCCAGGCGGCAGCGGGCTGCGAAGCAGAAATCCCGACCCGCGAGGGAAGGAATCCCCGTCGTCTCGGCGGGGAGGAGGTCAACATTCTCCAGAGGCTAGGAGGGCAGGGGGCGGTGGCGCTCGCGGATTTCCGCCGGGACGGCGGGCTCAGCGCAGTGCCGTCGCCTTGATGCCGAGCCACTGCGACAGCGCGTGCTCGCCCTCGGTCGTGACCTTCACGGCCCGCTCGGAGCCGATGCGGACGCACCAGCCCGCGTCCAGGGCGTGCCGGCACAGCGCGGCGCCCGCGACACCGGCGAGATGGGGGCGACGCTCGGTCCAGTCGAGGCAGGCGCGGGCCAGGGGCCGGCGGCCCTCGCGGTCGAGGCGGATACCGGCCAGGCCCGAGTCCGTGAGTGCGAAGCCCGTGTCCTGACGCAAGAGGCCACGCGCGGTCAGCGCATCCGTGACGGCGATGCCGAGCCGCCCCGCGAGGTGGTCGTAGCAGGTGCGCCCGCGGGCCATCGCGGACCCGGCACTCGCCTCCCGCAGCGTGCGCGGACGCCCGGCCCCGGCGTCCGGCGCCACCTGCGCGGCGAGGTCCTCGACGATCTGGGCGACCCGCGCGTCGGCGAGCCGCACATACCGGTGTCGTCCCTGCCGCTCCTCGGCGAGCAGCCCGCCCGCGAGGAGCTTGCCCAGGTGCTCGCTCAGCGTCGAGGCGGCGACCCCGGCGTGCCGCGCCAGCTCACTGGCGGTCCACGCCCGGCCGTCGAGCAGCGCCAGCAGACAGGCGGCCCGTGTCTCGTCGCCGATCAGCCCCGCGAGCCCGGCGAGCCCGGCCGCCGTGCCGTCCTTCCTCGTCGTCATGCGTCCAGCATCGACCACGGACACTTCGGCGCCCACCGAAGGGTGCCCCGACTGTCCTATACGGGGCGCTTCACCTGCTCGTACTGCCGCTCCAGTCCGTCCAGCAGGGCCGCCAGCCCCGTCTCGAAGGCCCGTTCGTCGATCTTCTCCTGCCGCTCGGCAAGGAGGTGGGCCTGCCCGAGGTGGGGATAGTCGGCCGGATCGTACGCCGTCGCGTCGCCGACGAAACCGGCCGCGAAGGAGCCGAGCGCGGAGCCCATCACGAAGTAGCGCATCAGCGCGCCGATGGAGGTGGCCTGCGCGGGCGGCCATCCCGCCTCGACCATCGCCCCGTACACCGCGTCCGCGAGGCGAAGCGCGGCCGGGCGACGGCCGGGCCCGCGGGCCAGGACCGGGACGATGTTCGGGTGGTCGCGCAGCGCGGCCCGGTAGGAGACCGCCCAGTCGTGCAGCGCGGTCCGCCAGGGCCGGCCGTCCTCGAACATCGACAGATCGACCTGCGCGCTCACCGAGTCGGCGACCGCCTCCAGGATCTCGTCCTTGGTGCGGAAGTGGTTGTACAGCGACGGCCCGCTGACCCCGAGTTCGGCGGCGAGCCGGCGCGTGGAGACGGCCGCGAGGCCTTCCGCGTCCACCAACGCCCGCGCCGTGGAGACGATGCGGTCGGTGCTGAGGAGGGGCTTGCGCGGTCGGGCCATGGCGCACATAGTAGGGCTGCACTGGCAAACTAGCAGTGCTAATTTAAATGTGCCGCTTTCAATGATCTGCCCGAGGGGTGACGCGTCGTGAACCTGGAGCTCAGCGAGGAACAGGTGGCCGTGCGACGGCTGGCCGAGGAGTTCGTGGCCCGCGAGATCGCCCCGCACGTCGTCGCCTGGGACCGGGCCGAGGAAGTGGACCGCTCGATCGTCAAGAAGCTCGGCGAGGTCGGCTTCCTCGGGCTCACCATCGACGAGGAGTACGGCGGTTCGGGCGGCGACCACCTCGCGTACTGCCTGGTGACCGAGGAGCTGGGCCGCGGCGATTCGTCCGTGCGCGGGATCGTGTCCGTCTCGCTCGGCCTGGTCGCCAAGACGATCGCCGCCTGGGGGAGCGAGGAGCAGAAGCGCCGCTGGCTGCCGGGGCTGACGTCCGGGGAGTACGTCGGCTGCTTCGGGCTCACCGAACCGGGCACCGGCTCCGACGCGGGCAACCTCGCCACCAGGGCGGTACGCGACGGCGACCACTACGTGATCAACGGCACCAAGATGTTCATCACCAACGGCACCTGGGCCGACGTCGTCCTCCTCTTCGCCCGCTCCACCGACGCCCCCGGTCACAAGGGCGTCTCCGCCTTCCTCGTCCCCACCGACACCCCCGGCCTGACCCGCCGCACCGTCCACGGCAAGCTCGGCCTGCGCGGCCAGGCGACCGCCGAACTGGTCCTTCAGGACGTACGCGTCCCCGCCTCCGCGATGCTGGCCCAGGAGGGCAAGGGGTTCTCCGTCGCCATGTCCGCGCTCGCCAAGGGCCGGATGTCGGTGGCGGCGGGCTGCGTCGGCATAGCCAGGGCCGCGCTGGAGGCGGCGGTGGCGTACGCCGGCGAACGGGAGCAGTTCGGCAGGACGATCGCCCACCACCAGCTCGTCCAGGAACTCCTCAGCGACATCGCCGTGGACGTGGACGCCGCACGGCTGCTGACCTGGCGCGTCGCCGACCTGATCGACCGCGGCCTGCCCTTCGCCGTCGAGTCCTCCAAGGCGAAGCTGTTCGCCTCCGAGGCCGCCGTCCGCGCCGCGAACAACGCCCTGCAGGTCTTCGGCGGCTACGGCTACATCGACGAGTACCCGGTGGGCAAACTGCTGCGCGACGCCCGTGTGATGACCCTCTACGAGGGCACCAGCCAGATCCAGAAACTGGTCATCGGGCGGGCGCTGACGGGGGTTTCGGCGTTCTGAGTACCGCTTTGAGTACGTGTGCGGATGTGCCGGCGCCGCCGTCCGCCGACCCTGGTCCGCATGAGTGAGACTCCGGTCAGACAGCAGAACACGGCCGCCTTCTACGGGCAGGCCGTGGCGTCCTTCGCCATCGCCCTGGTGGCCACCGCCGTCGGGATCTTCCGACTGCACGCCGACGCCTGGGTGCGGGCCTTCCTCGGGATCGCCGTCCTGTACCTGGTGACCTCCGCCTTCACCCTCGCCAAGGTGATCCGGGACCGCCAGGAGGCCGGGCAGATCGTCAGCCGGGTCGACCAGGCCAGGCTGGAGAAGCTGCTCGCCGAGCACGACCCCTTCGAAAAGCTCTGAGCGGGGACGCTAAGCGCCCGCTCACCTTCGGAGGTATGGTGTTCGTCCTGCCAGTGGAAGGGGCGAGCGATGAGTACGGCGGAGGAGACAGCCGGCGGCGAGGTGGAGCCGTGGGCCGAGGTGACCCCGGACGCGGCCCGGCGGCTGCTGGTCGCCGCGGTCGAGGCCTTCGCCGAACGCGGCTACCACGCCACGACGACCCGTGACATCGCGGGACGCGCCGGTATGAGCCCGGCCGCGCTCTACATCCACTACAAGACCAAGGAAGAGCTGCTTCACCGCATCAGCCGCATCGGCCACGACAAGGCCCTGGAGATCCTGCGCACGGCGGCCCGGCGCGAGGGCAGCGCGACCGAGCGGCTCGCCGACGCCGTGAGCTCCTTCGTCCGCTGGCACGCCGGGCGGCGCACCACCGCGCGGGTCGTGCAGTACGAGCTGGACGCGCTCGGCCCGGACGCCCGCGCCGAGATCCAGGCCCTGCGCCGCCAGGTGGACGCCGAGGTGCGCGGGATCGTCGAGGACGGCGTGGCCGCGGGCGAGTTCGACGTGCTGGACGTGAAGGGGACGACGCTGGCCATCCTCTCCCTGTGCATCGACGTCGCCCGCTGGTTCAACGTCAACGGGTCCCGGACCCCGGAGGAGGTCGGCGCGCTCTACGCCGACCTCGTGCTGCGGATGGTGGGGGCGCGGAAGTAGGCGCCCCCGCCGAGAAAGTCCGGGGTCAGAGGTAGTAGCGCGCGACCGACTCGGCGACGCACACCGGCTTGTCGCCGTTCTCCCGCTCCACGGTGAAGGCGACGGTCACCTGCACGCCGCCCTGCACGTCCTCGACGCCGGAGATCGTCGCGGTGGCGCGCACCCGGGAGCCGACCGGCACCGGGGCGGGGAAACGGACCTTGTTGGTGCCGTAGTTGACGCCCATCTTCACGCCCTCCACCTTGATCAGCTGCGGCCCGAACAGCGGGAGCAGCGACAGCGTGAGGTAGCCGTGCGCGATGGTGGTCCCGAAGGGGCCCTGGGCCGCCTTCTCCGGATCGACATGGATCCACTGGTGGTCGCCGGTCGCCTCCGCGAACAGGTCGATCCGCTTCTGGTCGATCTCCAGCCAGTCGGTGTACCCCAGCTGCTCGCCCACCGCCGCCTTCAGCTCGTCGGCGGACGTGAAGGTCCTCGGCTCTGCCATGTTCCCGGCCTCTCGCGTCACGAAATCACGATGTCTAAGCAACTGCTTAGCATGGTCGGGCGCGGCACCGGTGTCAACGGACGGCGCCTGTGCCGCGGTGGGTAGGCTCTGGAAGGTGCCCCAGATCCCGGAGAAGATCCACGAGCTGACCGTCGGCCAGTTGTCCGCCCGCAGCGGCGCCGCCGTCTCCGCCCTGCACTTCTATGAGTCCAAGGGCCTGATCAGCAGCCGCCGCACCGCGGGCAACCAACGCCGCTACTCCCGGGACGCACTGCGCAGGGTCGCCTTCGTACGGGCGGCGCAACGGGTGGGCATCCCGCTGGCCACGATCCGCGAGGCGCTGGCGCAGCTCCCCGAGGAGCGCACACCCACGCGCGAGGACTGGGCCCGCCTCTCCGCGGCCTGGCGCTCCGAACTGGACGAACGCATCCAGCAGCTGAGCCGCCTGCGGGACCACCTGACCGACTGCATCGGCTGCGGGTGCCTGTCCCTGGAGACGTGCGTGCTGTCCAACCCGGACGATGAGTTCGGCGAACGGCAGTCGGGCTCCCGCCTGCTGGTGGAACGCCGCAAGCGGTAGCCCCCCGGCCCCCTGCGGGCAGTCTGCCTCCACCCCCAGAGCCTTGACGGCCTGGGGTACCCCAGGGCGGCACGGTGGGCGCTGGGGGTACCCCCTGCCCGAAGAGCTTGGGGAGGCGCCCCGCAGGCGCCGGGCTGCGCACGTCCTCTCGGTCCACCCCGGCACCGGGCACCCGTCGGTCAGCGGCTCACTTCCGCACCCTGTCCCGATGGGTCAGGAGCCGCTGATCACGGGGGTGCGGCATCCCCCGGCGCACCCCCATGAGCCAAACGAGAGACCCTAGGCCGACACGAGCAGTCGCGCGCGCCTGGTCCTTGCCAGAGCCCCGGGTGTCAGCACGTGCGACGGCACCAGGATGCCGCAGTCCGTGCAGACCGGGCCCGACGACGGCTCATGGGCCAGGTCGTATCTCCATGTGAGGCGCTCACCGGCGCACACCGGACACGATGAGCCCGGCTCGCGCTCCAGTGCGGCGATGAGTCGGCGCAGCACCTCCGCCAGCGGTTCATGAGGGTGGACCCGCGGGTCATCGCACCACGCGACCCCGAAACCGCCCCACGTCAGCCGGTGCCAGTCGTCCACACTGCCCGGCCGGCGCAGCCCGTCGTGCTTCTCCTTCTTGCGGCGCTCCGTGAACTCGGCCTCGTAGGTGAGCCAGACGGACCGGGCCTCCTCCAGTTCCTCCAGTGCGGCCACGAGCCGCGCCGGATCGGGGGAGCGGTCCTCGGGGCCGAACCCGGCCCGGGAGCACAGATGGTCCCAGGTCGCCCTGTGCCCGTAGGGGGCGAACTTCTCAAGGCACTTGCGCAGTGAGTAGCGCCGTAGTGCCAGATCGCACCTCGGATCACGGACCTGTCTCGCCAGACTCCGGAAACCGGCCATCGCCCTGCACCTCCGTCACAACTGCACCTGTACTTCGGTCACTTCGGCGTCGTCCTGGGGACGTCGCCGAATAGACGTATCGACACGCGATTCGGCTCCATCGGATTTCCGATGACCTCCATAAGCACTTGCCGGACGGTTGAAAAACTGACGCATGTTCATCTTCAATCGCGGGGATACCGGCGGTAACGTCCACCCGCCCATACCCCGTCGGGAGGAGCTGCCATGCCACGGCGCACCCCACGCACCGCCCTCGACAGACTGAGAACTCCTCGCAGAACCCCCAAGTTCCTCAAGGCCGCGTCGATATGCGTGCTCATCGCGGGGCTTTTGTCCCCGACCGCCGCGACCACGGCACAGGCGGCCAACACCGCGGAGGCGGCCGCGTCGAACGACTACTGCGGCGGCCAGTGTTCGGACATCCTCCCGCCCGGTGAGAACGGCAACGCCACCCTCGCCCAGATCCTGCTCAACCAGGCCTTCGGCACCCAGCCCGACCACGCCGAGGACCAGCTCGGCCCCTACGCCAACCTGGCCACCGGCTACTCCACGCTCACCGACGCGAAGATCAACAGCTTCTTCAACGACGCCTCGTTCGGCGTCCCGTCCGATCAAGTCGCCTCCACGGAGAAGCCCGCGGGCCGCGGCGACGTGTCGATCGTCCGCGACAAGAAGACGGGCGTCCCGCACATCACCGGTACCACCAGGTACGGCACGGAGTTCGGCGCCGGGTATGCCGCGGCTGAGGACCGGCTGTGGCTGATGGACGTCTTCCGGCACGTGGGCCGCGGACAGCTCACCTCCTTCGCGGGCGGCGCCGCCGCCAACCAGGGCCTCGAGCAGGAGTTCTGGCGCGACGCGCCCTACACCGAGGCGGACCTCCAGGCACAGATCGACAATGCGGTGGCCGCCGCCGGCGACCGCGGCAAGCAGGCCCTCGCCGACGTGAACGCCTATCTGGCCGGCGTCAACGCCTACATCGACGCCTCCGACAGCGGCCGCTCCTTCCCCGGCGAGTACGTCCTTACCGGCCACAAGGACGCCATCACCAACGCCGGCACCATCGAGCACTTCAAGGTCACCGACCTGGTCGCGCTCGCCTCCGTCATCGGCGCGCTCTTCGGCTCCGGCGGGGGCGGCGAGGTCAACAACGCGATCTCCCTGCTGGCCGCCCAGTCCAAGTACGGTGTGGAGGAGGGCACCAAGGTCTGGGAGTCCTTCCGCGAGCGCAACGACCCCGAGGCCGTCCTCACCGTCCACAACGGCGAGAGCTTCCCGTACGCGACCAAGCCCTCCAGCCCCCAGGGCGAGGCGCTGCCGGAGGCGGGCTCGGTGACCCAGGAGCCACTCGTCCACGACCGCACCGGCAGCGCGGCGACCTCGAGCGCGACCAGTGCGTCGAAGACCGCGGCCACTACCGCCCTGACCTCCGCCAAGCGCGGCATGTCCAACGCCCTGGTGGTCAGCGGCAAGTACACCGCGAGCGGCCGCCCCATCGCCGTCTTCGGCCCGCAGACCGGCTACTTCGCGCCCCAGCTCCTCATGCTCCAGGAGATCCAGGGGCCCGGCATCAGCGCCCGCGGCGCCTCCTTCGCCGGCCTGAGCATGTACGTCGAACTGGGTCGCGGCCAGGACTACTCGTGGAGCGCGACCACCTCCGGCCAGGACATCATCGACACCTACGCGGTCGAGCTGTGCCAGGACGACTACCACTACCTGTACCACGGCACCTGCACCGCCATGGACAAGATCGAGCAGAAGAACTCCTGGTCACCCACGACCGCCGACTCGACCCCGGCCGGCTCCTACACCATGCGCGTGTGGCGCACGAAGTACGGTCCCGTGGAGTACCGCGCCACGGTCGGCGGCAAGAAGGTCGCCTACACCACCCTGCGCTCGTCCTACCTGCACGAGGCCGACTCGATCATCGGCTTCCAGATGCTGAACGATCCCGACTACGTCAAGGGCCCGAAGGACTTCCAGAGCGCGGTCCAGCACATCAACTACACCTTCAACTGGTTCTACGCCGACTCCCAGCACACCGCGTACTACAACAGCGGCGACAACCCGGTGCGGGCGAGCGGTGTCGACGCCGAGTTCCCCGTGTGGGCGCAGGCGGCGTACGAGTGGCGCGACTGGGACCCGGCGACCAACACGGCCGACTACACCCCGCCGTCCCAGCACCCCAACTCCATCGATCAGGACTACTACATCTCCTGGAACAACAAGCAGGCCAAGGACTACACGGCCGCTCCCTGGGGCGAGGGCTCGGTCCACCGCGGCAATCTGCTCGAGGACCGGGTGAGGAAGCTGGTCGCGGCCGGCGGGGTGACCAGGTCGTCCCTGGCGAAGGCGATGGCGGACGCGGCTCTCGCCGACCTGCGGGCCGAGGACGTGCTGCCGAAGCTGCTGAAGGTCGTCAACAGCAGTACGGTGACGGACTCCACGGCCGCGGCGGCGGTCAGCAAGCTGCAGGCCTGGGTGACGGCGGGCGCCAAGCGCACGGAGACCTCGGCCGGCTCGAAGACGTACGCCGACGCCGACGCCGTCCGCATCCTGGACGCCTGGTGGCCGCTGCTGGTGAAGGCCGAGTTCCAGCCGGGCCTCGGCAGCGACCTGTACACCGCCTTCGGCAACAACCTGCCGATCGACGAGTCCCCGTCGGCCGCGCACGGCCCGACCGGCTCGCACGCCGGAAGCTCCTTCCAGTACGGCTGGTGGAGCTATGTCGACAAGGACATCCGGGCGGTCCTCGGGGAATCGGTGCAGGGGCCGCTCACGCAGAAGTACTGCGGCGGCGGCAGCCTGAGCGCCTGCCGTGACACCCTGATCAGCACGCTGAAGCAGGCGGCGGGCATGACCGCGTCCCAGGTCTACCCGGGCGACGACCAGTGCTCCGCCGGTGACCAGTGGTGCGCCGACTCGATCGTCCAGCGCACCCTGGGCGGCATCAAGCACGGCAGGATCAGCTGGCAGAACCGGCCGACGTTCCAGCAGGTGGTGGAGTACACCTCGCACCGGTAGGCCGGGAGGTGACGAGTGGCGGCGGGTCAGCTCACCCGGCCCGCCGCCAGCACCACCCGGGCCAGCTCCGGATGCACGATGTCGCTGTGCGCCCCCGCCGGCGGACCGCCGTGGCAGACCACCGCACAGGCGTCGACGTTGACGCAGCCGGACGCCGGCAGTCCGCCGCTGAGCGCGTCGGCGAGCGTCAGGCGGCGCGTACCGTCCACCGCCTGGACCCCGTCGTGCCCCATCGCCCCCCACCGCGGGCCGAGGAGCCGGCCGATGTCGAAGTCCGCCGCGAAGTCCCCGGTCAGCGACCGGTCGTCGTTCGCCATGCGGGACGCCAGCGGGTAGAGCGTGCCGAGTGCCGCGTCGAAGTGGGAGTAGCAGCACACCAGGGGACCGTCGACCCGGTTCTGCTGCCCGTGCAGCACCCCGCTCGTATGCGGGTCCTCCGGCAGCCGGGCCGCGAACGCGTAGTGCGAGAAGGCGCCCTGCAGCAGCGTCACGGACTTCACCGTGCGCACCCCCTCCGGCAGCCCGCGCAGCGCGAACGACACCAGCCGCCCGCCGAAACTGTGCCCGACCAGGTGCACCCGCACCCCCGGCGCCGCCTGCGCCAGCTGCCCGATCACCTGCCCGAGCCCCCGCTCGCCGACCGTCCCCGCGCGCCGCTTCATCGCGTAGTACGTGGCCTGTCTGAGCAGCTCGCGGGCCCCGTCCCACACCCCCTTCGGCGTGAACGAGAACCCCTCCGGGGACTCCCCGCCGGCCGACTGGACCTGCTCCAGCGCCCGCGCGAAGCTCCGGCACACCTCGGCCGTGTCCCCGGTCAGCATCCCGGGCTCGTCCTCGGGCGCCCCCTGCGCCAGGGTGTCCGCGGCGAACGCGGCCTGCGGCCCCTGCGGCCGCACCTCCACCAGCAGTCGTACCAGCCGCCCGAACTCCTCCAGCGAGGCACCGTCGTCCGGGTGCTGCTCCAGCAGCCGTGAGAGCTGCTCCACCACGGTCGCACGGCCGGGGAACACCTCGAGCAGCGCGTGGCGGCTGTCATTGTCCAGCAGCGGAGCCACCGGAACCTCGGCCGCGACCGACGGCGGGAAATGGGGGATCGGCTCGTCCGCGAACATCATCGACGGCCAGATCACGCCGACGTACCCGAGGCGGGCCCTGGGCGCGATCAGGGGCACCGGCGCGAAGAAGCTGCTGTAGAGCCGGGTGGCGCCGGAGCGCTGGTTGTTCCAGCCGTGCGCGAAGACCAGCAGGTCGCGCACTCCCCGCCGTGTCACCTCCGCGAGCAGCCGGTCCCGCTCCGGCCCGTCGACGTCGCCGTCCGCGTCGAAGGTCAGCTCCCAGTAGGGACTCACGCTCACTGCCGGTACCGCCATGACGGGCCCCCTTGCCCCGAGTTCGAGTGCGCTGTGCGCAGTGCGCGCATCGTCCTGCGGGCGGACACGGTTGGCCATACGTCATGACTCATCCGTACAGCAGGTACTCCCTGCGGATGCGCCGGAAGGCGGCCAGCTCGTCCTGCCACGCGGCCACCACCTCGTCGGCCGTGGCGCCGGCGTCGATCATCGTGCGCACCCGCGCGGAGCCCGTGAGCTTGTCGATCCAGTCGTCGGAGCGCCAGGCGAAACCGCCCCACACCTTCTTCGCGGTCACGAGCAGCGCGATCCCGGTGCGGACGGGGTCGTAGGCGGCCCGGTCGTGCACATGGACCTGCACTCCACCGATCGTCCTCCCCTGGAACTTGGAGAAGGTGGGCGCGAAGTAAGCCTCCCTGAAGTGCACGCCCGGCAGCCCCAGTCGCTCCGCTTCCGCTGCCCACCGGCCGTCGACGCCCTCCGCGCCGAGGAGTTCGAAGGGGCGGGTGGTGCCGCGTCCCTCGGACAGGTTCGTGCCCTCGAACAGGCACGTACCCGAGTAGACCAGCGCGGTGTCGGGTGTCGGCATGTTGGGGCTCGGCGGCACCCAGGGCAGCCCGGAGACGTCGTAGAAGTCGGACCGCCTCCAGCCGGTCATCAGGACGGTGTCGAGCGGAACGGGCGTGGTCAGGAACTCCTCGTTGAACAGCCGCGCCAGCTCCGCGACCGTCATCCCGTGCGCCTGCGCGATCGGCTGCCGGCCGACGAAGGTCGCGGACTCCGTGTGCAGGACCGGGCCGAGGGCGGCGCGTCCGGTCACCGGGTTCGGCCGGTCCAGGACCATGAACCGCTTGCCGGCGAGCGCGGCGGCCTCCATGCAGTCGTAAAGGGTCCAGATGTAGGTGTAGAAACGGGCGCCCACGTCCTGGACGTCGAAGACGACGGTGTCCACACCGGACGCGGTGAAGATGTCGGCGAGCGGCCGGCCGCTCTTCAGGTACGTGTCGTAGACGGGAAGCCCGGTCGCCGGGTCGTCGTGGCGGCCCTCCGATCCGCCGGCCTGGGCGGTGCCGCGGAAGCCGTGCTCGGGGCCGAAGACCGCGACCAGGTTCACCCGGGGGTCGGCGTGCATCACGTCCACGATGTGGCGCACGTCCCTCGTCACACCCGTGGGATTGGTCACGATGCCGACCCGGCGGCCCGCCAGCGGCGCGTAGCCGTCCGCCGCCAGCCGTTCGAAACCGGTGCGCAGCCGCCTGCCGCCGCCGGCCCCGGACGCTGCGGGGAACGGCACGGTCGCCGCCGTGGTGGCGGCGAGCAGCCCTCGTCTGGACAGCCTCATGCGATGACCTCCCTGTTCGATGGAACTGTCATGCCCGCGTAATGGCCGACGAAGCAGCCTCTTCCCTCGTACATACCGACTGGTTAGTCTGACCGCCGTACAGAGCCGACGGCAGCAGAGCCGGTGCGTGTCGCGTCGAAGGAGACCGATGGTGGAAGCCGTGCAGGATGCGGGAGTGGTCGTCACCGGGGCGGGAGGCGGCATCGGGGCCGCGCTGGCCCGCCGCTTCGCCGCCGAGGGGGCCCGGGTCGTCGTCAACGACCTGGACGCCGAGAAGGCCAAGGCCGTGGCCGGCGAGATCGGCGGCATCGCCGTCCCGGGCGACGCGTCCGCGATCGTGTCCGAGGCGCGGGACGCCCTCGG
Organism: Streptomyces sp. NPDC051104; assembly: GCF_040682835.1. NCBI lineage: Bacteria > Bacillati > Actinomycetota > Actinomycetes > Kitasatosporales > Streptomycetaceae > Streptomyces > Streptomyces sp. NPDC051104. The sequence continues at coordinate 239,795 of NZ_JBFBBS010000006.1, read as the reverse complement.
CGGCACGATCGACGTCTACTGCGCCAACGCGGGCCTCGGCTCCGGCGGCACCGAGGCCGCCGACGAGGAGGTCTGGGCGCGGGCCTGGGATGTGAACGTGATGGCCCACGTCCGCGCGGCCCGGGAACTCCTGCCCGCCTGGCTGGAGCGCGGCGCGGGCCGCTTCGTCTCCACTGTCTCCGCCGCCGGACTGCTCACCATGATCGGCGCCGCCCCCTACAGCGTCACCAAGCACGGCGCGTACGCCTTCGCCGAGTGGCTGTCCCTGACGTACCGCCACCGCGGCCTGAAGGTCCACGCGATCTGCCCCCAGGGCGTCCGCACCGACATGCTGACCGCCTCCGGCAGCGCGGGTGACCTGGTGCTGGCACCGACCGCGATCGACCCCGAGGACGTCGCCGACGCCCTGTTCAAGGGCATCGAGGAGGACCGGTTCCTGATCCTGCCGCACCCCGAGGCCGCCGCCTACTACCAGGCGCGCGCCACCGACCCGGACCGCTGGCTGACGAGCATGAACCACATCCAGCAGAAGTGGGAGGCCGGCCGGTGACCGCCTCCCCCTACGCCGCCAAGCCCTGGCTCACCCTGCTCGACGATGCCCAGCGCGCGCCGGTCAGCCCCGCCGACTCGCTCCCGCACGCCCTGCGCGAGGTGCCCGCGGACCGCACCGCCCTGGCCTACTTCGACGGCCGGATCAGCTACGCCGAACTGGACGCGCTGACCGACTCCGTCGCCGGGTTCCTCGCCTCGCGCGGTCTGGAGCGCGGCGACCGGGTCGCGATCCTGCTGCAGAACTCCCCGCACTTCGTGCTGGCCCTGCTCGGCGCCTGGAAGGCCGGCGCCACCGTCGTGCCCGTCAACCCCATGTACAAGTCGGGGGAGGTCACGCACGTCCTGAAGGACGCCGAGGTGACCGCCCTGGTGTGCTCCGACCGCGCCTGGGAGTCGTACCTGCGGGACACGGCCGCCGCATCGCCCGTGCGGATCGTGCTGACCGCCTGCGAACGGGACCTCCAGACCCGTGACGACGCACGGGTGCTCACCTTCGAGCGGCTGGAGCAGGCCGCCGACGCCGACGACCTGGTCACCGTCGCCCGGCAGGGCCACAAGGCGCCCGAGGGCCGCGACGTGGGCCCGTCCGACATCGCGCTGATCAGCTACACCTCGGGCACCAGCGGCACCCCCAAGGGCGCCACCAACACGCACGGCAACATCATGTACAACGCCGAGCGGCAGCGCACGGGCCTCGGCCTGCCCGAGGCGCCCGTCTACTTCGCGCTGGCACCGCTGTTCCACATCACCGGGATGGTGTGCGAGCTGGTGGCCTGTCTCACCAGCGGCGGCACGCTCCTCCTCGCCTACCGGTTCGAGCCGGGCGTCGTGCTCGACGCGTTCGCCGAGCACCGCCCGCACTACACCGTCGGCCCCTCCACCGCCTTCATGGCGCTCGCCGCCCACCCGTCCGTCACCCCGGACCACTTCTCCTCCTTCCGGGTCATCTCCTCCGGTGGCGCGCCGCTGCCGCCCGCCCTGGTGGAGAAGTTCCGGGCCGGCTTCGGTCCGTACATCCGCAACGGCTACGGCCTGACCGAGTGCACCGCACCCTGCGCCTCGGTCCCGCCCGGTCAGGAGGCCCCCGTGGACCCGGTCTCCGGGACTCTGGCGGTCGGCGTGCCCGGGCCGGACACGGTCGTCCGCATCGTCGACGAGAGGGGCGAGGAGGTGCCGTTCGGCGAACAGGGCGAGATCGTCGTCCGCGGCCCCCAGGTCGTGCCCGGCTACTGGCGGCGCCCCGAGGCCACCGCCGAGACCTTCCCTGACGGCGAGCTGCGCACCGGCGACATCGGGTTCATGGACGAGCGGGGCTGGCTGTACGTCGTGGACCGCAAGAAGGACATGATCAACGCGTCCGGCTTCAAGGTGTGGCCGCGCGAGGTCGAGGACGTCCTCTACACGCATCCGGCGGTGCGCGAGGCGGCCGTCGTGGGGGTGCCGGACGGGTACCGCGGCGAGACCGTCAAGGCGTACATCAGCCTGCGCCCGGGCGCCGAGACGGACCCCGACGCGCTCGCGGCGTACTGCAAGGAGAGACTGGCCGCCTACAAGTACCCGCGCCAGGTGGAGATCCTGCCCGAGCTGCCGAAGACGGCGAGTGGGAAGATCCTCCGTCGGGAACTGCGTTCCCGCCGGGAGTGAGCCGAAGGGGCGCGCCGGTGTCGAGAGCGCGACCGCGCGGATGCCCGAAGGGCTGAGCACGGTCGGGGTCTCGACACCGGCTTGAGCGCTCCGGAGGCGAACGACCCGAGAAAAGGCGCAGACGAGCCAGTAGAGATCGCCGGTACATCACGGAAAGGCAGGTGGCGGCAGTGCCCAGAACGACGGACGGGGACGGGACGCCGGTCCCGCAGCGGCTCCTGGCCGCCGCCACGCGGCTCTTCGCCGAGCAGGGCTACGACCGCACGTCCGTGCAGGAGATCGTCGAGGCGGCAGGCGTCACCAAGGGCGCGCTGTACCACTACTTCGGCTCCAAGGACGATCTGCTGCACGAGGTGTACGCGCGCGTGCTGCGTGTCCAGCAGGAGCGGCTCGACGCCTTCGCGGACGCCGACGAGCCGGTGGAGAAGCGCCTGAGGGACGCGGCAGCCGACGTCGTCGTCACCACGATCGAGAACCTCGACGACGCGATGATCTTCTTCCGGTCCATGCACCACCTCAGCCCGGAGAAGGACAAGCAGGTCCGCGCGGAGCGGCGCCGCTACCACGAGCGGTTCCGCGCGCTGATCGAGGAGGGCCAGAAGGAGGGCGTGTTCTCCACCGCCACCCCGGCCGACCTGGTCGTCGACTACCACTTCGGCTCGGTGCACCACCTGTCGACCTGGTACCGCCCCGACGGCCCGCTCAGCCCCCGGGAGGTCGCCGACCACCTGGCGGACCTGTTGCTGAGGGCGCTGCGGCCGTAGCCCATCGGCGCACAGGGGTGATCGACGCACATGGGTGAGGGGCGGACGCCACGGCGTCCGCCCCTCACCCATGTCTCACAGGTACTTCTTCAGCTCCCGCCGTGCCAGCGACCGCTGGTGCACCTCGTCGGGGCCGTCCGCGAGCCGCAGGGTGCGGGCCGCCGCCCAGAGCTCGGCCAGCGGGAAGTCCTGGCTCACCCCGCCCGCGCCGTGCAGCTGGACCGCCTTGTCGATGATGTCGACGACCGTGCGCGGAGTGGCGATCTTGATGGCCTGGATCTCGGTGTGCGCGCCCTTGTTGCCCACCGTGTCCATCATCCACGCCGTCTTCAGCACCAGCAGCCGCAACTGCTCCACGGCCACGCGCGCGTCGGCGATCCAGTTGTGCACCACACCCTGCTGGGCCAGCGCCTTGCCGAAGGCGGTGCGCGAGACGGCCCGCTCGCACATCAGCTCGATGGCCCGCTCCGCCATGCCGATCAGCCGCATGCAGTGGTGGATCCGGCCCGGACCCAGCCGCGCCTGGGCGATGGCGAACCCGCCGCCCTCCTCACCGATCAGGTTGGTCACCGGCACGCGCGCGTGGTCGAAGACGACCTCGGCGTGGCCGCCGTGGTAGTGATCCTCGTAGCCGTACACCTGCATCGCGCGCTTGACCGTGACACCCGGCGTGTCGCGGGGGACCAGCACCATGGACTGCTGGCGGCGGATGTCCGGCCCGTCCGGATCCGTCTTCCCCATCACGATGAAGATCTTGCAGTCCGGGTTCATCGCCCCGGAGATGTACCACTTGCGGCCGGTGATGACGTACTCGTCTGTGCCATCGGAGGCTCGGTCGATGCGCGTGGTGATGTTCGTGGCGTCCGAGGAGGCCACCTCCGGCTCGGTCATCGCGAACGCCGAGCGGATCTCCCCGGCCAGCAGCGGCTCCAGCCACTGCTTCTTCTGCTGTTCGTCGCCGAACTGCGCGAGGACCTCCATGTTGCCGGTGTCGGGCGCCGCACAGTTCGTCACGGTGGGCGCCAGCTGCGGGGAGCGGCCGGTGATCTCGGCGAGCGGGGCGTACTGGAGGTTGGTGAGCCCGGCGCCGTACTCGGCGTCCGGCAGGAACAGGTTCCACAGACCCTGCCGGCGCGCCTCGGCCTTCAGCTCCTCGACGACCGGCGGGGTGTCCCATGGCGAGGCGAGCCGCTCACGCTGCTCGTGGGCGACGGCCTCCGCCGGATGGACGTACTCGTCCATGAAGGCGAGCAGCTTGGCGCGCAGCTCCTCGGTGCGCGCGTCGAACGCGAAGTCCATGACGGATCAGCCTTCCTGCAGGGTGGTCAGGCCGTGCTCGATGAAGACGGGCACCAGCTCGCCGATGCGGTCGAAGCCCCGCCCGACCGTCTGGCCGAGCGTGTAGCGGTAGTGGATGCCCTCGAGGATCACGGCGAGCTTGAACCAGGCGAACGCCGTGTACCAGGAGACGGCGGAGACATCGCGCCCCGAGCGGGCCGCGTACCGCTCGATCAGCTCGGCCGGATCGGGGTGACCCGGGGCCTCGGCCGTCGTGGAGACGGGGGAGTCGGGCGTGCCGAGCGGAACGCTGTACATCACCAGCAGACCCAGGTCGGTCAGCGGGTCGCCGAGCGTGGACATCTCCCAGTCCAGGATGGCGGTGATCCTGTCGTCGTCACCGAGGAGAACGTTGTCCAGGCGGTAGTCGCCGTGGATCACGGCCGGCGCGGGGGAGCCGGGCAGCGCGCGGCCGAGCGCCGCGTGCAGCTCGTCGATGCCGGGCAGCTCCCGGTTGCGGGAGGCGTCCAACTGCTTGCCCCAGCGGCGCAGTTGACGGTCCAGGAAGCCCTCCGGGCGGCCGAAGCCCGCAAGACCCACCGCTTCGGGGTCCACCGCGTGCAGCTCGACCAGCGTGTCCACCAGGCCGAGGATCGCGTTCCGGGTGCGCTCCGGGCCGAGCGGCGCCAGCTGTTCGGCGGTGCGGTAGGGGGTGCCCTGGACGAAGTCCATCACGTAGAAGGGGGCGCCGAGGACCGACTCGTCCTCGCACAGCAGCACCGGGCGCGGCACCGGCACCGGCGTCGGGTGCAGCGCGCTGATCACCCGGTGCTCGCGCCTCATGTCGTGCGCGGTGGCCAGGACGTGGCCGAGCGGGGGACGGCGTACGACCCACCGCGCCGTGCCGTCCGAGACGGCGTAGGTGAGGTTGGACCGCCCGCCCTCGATCAGCCGCCCGGTCAGGGGGCCGTTCACCAGGCCGGGCCGCTCGGCGTCGAGCAGGCCGCGCAGCCGGCCGAGATCGAGACCCGGCGGGTGGTCTGGGCTCATCGTTGCTCCTCACGTGCGACGTGCGCGGAAAACAGGACCTGCCTCATGATGCCGACCGGTCGGTATGTCGTCCAGTGCGCGGGGCGAACGTGATCGGCGCCACGGTGCCATCGTGGCGCCGGCGGTCGCGGGTGTCACGGCGGCGGGGCGCCGCCGCCGTGACACGGACGCGGCCCTCACGCGTGGCTGGCCATCATCTCTCCGCCGTTCATGACCGCCATGTCCCGGAAGCCGGGCAGCGGATCGAGAGGCGCCCCCTCGGCCAGGCCGTCCAGTTCGGCATAGGCGCGGTGCAGGTTGGCCACCAGCCGCTCGCTCTCCCGCCACTCGGCGAACTCCCCGAGATCCGTGGACCGCGCCGCCTGGAGCGGCGTACGGCCCGCCGCGTGGTGCTTCTGCGCGACCTCGGCGACGAACCGCAGATAGCGCTCCGTACGGTCGAACGCCGACGGATCGGTCACCGGCCCGTGCCCGGGCACCACCGTCTCGGCGCCGAGCGCGCGCAGCCGTTCCAGCGCGCGCAGGGAGCCGCTGAGCGAGCCCATCAGGAAGAACGGCGTGCCGCCCTCGAAGACCAGGTCGCCGGTGAACAGCACGCGCCGGTGCGGCAGCAAGACCACCGAGTCGCCGACGGTGTGCCCGACGCCGGGGTGGATCACCTCGGCGTCCACCGCCCCCGTGTGCACCGTCGTGTGGTCCCTGTACGTCAGGTCGGCACCCTGTATCCGGACGTCCCCGTAGTCGATCGTGGGCCAGATCAACGGCAGGTTGTGCCCGGCGGCGAGCGCTTCCCGGCGGCAGTCGGCGTGCGAGACGATCATCGCGGCCGGCGCGAAGAAGGCGTTGCCGTAGGTGTGGTCGCCGTGGTGGTGGGTGTTGACCACGACCCGCGGCGCGGGGGCTCCCGTCGCCGCGATCGCCGCGCCCAGGGCACGGGTGCGGCGTTCGGTCGCGGTGGTGTCCACCAGCAGGGTGGCCGTCCCGTCGCTCACGAACCCGGCGTTGTTCAGGCACCAGCCGCCGTCCGGCTGGACATAGGCGTGTACGTCGTCGGCGAGTGCGACCGTGTACGGCTCAGCCGCGGCCATGGAACCCCCTGTTGCGTTGCCAACTGGTGCGGGACAGCCTGCCAGTCGACAACGAGCCTCCCGTACCGGGGGTTCCTCGTGCAGTCCTCGGTCAGTGCCTTCAGAACACCAGGGCCGCCGCGCACACCGCTAGCGCGGCCGTGCACAGGGTCGCGGCCGCGGCGTGGCGGGGCGTGAGCCGCGGGGGGTGGCCGGGCTCGGCGGTCGCCAGGGCGTGGATGCGGCGCCCGGCCAGAGCCAGGAAACCGAGCCAGAGCAGGCAGCACAGCGCGACGGCGACGAAGCCGCCCGCCGTCCCGCCGTGCAGTGCCGTCTTCGCGGCCAGAACGGCGGCCACGGTGCAGGACAGGGTGGTACGGCGCCACGCGAGCCGGGTGCGCTCCGGCTGGAGCCCCGGGTCGCGCTGACCGGCCGGGGCGCTCATCCGGCCCAGCCGAGGAGGACGACCACGACCATGGCGACGGCCACCACGGCGATGGCGAGGCTGAGCACCGCCGGGAAGCGGGAGGCGGGAAGGTCCTCGCCGCGCCGCATCGCCCGCTCGCAGCGCACCCAGTGGTTGACGGCCCGCAGCGAGCACAGCACCCCGGAGCCGAGCAGCGCGAGGGCGAGCCCCACGCGCCAGGCCCAGCGCAGGCCGGGCAGGAACTGGTCCACGGCGAAGCCGCCGCCGATCAGCGCGAGCGCGGTGCGCAACCAGGCCAGGAAGGTGCGCTCGTTGGCCAGGGAGAAGCGGTAGTCGGGTGTACGGCCTTCCTCACGGACCTCCTGGGGCGCGAACCACAGCCGGACGTTCCGTACGAATTCGATCACGGGCAGGACCCTACCGGGGGCGCCGTGCCGCGCCGCGCTCAGTCGGCGGACCGGCGGTACTCCTTGAGCCGCCGGTATGCGGCGAGCCCGTCCGGGACCCACTCCCACTGCGACAGCCGCCGTTCCACCTCGTCCTCCGGCAGGAAGGCGTGCCAGGCGACCTCTTCCGCCTGGGGGTTCACCGGCAGGTCGCAGCGGACCTGGTAGACCGAGGACCACCAGGTCCGTCCGGCTCCGTCGTCGTACAGGAACTTGAACAGCGGCTCGGGCCGGGCGAGCCCGCTGACGCCGAGTTCCTCCTCCGCCTCGCGCAGGGCGGCGTCGTCGTAGCTCTCTCCCGCGCCGACGACGCCGCCGACGAACATGTCGTAGAGGGAGGGGAACACGAGTTTGGTGGGGGTGCGGCGGTGCACGAAGACCCGCCCGTCGCCATCGCGCGCCAGCACGAACACGCACCGGTGCCGCAGCCCCCGTGCGTAGGCCTCGCCGCGCGGCGACCGCCCGACGACCCGGTCTTCCTCGTCCACGATGTCAAGAAGCTCATCAGCGGCACTCATACGGCCATCCAACCAGGCGCTCCCGCCCGCCGACCGCCGAGGACGGCGCTCTTCTTCCCGCCGCAAGGGGCCGCCGCCTCATCCCGGCTGCAGGTCCTTCTCCGGTTCGACCTCGCCCAACCCCCGCGGCATCGCCGGGTGCAACCCGAGCAGCACGATGCCCAGCACGATCGCCGCGAGACCGGCCGCCTCCCAGGCGAGCGCTCCCGTGTCGGTGCGCAGGCGGTCGCCGAGGAAGCCCACCCCGCAGGCGATCCCGGCCAGCGGCTGGGCCGCGGTCAGTGCCGGCAGGGACATCCGCAGCGGCGCCGTCTCGAACGCGCTCTGCACCAGCACCAGTCCGGTCACCCCGAGCACCAGCACCCCGTACGGCTGCCAGCCCGTGATGAACTCCGTCCACCCGCCCGTCGTCAGACGCTGCCCGCTGACCCGGGTGAGCGCGTCCTGCACGCCGTACAGCAGACCGGCCGCCAGCGCCAGCAGCAACGGTCCGATGATCATCCGGGACTTCTTCGCATACGTCGTCAGCACCAGCGCTGCGCCGACCATCGCCCCGATGATCACCCAGTGCCGTACCGGATCGGTGACCGCGTCTCCCGCTCTGGGCCGGCCCGCAACGATGAACGCCGTGACACCGCCGGCCAGCAGCACCAGACCGGTCCAGCCCTGACGGCCCAGCGGCTGCTTGGTCTGCCAGCGGGAGAGGGCGAGCGCGAACAGCAGGTTGGTGGCGACCAGCGGCTCGACCAGTGAGATCTCGCCCTGGGACAGCGCGACCGCGCTGAGGATCATGCCCGCCACCATCAGGCCGATACCGCCGAGCCAGCGCGGCACCCTCATCAGGTCAAGGAGCAGCCGAGGGGAGAGGAAGTCGCTGAGCGGTGCCTGCTGGGCGGCGTTCTGCTGCAGGACGAACCCGGTGCCCAGACAGAAGGCCGCGCTCACGGCGAGAGCCAGAACCAGTACCGACACGCTGCGTACCTCAATGATTCAGCGGGGTCACGGGATGCGTATCACGCTGACTGTAGCGCTCCCAGCTGTGACCTGCCCGTGCTTGACAACTTCCCGGCACGCTTCCCGCCCGTACGACACGCCGGATGTCCCGCACCCCCGCCCGGCACCGGGAAGGCCCCGACGACGCTGCCAGGGGCTCCATTTCGCCCCAGGTGAGACCCGCTGCCGCACGGCGGCGCACGCGTCCGCGCGGCGGACGACGTGAGTTTGCCGACAGCGGCGAGTACCCGGAAACATGCGGTTGACGCCGTAACTCTTCTGCCGAAGGATCTGACCCGTCGGTAACAAGGAAACGGACCGGTCGTCACCGCGAGAGGACGGGCGCATGGCCTACGACGCTGATGTCATCGTGATCGGGGCAGGCCTCGCCGGGCTCACCGCGACCGCCGAACTGGTGGACGCCGGCCAGAAGGTCATCCTGCTCGACCAGGAGCCCGAGCAGTCGATGGGCGGCCAGGCGTTCTGGTCCTTCGGCGGCCTCTTCTTCGTGGACTCCCCGGAACAGCGCCGCCTCAGGATCCGCGACAGCCATGCGCTCGCCCTCCAGGACTGGATGGGCACGGCCGCCTTCGACCGCCCGGAGGACCACTGGCCGCGCAAGTGGGCCGAGGCGTACGTCGACTTCGCGGCGGGCGAGAAGCGGGCCTGGCTGCACGGGCAGGGCGTGCGCTTCTTCCCGGTGGTCGGCTGGGCCGAACGCGGCGGCTACGACGCCACCGGGCACGGCAACTCCGTCCCCCGCTTCCACATCACCTGGGGGACCGGGCCCGGGGTGATCGCCCCGTTCGTGCGGCGGGTGCGGGCCGGCGTCGCGCGGGGCCTCGTCGAACTGAAGTTCCGTCACCGCGTCACCGGCCTCGCGCGCAGCGCGGGCACCGTCGACACCGTCACGGGCGAGATCCTGGAGCCCTCGGACGCGCCGCGGGGCAAGGCCAGCAGCCGCACGGTCACCGGCGCCTTCGAGCTGCGGGCCCAGGCGGTGATCGTCACCTCGGGCGGCATCGGCGGCAACCATGACCTGGTCCGCGCCAACTGGCCCAGGCGTCTCGGCAACCCGCCGGAGCGCATGGTCTCCGGCGTGCCCGCGCACGTCGACGGCAGGATGCTCGGCATCGCCGAGGAGGCGGGCGCCCGCCTGATCAACCGCGACCGCATGTGGCACTACACCGAGGGCCTGCACAACTGGAACCCCGTCTGGGACAACCACGGCATCCGCGTCCTGCCCGGCCCGTCCTCCCTCTGGCTGGACGCCCGCGGCCGGCGGCTGCCCGTCCCGCTCTTCCCCGGCTTCGACACCCTCGGCACGCTCGAGCACATCATGAAGACCGGGTACGACCACACGTGGTTCGTGCTCGACCAGAAGATCATCGGCAAGGAGTTCGCGCTCTCCGGCTCCGAGCAGAACCCCGACCTCACCGGCAAGTCGGTCCGGGACGTGATCGTGCGGGCCCGCGCCGACGTGCCCGGGCCGGTGAAGGCGTTCATGGACCACGGCGTCGACTTCGTCGTCGAGAAGGACCTGGGCGCGCTGGTGCGCGGCATGAACGCGCTCACCAAGGAGCCGCTCATCGACGAGGCCGAGCTGCGCCGCGAGATCGTCGCGCGCGACCGGGAGATCCTCAACCCCTTCACCAAGGACCTCCAGGTGACCGCCATACGTGGGGCCCGCCGCTTCCTCGGCGACCGGCTGATCCGTACGGCGGCACCGCACCGCATCCTCGACTCCAAGGCGGGCCCGCTGATCGCGGTGCGCCTCAACATCCTCACCCGCAAGACGCTCGGCGGCCTGGAGACCGACCTGTCCTCCCGGGTGCTGACCGAGGGCGGCGACCCGCTGCCGGGCGTGTACGCGGCCGGGGAGGCGGCGGGCTTCGGCGGCGGCGGGGTGCACGGCTACCGCTCCCTGGAGGGCACGTTCCTCGGCGGCTGCCTGTTCTCGGGACGCACCGCCGGACGGGCGGCTGCCAAGGCGGTCGGCTGAGCCAAGCGGTGGGCCGAGCGCCGCGGGACGGGAGCAGCGTCCCCCGACCACCGCCCCGCCCCCCGGCGCGCGCTCAACTGGCGTGTTCAACGCGCTTGCATCTGAGCGCAGTTGACACGTGTAGGCCTTCGGGTCCGCTCTTGACGCACACCGTCGGCGGAGGGTTTGCTGTGCGTGACCGCACTCTGACGAGCCGCGTTCGGTAAGGAATCACCGCGGTGCCACCCCCACCCCCACCGGCGTTCGGCCGTGCCCGCAAGCGCGCGGACCGGCTCTTCGACGCCGCGCTCGACGACACCGAACTCATCGCTGCCCGGGCCTCGCTCGCCCGCGGACGATGGGCGACCGTGCGTGCCCTGCTCGCCGCGACCCGGGACGACTGGGACCGCCGCGGCCACCGCGTCACCGTCCTCGCCCAGGAGCCCGCGGCGCTCGCCTGGGCGCGCGACTGGCAGCTCGCCGAACCGGAGTCGCCCTGCGCCGCCGTCCTCGTCGCCCACGCGGTCGTCCACCGCGCACTGAACGGCAAGGAGAGCCCGGACGCGGCCCGCGAGGTCTGCCGGGCCGCCGCCGCGCTCGCCCCCGAGGACCCCACGCCCTGGCTCGGCCTGCTGATCCTGGAGCGGTCGCTCGGCACCGAGGAGGACGTGGTCCGCCTCTTCGACGAGGTGCGCGCCCGCTACCCGGACCACCACCACGCGCACCACCTGGTGGTCGCCCGGCTCGCCGAGCGCCGCGCCGACGCCGGCCAGGACCCGCTGCACGAGGTCTACGACTTCGCCAACTGGGCTGCCGAACAGGCCCCCGCCGACTCGCCGCTCGCCATCCTCCCGGTCGTCGCGCACGCCGAGCGCTACCGCGTGCTGGCCGCCACGGGCAGCGAGCCGCCCGACCCCGTGGCCTCCGGGCACTGGGTGGGGCGGCGCGCCCGCCAGGTGATGAAGGCGGCGTTCGACTGGTGGCTGGAGTGGGAGCGCGACGACCACCCGCGCCGCCATGTCGACCTCAACTTCCTGGCCCACGCCAAGTACTGCGAGGGCCGGGACGCCGAGGCCGCCGCCCTGTTCCACCGCATCGGGTCGTACGCGACCCCGGCGCCGTGGTCGTACCCCGACCGCGACCCGTACACGGCGTTCCGTACGGCACGCGACACGGCGTTGGGTACGGCGTGACGACACCGACGGCCCCGAAAGCCTCTGAAGTCCCGACAACCCCGACAGTCCCGTCCAAGGCATCCGAAAGGACAACCGCGCGATGACGACCGACAGTTCGAGCACGAGCAGACCGGCTGCCGCCGACGGCGGCGCCATCCCCACCTTCAAGGGGCAGGAACGCGCCCTGCGCGCCGACCGGCTCGGCACGACGGGCCTGCTGCTGTCCGTCCTGGCGGCGACCGCCCCTCTCATGGTCGTCGCAGGTGTCATGCCCACCACATTCGGGGTGATGGGCATCGTCGGCCAGCCCCTGCTGTTCGTCGTCCTCGGCGTGGTGCTCGCCCTGTTCTCCTTCGGATACGCGGAGATGAGCCGCCACGTCCACAACGCCGGCGCGTTCTACGCGTACATCTCCCGAGGGCTCGGCGGCACGGCGGGCGCGGCCGCGGCGGCGGTGGCCCTCGTCGCCTACAGCGCGCTGCAGTTCGCGATCTACGGCATCTTCGGCTTCGAGGTCTCCGGGCTGTTCGCCACCTATCTGGACGTTCAGATGGCCTGGTGGATCCCCGCGCTGGCCGCCGTCCTCGTCGTCGGCGCACTCGGCTGGCTCAAGATCGACGTCAACGCGCGCGTGCTCGGCGTCCTGCTGCTGATCGAGGTCGCGCTCGTCGTGATCTTCGACGTCGCGGCCGTGGCCGACCCGGCCAAGGAGGGCCTGTCGCTGCACACCTTCAACCCGGACACGCTCACCGGGGCGGGCGTCGGCACCGCGCTCTGCTTCTGCGTCGCCGCCTTCCTCGGCTTCGAACAGGCGCCCGTCTACGCGGAGGAGACCAGCCGCCCGGACGTCCTGGTGCCCCGGGTGATGTTCCTCGCGGTCGGTTTCGTCGCCGTCTTCTTCGCGCTCAGCTGCTGGGCGCTGACCGTGGCCGCCGGCCCCTCGCAGATCGTGCCGGCCGCGCAGAAGCAGAGCGCCGGCCTGCTGTTCTGGCTGACCGAATCCGTCCTTGGGCACACCTTCACGGACGTGCTGCACGTGCTGTTCGTCACCGGCATGTTCGCGGCGATGCTCAGCTTCCACAACGTGGTCGCCCGGTACGCGTTCGCCATGGGCCGCGAGGGACTGCTGCCGGCCGCCTTCGGACGCACCACCGGCACCAGCGGCGCGCCCGGCACCGGCTCGCTGCTGCAGAGCGCGGTGTCCGCGGTGGTCGTGATCGCGTTCGCGGTGGCCGACGACAGGCCGAACGGCGACCCGACCACGCCGGTGCTGCACCTGTTCACCTGGTTCGGCAGCGTCGGAGCGCTCGGCGTCACCGTGCTGATGGTGGCCGCCTCCGCCTCCGTGATCGTCTTCTTCGCCCGCCGTGGCTCCGCCCGCGCCCAGGCCTGGCGGCTGGCCACCTCCGCGGTGGCAGGACTCGCCCTGCTGGTGATCGCCGCCTACACGGTCAAGGACTTCGACGTCCTGGTCGGCACGGGCCCGGACTCGGAACCCGGATGGCTGCTCCCCGCGATCATCGGCGTCGCCCTGCTGCTCGGCCTGGCCCAGGGCCTGCTTCTGCGCTCCCGCAAGCCCCAGACGCACGCCCGCATCGGCCTGGGCAACGAGGCATTCCAGCTGGAGAAGGCGGCCGAGTCGACGGCATGACCGGCGCACACCGCTGATCCACCTCGCTGGTCCGGCTTCCTGAGAACCCGGTGAGAAGAGGTGACGGAATCCTGACGGGCACCCGGTTCCCCTGGCATCGAGGGGGTGCCGGGTGCTCGAATCGTTGTGTGAACCCTGAACGACCACACGAGCCGGACGCACCCGAGCCCCCGGCGACCGGTACTCCGATCGGCCGCCGGGTGCTGCTGGGCACCCTGGGACTCGGCGCGCTCGGCGTGCTCGGGGCGCCCACGCTCCAGCGCGGCCTGGAGTCCTTCCTGGGCGGTGTCTCCGGCAAGGACCCGACGGGCCTGACCGGACTGCTGCCCAACGGCGGCGGCTTCCGCTACTACTCGGTGACCGCGTCCGTCCCGCACCTCGGCGAGGCGAGTTACCGGCTCACGGTGAACGGCCTGGTCGACCACCCGAAGACGTTCACCCTGGCCGACCTGCGCGCCCTGCCCCAGACCCGGCTCGTGCACGACGTCCAGTGCGTCACGGGCTGGCGGGTGGCGAGGACGCCGTTCGAAGGCGTACGGCTGTCCGCCCTGCTGGACGCCGCGGGCGTGCGATCCTCCGCCGGCGCCGTCCGCTTCACCTGCTTCGACGGGGCGTACACCGAGAGCCTCACCCTCGACCAGGCGCGCCGCGACGACGTCCTGGTCGCGCTGAAGATGCAGGACAAACCGGTGACCCACGAGCACGGCGGCCCGGTCCGGCTCTACGTCGCCCCCATGTACTTCTACAAGTCCGCGAAATGGCTCTCCGGCATCACGGTCACCCGGGACGTGCGCCCCGGGTACTGGGAGGAGCGCGGATACGACGTCGACGCCTGGGTCGGCCGGTCGAACGGACGCGACGATGCCCCCACGAGTTGACGCCCCGCAGCCGCCCGTCGCCGCCCCGGCCCGGGTGCGCCGCTTCACGCGCGCGGAGCGCTGGGTCCACCGCACGACGGCTGTCCTGATGAGCGTGTGCGTGGTGACGGCGGCCTGCCTCTACATCCCCGCGTTCGCGGAACTGGTGGGGCGCCGCGAACTGGTCGTGCGTGTCCACGAGGTGGCGGGCGTGCTGCTGCCGGTCCCGGTCCTGCTGGGCCTCGCCTCCCGGGCCTTCCGCGCGGACCTCGGCCACCTCAACCGCTGGGGGCCGCACGACCGGGTCTGGCTGCGTGCGGCCCTCCGGCGCGACCACCGCCGCGAGTCCCGGCCGGCGGGCAAGTTCAACGCGGGGCAGAAGACGTACGCGGCCTGGATCGCGGGCGCCACCCTGGTGATGCTCGGCACCGGACTGCTGATGTGGTTCACGCATCTCACGCCGCTGATGTGGCGCACCTCGGCGACGTTCGTCCACGACTGGCTCGCCCTGACGATCGGCGTGGTCCTGGCCGGCCACATCGGCATGGCCCTCGGCGACCCGGAGTCCCGCCGGGGCCTGCGCACCGGCCTGGTCAGCCGCGACTGGGCGGAGCGGGAACACCCTCTGTGGCGCCCGTAGCAGCCACGAGCCGCGCGAGCCCGTCCTGACCGTACCCGGCGGCGACGGCCCGGTCGGCGGTCCGCCTGGCCGCCGCCAGGGCACCGGTGTCCAGGCCGTGCGCCGCAGCGGCCTCGACGAGCCGGGTGAGCGTCGCCGCCGCCGATGCCACCGTGGAGCGCTCTCCCTGGAAGCGGCCGGTCCGCAACTGCTCGGCCCACCGGGGGATCATCTCTGACAGCAGACCGCTGATCCCGACGGCGAACGGCGCGAGATCGCCGGGCGCGATGCCCTCTGCGGAGGCGAGAGCGAAGGCGTGCGCGGCTCCGTGCACGGAGGTGGCGAACAGATCGAGCAACGCCACCTCGTACGCCGCCGCACGTCCCGGGTCGGCGTCGAGATGGCTGCCTGTACCGCCGAGTGCCGCCATCGTTTCCCGTACCGCGTCGTAGGCGTCCCGCGCACCGCTGTAGAGGACCGCGGCGGCCGGGGTGCCGATCACCGGGGTGGGCGTGAGGACGACTCCGTCCAGGTAGCGGATGTCCCGCCCAGCCGCCCACTCGGCCAGGGCCCGGGCCTCAGCGGGCTCCCCGCTGCTGAGGTTGACCAGCGTGCGCCCCGCCCAGCCGGTCGTCGGCAGCACGGCCCGCACGGCGTCGTAGTCCAGCAGGCAGACGACGACCACCTCCCCGGCACGCACGGCGTCCTCGGCCGAGGACGCGACGGTCGCGCCCCGTTCGAGGAGGTCACCGGCTCGGCCCGGGGTGCGGTTCCACACGGTCAGCGGGTGGCCCGCGCTCAGGAAGGCGGACGCGAGGGCCCGGCCCATGGGGCCGAGGCCGAGAACGGAAACAGAGGTGCGCGTGCTCGAGTTCGTCATGCCGCGACGCTAGACATTCACATTGGCGTGAGAGTCAAGTACCTGCTGTACTCGGCGACATGAGGATCGGCGAACTCTCGCGCCGCACCGGTGCCAGCCCCCGCGCACTGCGCTACTACGAGGAGCAAGGGCTGCTGTCCCCGGTGCGGCGGCCGAGCGGATACCGCGAGTACGAGGAACGGGACGTGACGAGCGTGCGGCGCATCCAGGTCCTGCTGTCCGCGGGGCTCGGCACGTCCGTCATCGCCGAGATCGTGCCCTGCGTCGAGGACGAGAACGTCGTCCTGGCCGGCAGGTGCCCGGAACTCCTCGAAGGACTGGCGAAGGAACGGGCGCGGATCACGGCGGCGATCGACGACCTGACCGCCGCCCGCGACATCCTCGACTCGCTGGTGGGGCGCCCTCTCTAGCCGGGCTTACCGAAGTCCAGCAGCACCTTGCAGGAGCGGCTCCGGTCCGCCGCGAGCGCGAACGCCGACTCGGCCTCACGCACCGGGACCACCTCGCTGATCAGCGCGTCGAGCGTCGGCTCCGAGGCGAGCAGCCCCAGCGCGTCGTCGAACTCCGTGTCGAAGCGGAACGCGCCGCGCAGGTCGATCTCCCGGCTCACCAGCAGGTTGCCCGCGAAGGGGCTCTGACCCGGGGGCAGCATGCCGAGCTGGACCACCACACCGCCCCGGCGGACCAGCCGCAGACACGTGTCCAGCCCGGCGGCGACCCCCGACGCCTCCACCGCCACGTCCACCTCGGCGGGCCACCCCGCATCGTCCGGGTCGTCCGCCCGTACGAGGGTGTCGGCGCCCGCCGCCGCGGCGAACTCCAGCGCCCGGGGCAGCAGGTCCGTGACCGTGACCCGCGCCGCGCCCGCCGCCTTCGCGGCCGCCACCACCAGGCAGCCGATCGGGCCCGCACCGGTCACCAGGACGTGCCGGCCGACCAACTCACCGGCCCGCCGCACGGCATGCAGCGCCACCGACAACGGCTCGGCCAGCGCCGCCCGGCGCAGCTCAAGACCGGCCGGGAGCGGCCTCAGCTGCTCGGCCGGGACGGCCGTCCGCGCCGCGAAGCCACCCTGCGCATGCGGGAAACGGGCCGCGCTGCCCAGGTAGCGGGTGTCCCGGCACACGTTCCGCCGGCCGCCCGCGCACTCCGGGCACACCCCGCACGGAGTGGCAGGGTGCACCGCGACCGCCGTACCCATCGAGGGACCTGACGCGCCGTCGCCGTACGCGACCACCGTCCCCACCACCTCGTGCCCCAGCACCATCGGCTCCCTGAGCCGGAAGTCCCCGACCCCGCCGTGCCGCCAGTAGTGCAGATCCGAGCCGCACACCCCGCCGAAGCGGACGGCGACCAGGGCCTGCCCGGGCCCCGGCTCCGGGACCGGCAGGTCGTCGACCCGCAGGTCACCCTGGCCGTGGATGACACAACCCAGCATCGCCGAACCCTTCTTCACAGCACGCTCGTCATGCCGCCGTCGACGTACAGCACCTGCCCGCTGACGAAGTCCGCCGCGGGGGAGGCGAGGAACAGCACCCCGCCCACCAGGTCCTCCGTACGCCCCCAGCGCCCGGCCGGAGTGCGCGCCCGCACCCAGGCGCTGAACTCCTCGTCCTGCACGAGCGGCCGGGTCAGCTCCGTCTCGATGTAGCCGGGGCCGAGCCCGTTGACCTGCACGCCGTGCGGACCCCAGTCCGCGCACATGCCCTTGGTGAGCATCTTCAGCGCGCCCTTGGTCGCCGCGTACGGCGCGATCCCGGGGCGGACCACCTCGCTCTGCAGCGAGCAGATGTTGATGATCTTCCCGTGGCCGCGCTCGGTCATGTGCCGGGCCGCCTCACGGCCGACCAGGAACGCGCTGGTCAGGTTGGTGTCCAGGATCCGGTGCCAGTCGGTGTCGGTGAACTCCAGCAAGGGCGCGCGCACTTGCATGCCGGCGTTGTTGACCAGGATGTCGAGCGGGCCCACCCGCTCCTCGACATCCGCGACCCCGGCGGCGACCGAGGCGCCGTCGGTCACGTCGAACACGGCCGTGTGCACGTCACCCGGCAGTTCCGCCGCGGCCTTGGTGAGCCGGTCGGCGTCGCGCCCGTTGAGGACCACGGTGCAGCCGGCCTCCGCCAGCCCGCGGGCGAGCGCGAGGCCGATGCCCCGGCTGGAGCCGGTCACCAGTGCCGTACGGCCGCCGATGTCGAAGAGGGGGTGAGCCGTCATCGCCGTACCACTCCTAGATGATGAGGGAGAGCAGGAGGACCAGTCCGCCGGCGACCACGGAGATGATGCACTCCATGACCGACCAGGTCTTCAGGTTCTGGCCGACGCTGAGCCCGAAGTACTCCTTCACCAGCCAGAACCCGGCGTCGTTGACATGGCTCAGGAACAGCGAGCCGGCGCCGATGGCCAGCACCAGCAGGGCCGTGTGCGTGGTCGACATGTCGGCCGCGAGCGGCGCGACCAGACCGGCGGCCGAGACGGTCGCCACGGTCGCGGAACCGGTCGCCAGCCGGATCGCCACCGCGATCAGCCAGGCCAGCAGCAGCGCGGGGATCGACCAGTCCTTGGATATGTCGAGGACCATCTGGCCCACACCGCAGTCGATCAGCGTCTGCTTGAAGCCGCCGCCCGCGCCCACGATCAGCAGGATGCCCGCGATGGGTGCGAGGCCCTTCTCGACGAGCCGGGAGATCCGCTCCTTGCCGAACCCGGCCGGGCGGCCCAGCGTGAAGATGCCCACGATCACGGCCGCGAGCAGTGCGATCAGCGGCGAGCCGATCACGTCGAAGACGCGCTGCACCATCTTGGCCGGGTCGTCGACGACGATGTCCACCAGCGCCTTCGCCAGCATCAGCACGACCGGCAGCAGCACGGTGGCCAGCGTGGGGCCGAACCCGGGACGCCTCCGAAGCTCCTCGGAGGCACGCGCGGGAATCATTCGGTCGGGAACCGGGACGTCCACCCAGCGGGCGGCGACCTTCGAGAACAACGGGCCCGCGATGATCACCGTCGGGACGGCGACCAGCACGCCGAGTGCCAGCGTCACACCGAGGTTCGCCTTGACCGCGTCGATCGCGACCAGCGGACCGGGGTGCGGCGGGACCAGACCGTGCATCACGGACAGGCCCGCGAGCGCCGGGATGCCGATCCGCATCAGCGAGTAGTTGCCGCGCTTGGCGACCATCAGCACGACCGGGATCAGCAGCACGATGCCGACCTCGAAGAACAGCGGCAGCCCGATCACCGAGGCGATCAACACCATCGCCCAGGGCATCGCACGCCCCTGCGCCTTGGCGAGGATCGTGTCGACGATCTGGTCCGCGCCGCCGGAGTCGGCGAGCAGCTTGCCGAGGATCGCGCCGAGCGCGATCAGGACGCCCACACCGGCCACGGTCGAGCCGAGCCCGGTGGTGAAACTGGTGATCGCCTTGTCGAGCGGCGCCCCGGCGAACGCGCCCAGCGCGAGCGAGCCGATGGTCAGGGCCAGGAAGGCGTGGAGCTTGAACTTGGTGATGAGCAGCACGATGACGGCGATGCCCGCCACCGCCGCGATGCCCAGTTGAGCGTGGCCCGCCGACGTGATCGGCTCGACGGGGGCCGCTGCCAGCATCTCGACGCTGAGTCTGGTCACGGGTGTTCCCTTGGAGTGAGGAGAGGAACTCTCGGTTTCGGATGAGGAAGGCCCTCGTCGGCCGTCCCCCTGGGGAGAGAGGGCGTGCCGAGGCCGCGGCCCCTGGGGGAGGACTCGCGCCGAGGGCGGGGGGAGTTACTGCGAGGACCGCGCGGAGGACCGCTCGAGGTCGCGCAGGGCGTTCACGGCGCGGGCGGTGATGTCCTCGGGGCTGCCCGAGACGTCCACCGCGACCCCTCGCTCGTCAGGCTCCAGCGGCTGGAGCGTGGCGAACTGGGAGTCCAGCAGCGCCGTGGGCATGAAGTGCCCCTGGCGGTGCGCCATCCGTTCCTCGATGAGCCCCCGGCCGCCGGTCAGATGAACGAAGACGACGCCGGGAGCCGCGGCCCGCAGCCGGTCGCGGTACGCCCGCTTCAGCGCCGAGCTGCTGACCACCCCGCCGAGCCCCGCCCGCTCGTGCGCCCAGGCGCCGATGGCGTCCAGCCAGGGCCACCGGTCCTCGTCGTCGAGGGGGACTCCGGCCGACATCTTGGCGATGTTGGCCGGGGGGTGGAAGTCGTCGCCCTCGGCGTACGGGACGCCGAGCCGGGCCGCAAGCAGGGGACCGATGGTGGTCTTGCCGGTGCCTGCGACGCCCATGACCACGACGACGTGGGGGGTACTCATCGCTGCCTCGCTGTCTTCGTCGACATCTGGTGTCGACGTCACTGAAACCGATTAGGTACGACGAATTCAAGACCCTGTGACATATAAGTCTGACTTTTTCTTGTCGTGACCTTCCTCGTACGCTGAGTGCATGAGAACACCGGGCCGGGGGCTGCACGGCCATGTACTGGACACCCTCGGCCCCGCGATCACCGCGGGCGAGTACCCGCCGGGCAGTGTCCTGCGCACCGACGAACTCGCCCAGCACTTCGAGGTGTCCCGGTCCGTGATGCGCGAGGCGGTGCGCGTCCTGGAGTCCATGCACCTGGTGGAATCGCGCCGCCGGGTGGGCGTGACGGTCCTGCCCTCGTCCGAGTGGAACGTCTACGACCCCCAGGTCATCCGGTGGCGGCTGGCCGGCGCCGACCGTCCCCGGCAGCTGCGCTCGCTGACCGTGCTGCGCTCGGCGATCGAACCGGTCGCGGCGGGCCTGGCCGCGCGCCACGCCACCGCCGAGCAGTGCGCCGAACTCACCGAGTGCGCCCTCGGGATGGTGGCCAACTCACGCGGCCACAGACTGGAGGCCTACCTGGTCCACGACGTGGCCTTCCACCGGGTGATCCTCCAGGCGTCGGGCAACGAGATGTTCGCCCGCCTCGGCGACGTCGTCGCGGAGGTCCTGTCGGGCCGCACCCAGCACGACGTCATGTTCGAGGACCCCGACCCGGCCGCGGTCACCCTGCACGTCCAGGTCGCGGAGGCGGTACGGGAGGGCGACGCCGCCCGCGCCGAGCAGCTGACCCGCGAGATCACCGTGGGCGCGCTGCACGAACTGGACATCCTGGCGCCGTGACGGCGCCGGGAGCCGTCAGGAGCCGTCAGGAGCCGTCAGTCTCGGTCGAGGAAGTCCCCGTCGACGTACACCCACGCCCCGTCGACCCGCTCGAACCGGCTGCGCTCGTGCAGCGAGCCACCCCGGTAGGAGGCGCGGAACGTCACGGTCCCCGTGGTGTGGAACGCGGACCCCTCCGTCGTCCCCAGGATCTCCAGCCCCGTCCACCGCATCCGCGGGTCGAGGTCGAGCCGCGCCGGGCGGGTGCGCGGATGCCAGGTGCGCAGCAGATACTCCGCGTCCCGCCGAACGAAGGCGCTGTACCGGGACCGCATGAGCGCCTCGGCGGTCGGCGCGGCGGCAGCCCCCATGGGGGTCCCCCCGGCCGAGCGCGTTCGAGGCTGGGGGAGGAAGCGGCCGCAGCAGTTCTCGTAGGCCTCGGGCAGCCCGCACGGGCAGGAACGCGTGGTCATGACCGCCATTCTGCCCGGCCCGGCGACGCGCCCCGCGGGGACTGTGCGGCACGCCCCCATCGGAGTCACAGTGGAAGAGGGCCGCATCCCTTTCAGTCCTCTTGCCTCGCACGCGAGTGAGGAGGGACGGACGATGACCCGAGCCGCCGACAGCCGGCCTGTGTCCGCCAAGGAGTGGACGCTGCACCTGTACCTGTCCGAACACGACCCGGCGACCACGGCCCGGGCCGTCCTGGACACCGGCGAGAACATGCTCGAGAGCCACGCGGAGGCACACCGCAGCCCGTACGACACGGCGATGCCCGAGGTCGGCGACGAACTCGCCGCCGGACGAGCCCTGATCGCCCTGGGCCGCCGGCTGGTCCGCGCCGCCGTCGGTGACATCACGGCGGCGGGGGCGCCCGAGGAGCCCCCGCCCGCACCGCTCTGGTCCCCCCGGGAGTGAGGAGGCCGCATCGTGGTCTTCACCGATCGTCTCGAAGCCGGACGGCAGTTGGGCGCCCGCCTCAGGCATCTCAGGGGCCGGGACCTCGTGGTGCTGGGGCTGCCCAGAGGAGGGGTGCCGGTCGCCGCCGAGGTCGCCGAAGCGCTCGGGGCACCGCTGGACGTGTGCCTGGTCCGCAAGCTGGGCGTGCCCTTCCAGCCGGAGCTGGGGATGGGTGCGATCGGCGAGGACGGCGTGCGCGTGATCAACGACGCGGTGGTGCGGGAGGCCCGCGTCACCCCGGAGGAACTGGCACAGGTCGAGGAGCGCGAGCGAGAGGTGCTGGAACTCCGGGCCCGGCGCTACCGGGGCGGGCGCTCACCGGTCCCCGTCGAGGGGCGGACCGTGGTGGTCGTCGACGACGGGGTGGCCACCGGGTCCACCGCGCGTGCCGCCTGCCGGATCGCCCGGGTCAGGGGAGCGGCACGGATCGTGCTGGCGGTGCCCGTCGCGCCGCACGACTGGATCGAGCGGCTCGCCGACGAGGCGGACGAGCTGGTCTGCCTCGACACACCGCGGGTCTTCTTCGCGGTCGGCCAGTTCTACGCCGACTTCGCCCAGGTCGACGACGCCGAAGTGGCCGCCTGCCTGCAACGGACCGCGGGGCACATGGGCACCGTGGACCGCGAGGTGGAGGTGGCCGCCGGTGCCGTACGCCTCGGCGGACGGCTGACCGTGCCCGAGGATCCGACCGGGATCGTCGTCTTCGCCCACGGCAGCGGCAGCAGCCGGCACAGCCCGCGCAACCGGTTCGTGGCCGAGGGTCTGAACCGGGGTGGGCTCGGCACGCTGCTGTTCGACCTGCTCACCGAGGAGGAGGAGCGCGACCGGGCCAACGTGTTCGACACCGAGCTGCTGGCCCGGCGGCTCGCCGACACCACCGGCTGGCTGCGCACCCGGCCGGAGACGGAGGGCCTCGCCGTCGGCTACTTCGGCGCCAGCACCGGCGCCGCCGCCGCGTTGTGGGCGGCCGCCGAACCGGGGACGCACATCGCCGCGGTCGTCTCCCGCGGCGGCAGGCCCGACCTAGCCGGACCGCGCCTGCCCGAGGTGACGGCACCCACGCTGCTCGTCGTCGGCGGCGCCGACCCGGTCGTCCTGGACCTCAACCGTCAGGCCCAGGCCCGGCTGCGCTGCGAGAACCACCTCGCGGTCGTCCCCGGCGCCACCCACCTGTTCGAGGAACCCGGCGCCCTGGAGGCGGTCACCGACCTGGCCCGCGACTGGTTCACCGACCACATGGCCCCCGCGCACGTATGATCGGGACCCGCGTGGAGCCGCGACCCTTCGCGTGACGCCCGATACCGCCTTAGCGTGGAAGAGTGCACACGGGCGCGGTGACCCTGTTCCTGTGCGGGGACGTCATGCTCGGCCGGGGCGTCGACCAGATCCTCCCGCACCCCGGCGATCCGGCGCTGCGGGAGACCTACATCCACGACGCCCGGGCCTACGTCGGGCTGGCCGAGGCCGCCAACGGGCCGATTCCCCAGCCGGTCGACTACTCCTGGCCCTGGGGCGAGGCGCTGGCGGTCCTGCAGGACGCCGCGCCCGACGTGCGGGTGGTCAATCTGGAGACCGCCGTCACCGGCGAGGGGGAGTTCGCGCGCGGCAAGGGCGTCCACTACCGGATGAGCCCCGCCAACCTGCCGTGCCTGGCCGCCCTGCGCCCGGACGCCTGCGCCCTCGCCAACAACCACGTCCTCGACTTCGGCCGGCGCGGCCTCGAGGAGACCCTCGACTCCCTCGCGGCAGCGGGGCTGCGCACGGCAGGGGCGGGCCGGGACGCGACCGCGGCCGGGCGGCCCGCGATCGTCCCCCTCGACGGTGGCGGACGCGTGCTGGTGTTCTCCCTCGGCATGCCCTCCAGCGGGATCCCGGAGGACTGGGCCGCCTCCGAGGACCGGTCCGGCGTCGACTTCGTCGCGGGCCCGACCGTCGCCGTGGCCGCCGGGTTCGCCGCCCGGCTGCGGCAGCTCAAGCATCCCGGAGACATCGTCGTCGCCTCGGTCCACTGGGGCCCCAACTGGGGCTACGACGTCTCCCGCGCCGAGATCCGCTTCGCCCACGCGCTCGTCGACGCGGGCGTGGACATCGTCCACGGGCACTCCTCGCACCACCCGCGCCCACTGGAGATCTACCAGGGCAGGCTCGTCCTGTACGGCTGCGGGGACCTCGTCGACGACTACGAGGGCATCGGCGGCTACGAGCGCTACCGCGACGACCTGCGCCTGCTGTACCTGGTGACGGTCGACCCGGACACCGGCCGGACGACCGGCGCCCGCATCGTCACCCTCCAGGCGCGCAGAATGCGGCTGGAGCACGCCTCGGACGAGGACACCGCCTGGCTGCGCACCGCCCTCGACGGATTCAGCCGGGAGTTCGGCACCCGCGTCGACCGCGAACCCGACGGCACGCTCACGCTCCGCCCCCTGCGCTGACCTACAGCTCTTCCTCTCCGTTCTCCGGCACGACGTGCACCGCGGCCTCCTCGGCCGTGCGGGCGCCACTGTCGAAGCCGACGTCGTTCGCGACGGCTTCCGCGTCGGTTTCCTCGTGCGCGCCCTCGTCCGGCGCGACCAGCCGCCCGGCGTCCGGGCCGCCGACCTCGTCGTCCCTCGGCTCGCCCTCACCGCCGGGCAGGTCCCCGATCCCGTCGCCCACCGTGGCCGTGTCCTCGGGCACCTCCCGGGCCAGCCGCTCGCCCAGCGACTCGCCGTCGCGCTGCTCGGCCGCGGTGGTGCCCACGTCGTTCACCGCGAGAGGCTTCTCCGGCGGCGAGTAGCCCTCCTCCATGGGCTCCACGACCCGGTCCTCCAGGCTGTCCGGGGACTCCAGCGGGCTCATGTCCTCCACGACGTCCTCGTCCTGCTGGGGCTGGTAGACCTCGTCACCCATGCTGTTCTCAGTCACTGCCGCACCCCCTCACATATCGGGTCCCACTAGTTGCGGCGACCACCTGTCGGGTCTCCGGTCCGCCCTACGGCAAACGCGTGCCATCTCACCCCGACCCGTCCTTGGCCAGGAACCGGCGCAGCCGCCGCAGCGGCCAGGTGTTGATCACGTCGTCCGCCGTGAGCCAGCCGCGCTGCGCGGTACCGACGCCGTAGCGCAGGTGGGCCAGGTGGAGCACGGAGTGCGCGTCGGTGTTCACGGCGAACTTCACGCCGTGCCGCCGGGCCCGCAGGATGTCCTCGTCGCACAGGTCGAGCCGGTCCGGCTGGGCGTTGATCTCCAGCGCGGTGCCGGTGCGGGCGCAGGCCGCGAAGACCTCGTCCCAGTCGGCGTCCACACCCGGCCGCTTGCCGATCAGGCGCGTGGTCGGATGTCCGATGATGTTGACGTGCGGATTCTCACAGGCCCGCACCAGCCGCCGCGTCATCGCCCTGCGGTCCAGGTCGAAGTGGGAGTGCAGCGAGGCCACGCACAGGTCGAAGCCGGCCAGGAACGCGCCCGGCCAGTCCACGTCCCCCTCGGCACTGATGTTGAGCTCGGTGCCGTGCAGCAGCCGCATCCCGTGGTGCGCGCCGTCCAGCGCCCGCAGCTCCTCCCGCTGGGCGACGATCTTCTCGTCCGTCATGCGCTGCATGTACAGGTTCGGCGCGTGGTCGGTGACCGCGTAGTACGCGTAACCGCGCTCGGCCGCCGCCTCCACCATCGCCTCCAGGGAGGCCAGCCCGTCGGTGAGGTCCGTGTGCGTGTGCAGATCGCCGCGCACGTCCCGCTCCGTCACCACCTCGGGCAACTCCCCGCGCACGGCCGCCTGGATCTCCCCCCGGTCCTCGCGCAGCGTCGGCGGAATCCACGGCAGGCCCAGCCGGGCGTACACCTCCTCCTCGCTGCGGGAGGCGACCGACTCCCCGCTGCCCGTGTCGAACAGGCCGTACTCGGACAGCTTCAGACCCTGGCGTACGGCGATGGTGCGGGTCCGGATGTTGTGCGCCTTGGAGCCGGTGAAGTACTGCAGCCCGGCGCCCCACGAGTCGGGCGGCAGCACCCGCAGGTCCACCTGCACGCCCTTGGTGGTGCGGATCGACGTCTTCTTCTCACCGTGCGCGATCACCTCGGCGGTCGAGGGCAGCGCCTCCAGGGCTTCCATGAAGGGGGCCGACCGCTTCGCGGCGACCAGGATGTCGATGTCGCCGATCGTCTCCCTCATCCGCCGCAGCGATCCCGCGTACGTGCAGCGCTTGCAGCCGGTGACCTGGGACAGCTCGGCGACGATCTCCTCGGCGGTGTCCAGCGCCAGATGGATCGGGATACGGCCGCCCGCCTGCTGCATCAGCCGGATCCCGTGCAGGATGTTCTCCTGCGTCTTCTCGCCGAACCCTTTCAGATCGGCCAGCGCGTCCGCCTCGATCGCGGCCGCCAGCTCGTTCACCGACGAGATGTGCAGGTCCTCGTAGAGCCGCATCGCCTTCTTCGGACCCAGCGTGGGGATCGTGATCAGCTCCCGCACCCCGGCGGGGATCTTCGCCCGGCGCTCCTCGACCACCGCGACCGTGCCGGTGCGCAGATACTCGATGACCTTCTCGGCGATCGACCTGCCCACGTTCGGGATGTCCCGCAGCCCGTCGGCGTCCAGCTGGGAGATGTCGGCCGGGTGGCCGCCGATGGCACGCGCGGCCTTCTCGTAGGCGCGCACCTTGAAGGCGTCGCCTCCCGTGATCGCGACGAGGTCCGCGTACTCCTGCAGGAGTGCCTCGACCTCTTCGTTGGCCCGGGCCACACCTCGAGTCTAGGAACCGCCCGAGAGGTGGGCCACACGCGAAAGGGTGCCGACCGGAACCGGTCGGCACCCTGCGGGTCAAGTCAAGTGTCCGAGGGGGGACTTGAACCCCCACGCCCGATAAAGGGCACTAGCACCTCAAGCTAGCGCGTCTGCCATTCCGCCACCCGGACAAGGTGTCTGTCGTGCGGGCTTCCCCCGCTGCGACGAAGGAAACATTACCAGGCTTTCGGCGGCGTTCGATCAGCCCCGTTCCCGCGTGAACGGCATGTGACGGGCCGTACACCACCTTGGGGCGCGGCGGGGGTCGGGGGGAGGATGAGGAGGACACCAGCAGGGAACCGGGAGGAAGCAGCGTGACCGACACCGGCACGGCCAGGAGCGTCACCGGCGAGGACGAGGTCGTCGACCTCTGCCGTGAGCTGATCCAGATCGACACCAGCAACTACGGCGACCACTCGGGTCCCGGCGAGCGAAAGGCCGCCGAGTACGTCGCCGAGAAGCTCGCCGACGTGGGGCTCGAACCGAAGATCTTCGAGTCGCACCCGGGCCGTGCCTCCACGGTGGCCCGTATCGAGGGCGAGGACCCCTCGCGGCCCGCGCTGCTCATCCACGGCCACACCGACGTCGTACCGGCCAACGCGGACGACTGGACGCACCACCCGTTCTCCGGCGAGATCGCCGACGGATGCGTGTGGGGGCGCGGCGCGGTCGACATGAAGGACATGGACGCCATGACCCTGGCGGTCGTCCGCGACCGGCTGCGCAGCGGGCGCAGGCCGCCGCGCGACATCGTCCTCGCCTTCCTCGCCGACGAGGAGGCGGGCGGCACCTACGGCGCCCGGTACCTGGTCGACAACCACCCGGACCTCTTCGAGGGAGTCACCGAGGCCATCAGCGAGGTGGGCGGTTTCTCGTTCACGGTGAACGAGCAGCGGCGGCTCTATCTGATCCAGACGGCCGAGAAGGGCATGCACTGGATGAAGCTCACCGTGGCCGGCACCGCGGGCCACGGGTCGATGATCCACCGGGACAACGCGATCACCGAGCTGTCGGAGGCCGTGGCACGCCTCGGCCGGCACACGTTCCCGGTACGGGTCACCAAGACGACGCGGGCCTTCCTCGACGAACTCGGCGACGCGCTCGGCACCGAGCTCGACCCGGAGAACATGGAGGGCACCCTCGCCAAGCTCGGCGGCATCGCCAAGCTCATCGGCGCGACCCTGAGCAACACCGCCAACCCCACCCAGCTGAACGCCGGTTACAAGGTGAACGTCATTCCCGGCGAGGCCACCGCGCACGTCGACGGGCGCTTCCTGCCCGGCTTCGAGGAGGAGTTCCTCGCCGACGTGGACCGGATCCTCGGGCCGAACGTGCGGCGCGAGGACGTGCACGCCGACAAGGCCGTCGAGACCGGCTTCGACGGTGCGCTGGTGGAGGCGATGCAGTCGGCGCTGCTGGCGGAGGACCCGGCCGCGAAGGCGATCCCGTACATGCTCTCCGGCGGCACGGACGCCAAGTCCTTCGACGACCTCGGCATCCGGGGCTTCGGCTTCGCGCCGCTGAAGCTGCCGCCGGAGCTGGACTTCGCGGGCATGTTCCACGGGGTGGACGAGCGGGTGCCGGTGGACGCGCTGCAGTTCGGCGTGCGGGTGCTGGACCGGTTCATCGACGCGTCCTGAGCCGGCGCCGGTCGCGTGTGCTATTCGCCAGCGTGTACGAGAACACGCCGGGACGAGTGAATGCGACCATACGCTCGTAGCTCCATTACTCCCTCCTCGTTACACGTGATGCGGTCCGAGGCTTGGATCGCTTTGCCAACAAGGAGGAATAATGATCAAGAAGGTCGTCGCTGCTGCGGCTGCCACCGGTGGTCTGGTTCTCGCGGGTGCGGGTCTGGCTGTCGCCGACTCCGGCGCCCAGGGTGCCGCCACGCACTCCCCGGGTGTCGTGTCGGGCAATGTGATCCAGGTCCCGGTGCACGTCCCGGTGAACGTCTGCGGCAACACGATCTCGGTGATCGGGCTGCTGAACCCCGCCTTCGGCAACACCTGCATCAACCACTGACGTGGTGCCTCACCCCAAGAGGGGCCCGAACCCCACGAGGGTGTGAGTCCGTCGGCCCCGGAGTGCGTGCCATGCGCTCCGGGGCCGACCGGTTCCCCCCGCGTCCGCGCCTACCCCGCGGGACGCGTTCCGAAGGTCCACGATCAGCTCGAAGACAGGGAAATCAGCAATGCGACAGGTCACCCGCAAGGGCCTGATGACCATGGCGGCGGCGACCGGAGTCCTCGCCGTCACCGGCGGCTACGCGCACGCCGACGCCGGAGCGAACGGCTCCGCCACCAACTCGCCCGGCGTGCTGTCGGGCAACCTGATCCAGGCGCCCGTCCACGTCCCGGTGAACGTCTGCGGCAACACCGTGAACGTCATCGGGCTGCTCAACCCGGCGGCCGGCAACACGTGCGCCAACACCGGCAGCCAGTCCGGCGGTGGGGGCGGCGCCCAGGCCGGCGGGCACACCAGCGACTCGCCCGGCGTCGGCTCCGGCAACACCGCGCAGGTGCCGGTCGACGTGCCGGTGAACGTCTGCGGCAACTCCGTCAACGTGGGTGGGATCGGCAATCCGGCGGGCGGCAACGACTGCGCCAACCCGGGCGGCGGCCACTCCACCACCCCGCCCGGTGGCGGTGGCGGCACCACGCCTCCCGGTGGCGGGGGCAGCACCACACCCCCCGGCGGCGGCACCACCACGCCTCCCGGCACGCCCCGTCACCCCGGCACGCCGCAGCAGCCGGGCGGCGGCGCCCACGTCAACCACCCCGGCGGTCAGTCCGTCACCCAGCCCGCGGCCACCTCACAGCTCGCCCACACCGGCAGCGACCTGCCGCTCGGCCTCCTGGCGCCGGTCGGCGCGGGAGCCCTGCTCGGCGGCGCGCTGCTCTACCGCAGGGCGCGGGCGCACGCGTAACCGCACCGGCACCGGCTCCGCCTGCTTCCCCCGTGGCGGGCGATACGGATCGGGCCCCGTCCGTGGGGGGCCCGATCCGTTTCAGTCACATTGCTCACCACGTGGCGCGCACCTGGCGGATGATCCGCCGGCGCAACCGCACCTTGCGGCTCCCGTCGCGCAGCAGGCTCAGGCGGTCCAACTCCCAGTGTCCGTACTCGGCATGGTCCGTCAGCAGGCGTGTGGCGTCCTTGCGGGAGACCCCGCGCGGTACGTACACGTCGACAAATTCGTATTCCGGCATCGCATCTATTGTGCGGGCTGGGGCCCGGTACGGATAGCGTCTGCACTATGTCTGATGCTGCGCAGCCCACCGCTGCCGAGGTACGCGCCGCCGCCGAGGCGGTCAAGACCGCGCTCGACCGCCACCTTGCCGCGGTCGAGCGCAGGACGGGTGAGGACGACCCGGCCGTCTACGAGGCGTTCAACGAGCTGGCCGCGGCGGCCGAGGAGTACGACGAGCTGCTCTACGACCGCTACGACGAGGTCACCCCCTTCGAGATCCCCGGTGCGGAGGAGCCCCTTCCGCCGTACACGGGCCCCGAGGAACCGAGCGCGCTGAGCGTCCTGATCCGCCGGGACTACGCGGTGGCGGAGCCCCAGCGGCTGCTGGCACAGGCGGAGCGCGTGGAGGCCGCGGACGAGGAGCCCGCGCCGGCGTCGTCGGCCGGCACCGTCCACGGCGCGCTCGGCGTACTCTTCGGGGAGTTCGAACCGGACGAGATCGCCTCCCGGCACAAGGAATTCGGCCTCGAGGAGGGCGACTCCACGCTGTGGGTGGTGGCCGCCGAGGAACCGGCCGAGCCGGGGGAGTGGCTGGAGGCGCCCTTCGAGCAGGTCGATCCCCAGCGGGTGATCTGCCGCTTCGACGTCAGCTCCGTCTTCGACGAGGAGGCGGACGACGAGGAACTGCGGGACGAGGAGCTGCCGGACCAGGAACTGGAGGAGGAGCTCGAGCTGGACGACGACGAGGACCTGGAACCGTTGGATCGTTGATCGTCGGCAGGGGCTTCCCCGGTGGTGCCGTGTGACCTGGGGCAGCACGGCACCACCAGGCCCCGCCGCAGTGAGGTGCCCCTCTCAGTCCGACGTCGGGACCTGGGGCCTCAGCAGCGCGAGCAGGCGGGTCGTACGCGGCTTGGCCTGGATCTCCGCCACGGCCCGCGGCAGGGCCTGGTCCGCGCCGTGCACCACCGACAGATGGCGGACCGCTCGGCCGAAGGCCGTGTAGACCCACGGCCGGGTGAGGCTCTGCGCGGCGTCGCCCGGCAGGACCACGACCACCGCCGGCCACCGCTGCCCCACCGCCTGGTGCGCGGTCAGCGCCCAGCCGTGCCGCAGGGTCTGCTCCACCCGCTCCTTCGGCACGACCACGGAGACGCCCGCGCACTCCACGTGCAACCCCTCGGCGTCGCCCTTCACGACACGGCCCGGCAGCGTACGCCCCGGCGCGGGGGAGTAGGCGATCCGGTCGCCCGGGTCGAAGCCGCCGAAGCGACCCGGGCCCGGGTTGAGCCGCTCCTTCAGTGCCGCGTTCAGCGCGCGGGTGCCCGCGGCGCCGCCGTGGCCCGGGGTGATCACCTGCGTCTCCTCCGCGGGAACCCCGATCGCCCGCGGCACCGAGTCCGCGACCAGCTGCACGGTCCGGTGCACCGCCTCCCCGGCGTCCCGCACCGGCACGATCACGACCTCCTTGCCGGGCGCATCGACCTGCGGCAGCTCACCGATGCCGATGGCGGAGACCAGTTCGCCGAGCGGGCCCGGGTCGGGGGTCCGCGAGGCGATCTGCGGGCACACGCGGGCCGCGAGCAGGTCCCCGAACACGCGTCCGGGGCCGACCGACCACAGCACGCCCGGGTCACCGCTCAGCACCAGCCGGGCCCCGTCGGGCAGCGACTCGACGAGCAGGGCCGCCGTCTCGACACCCAGCTGGGGCGCGTCCAGCACGATGAGCAGATCGAGGTCCAGCGCGCCGTCCGCGTCCCGTCCCGGGCCCTCGCCACCGGAGAGGAGACCCGCGACGGTGGCGAGCGGCGGGTGTGCTCGCTCGTCGTCCGGCAGGCCGAGGCGGGCGAGCAGCGCGCCGAGCTGGTCGCGGCCGGCCGGGCCGTGCGTGGCGGCCCAGGCGCGCAGCCCGAGCCGACGTGCCTCACGCAGCAGCGTCGCCGGCTCCATGCGGGACGCTTCCGACCCGGTGTGCAGCACCAGGCCGTGGCCCGCGACCGCACCGATCAGTTCCGCCGCGGAACCCGCCGCCGACCGGGCCGCCCGCTGCCAGTCCTCCGCCGCGCGGTCCTCCTTCGGCACGGAGTTGACCAGCCGGGCCACTCCGTCGGCGAGGCTCTCCTCCGCGAGCGCGTACCGCTCCAGGCCGATCAGGACGCGCACCGGGCGCTCCTGCTCCTCGTCGCCGCCCGATGGGGCCGACTCCAGGGCGTCCTGGAAGACCAGGGCCTCGCCCTCGGCGACGGTGTCGCGCAGGGCCGCCTCCGGGTCCGGCACCTGGCGCCGGCCGAGCGCCGCCTCCAGGGCCGGGCCCTCCAGGGCGGTGTGCCCGGCCAGCGCCGCCTGCTCCAGCAGCCAGACCGTCATCGCACGGGCCCGGCGCTCGTCGTCCGGGCGGCAATCCGCGCCGAGCAGGGCCCGGGCGAAGGTGTCGGCCTGCTCGGGGCGCACTCCGAGGACGCGCAGCAACTGCCAGGGGTCGGAGCGCAGCCGTGCCTCCGCCCCCTCGCCGAGCGCCTCGGCGACCTGGGGGGCGAGCGTGTCAGGGGCGCCGCCCTCGGCCAGGACGGCCCGCACCGCCGCCACCGTCTCGGCGGCGGGAGGTGCCGCGGCGGCCGCCACGGGCTGGGGGCGCCGCACCGGCTCGGGGGCGGTGGGGCGGCGCGGTGCGGGCGTGGGCTCGCTGAAGGCGCTCGCCACCGGCTTCTCACCGCTCTCCACGGCCCGCACGGCGGCGAGCAGGTCGGCGGCCTTCCCGCTGAGCTTCCCACCGGCCTCGACGGGACTCTGCTTCGCGGCCTTCCGCCGCTCGATGCGCTCCCGCTCCACCCGCTGAGCGGCCAGCTCGGCCTCGGCCTCGGACATCTTGGACACGGCACCCTCGCCGCCGTCGCCGTCGCCGTCGCCGGCGTCCTGCGAGGGACCAGGGGAGCCGTCCGCCGGGTCCGGGCCGCCGGCCGTCGGCGCCTCGTCCCCGGAGCCCTCTGCGAGCCCCTCTACGGGCATCGGGTCCGCGGCCCTGTCGCTCCCCGCACCGCCGCCCCCGGCGGTCCCGGCCCCGTCCTCCGCCCGAGGGGCCGTCTCCGTCGTCTCCGGGTCCGTGGTCACAGCGTGCTCCAGTCGTGATCGGGATAGCGGTGCACCGGGGCCGACACATCGTCCAGCGCCCGGCAGATCTCGTCCGGAAGACTAAGCGTCTCCACTGACAACGCCGCCGTGAGCTGCTGCGCGTTGCGCGCGCCGACGATCGGCGCGACGACTCCCGGCCGGTCCCGCACCCACGCGAGTGCCACCTGCAAGGGCGTCGCGGCGAGCCCGTCGGCGGCCGTCTGCACCGCGTCGACGATGCTGCTCGCCGTGTCGTCGAGGTAGGGCGCGACGAACGGTCCCATGTGATCCGACGCCCCGCGCGAGTCGGCCGGTGTCGAGTGCCGGTACTTTCCGGTCAGCACACCCCGGCCCAGCGGGGACGACGGCAGCAGCCCGACCCCCAGGTCCAGCGCCGCGGGCAGCACCTCCCGCTCCACTCCCCGCTGCAGCAGCGAGTACTCCATCTGTGTGCCGGCGATCCGGGTCCTCACGCCCGGCGCCGCGAGCTGCCAGGTCGCCGCCTTCGCCAGCTGCCAGCCGCAGAAGTTGGACACCCCCGCATACCGCGCCCGGCCGCTGGCGACCGCCAGGTCGAGCGCCTGCAGGGTCTCCTCCAGCGGGGTGTACGGGTCGAAGGCGTGGACGTGCCAGACGTCCACGTAGTCCGTGCCCAGGCGGGCGAGCGAGGCGTCCAGCGCGGCGAGGAGATGACCGCGCGAGCAGTCGAAGCGGCGGTCCGGGTCGGGCACGCTGCCCGCCTTCGTCGAGATGACCAGGTCCCGGCGGGGCACGAGCCCGTCCATGAGCCGTCCGAGCAGATACTCGGCCTCCCCGTCCCCGTACACGTCCGCCGTGTCGACGAGGGTCCCGCCCGCCTCCCAGAACACCTTCAACTGGTCCGCGGCGTCGTGCTCCTCCGTGTCGCGGCCCCACGTCAGGGTGCCGAGCCCGATCCGCGACACACGAAGGCCGGTACGGCCGAGATGCCTCTGCTCCATGAACGCCGAGATTACGGCCTGAACTCGGCTGATGGGGGGCCTGTGGACAACGCGTTTCCCCCGTCGGTGAGGGGATTTCCGGGGGGCCCGCCCCCACGCTAAGGTCGGGCACCAAGGGACGTTACTGATCGGTAAGGGGAATGGGCCATGCAGCTCGGGATCAACCTCGGCTACTGGGGCGCCGGAATGGACGCGGACAACCTCGCCGTGGCCCAGGAGGCCGACCGGCTCGGATACGCGGTGTGCTGGGCCGCCGAGGCGTACGGCTCCGACGCGGCCACCGTGCTGTCCTGGGTCGCCGCCAAGACCGAGCGCATCGATGTCGGCTCCGCCATCTTCCAGATCCCGGCGCGCCAGCCCGCGATGACGGCGATGACCGCCGCCACCCTCGACTCCCTGTCCGGCGGCCGCTTCCGTCTCGGCCTCGGCGTGTCGGGTCCGCAGGTCTCCGAGGGCTGGTACGGCGTCAAGTTCGACAAGCCGCTCGCCCGCACCCGCGAGTACGTGGAGATCGTACGGAGGGCGATGACCCGTGAGCGGCTGACGTACGAGGGCGAGCACTGGACGCTGCCGCTGCCCGGCGGCCCCGGCAAGCCGATCAAGCTGACCGTGCACCCGCAGCGCGAGCACATCCCGCTCTACATCGCAGCCATCGGCCCCAAGAACCTGGAGCAGACCGGCGAGATCGCCGACGGCGCGCTGCTGATCTTCCCTTCCGCCGACCACCTCGAGGAGACGGCGATCCGGTATCTGCGCGCCGGGCGCGAGAAGGCCGGCAAGACCCTCGACGGCTTCGACGTCTGCCCCACGCTGCCGCTCGCCCTCGGCGACGACAAGGACGTGGCCGCGCTCGCCGACACCTTCCGCCCCTACACGGCCCTGTACGTCGGCGGCATGGGCAGCGCCAAGCAGAACTTCTACAACCAGCTCGCCCAGCGCATGGGCTACGAGAAGGCCGCTGCCGAGGTCCAGGAGAAGTACCTGTCCGGCGACAAGCAGGGCGCGGCGGCCGCGATCCCGCACGAGCTGATCGACCGGACCACCCTGCTCGGCTCCGTGGACCGGATCGCCGACCGCATGAAGGCCTACGCCGCGGCCGGAGTCACCACGCTCAGCCTGGCACCGGCGGGCTTCACCCTCGAGGAGCGGATCGCGGGGCTCAGGGCCGGGATGGAGGCCCTGGAGCGGGCCGGGCTCGCGTAGCGGATAGCGGGCGAAGAGGTCTCTGCGGCCGTGGTGGGGGCTCGGGGGGTCTTCCCCGCCACGGCCGTCACCGGGAACAACGCGCGGCCGCCCGCGCGGTTACGGCCCCACGCCCCTCCTCCTTTCGGCCGAGTAGCCCCCACGCAGCTGTTGCAGCACCTCCAGGGCCCCATTTGACTCGGTTTGACTCGATCGTCCCGGGTCCTGCAGAGAGGTGCGCCCATGCTGCCGGTCAAGAGCCTGTTCCAGGAGATCCTCGACCACGACGAGTCGTTCCGGCTGTTCTGCTCCATCGCGGCCGGCGGGGAGGCACAGGGCGGCTGGGAGAACGGGCGCATCGCCCAACTGGTGCCGGAGAGCGAACGCGGGCTCGCCCCCAAGATCTCCCGCCACGGCGCGGACGAGGACAAGCACGGACGCATCTTCCACGCCCTGCTCAAGAAGCGTGGCCTGCAACCCGTACCTGTGCCCCCGGAGACCGACTACACGATGCTCCTGGAGCGCCGGGGCATCGGTCTCGCGCACGCGAGGCTCAAGGCGGACCAGCCGCTCACTAGGCGGGACATCATGGTGTACCTGGCGCACAGCCGGGTCACCGAACAGCGCGCCGCCGAGCAGATGCTGATGCTGCGCAAGCACTTCGGGGACCACCCGGACATCGGCCGGGCCGTCCGGATGATCTCCGACGACGAGGACAACCACCTCGCGTACACCCACGAGGAACTGCTGCGCCTCACCGCCGCCGGACACGGCCGGTTCATCCGGCGCACCCTGCGCGCGTGCGCGCTGGCCGAGATCCGCGTCCACCGGGACGTCAGCCTCGCGGTCACGGCCCACATGGCAGGCATCCTCGGCTGGTCCGGAGCGAGGTCGGCGCTGCTCGCGACCGGAATCCGCCTCGTCTACGCGTACGAGCGGCTCGTCGGCCGCCGGCGCATGGTGACCCTGCGGACGCCCGAGCGGCGCAACGCGCTCGGCGGTCCGGCTACAACCAGCCCCGCCGCTTGAACAGCCGGTACAGCAGCACCTCGAGCACTGCCATGACCACGATCACCGCAGGGTAGGACCACACCCAGTGCAGCTCCGGCATGTGGTCGAAGTTCATGCCGTAGATCCCCGCGATCATCGTCGGCACGGCGGCCATCGCCGCCCACGCCGAGATCTTCCGCATGTCGTCGTTCTGCCGCACGCTGGTCTGCGCCAGATGCGCCGACAGGATGTCCGACACCAGCCGGTCCAGGCCCTCCACCGACTCGTTCACCCGGGTCAGATGGTCGTTGACGTCCCGGAAGAAAGGCCGCGACCTCTCCTGCACGAACGGCACCGCCGCACCGTACGTTCCCTGCCCCGCCAGCCGGGCCGTCGGCGGTCCCAGCGGCACCGTCGCCCGCCGGAACTCCAGGACCTGCCGCTTGAAGGCGTAGATCCGGGACGCCGTGTGCCGCGAGCCCCCGACGGACGGCGAGAAGACCTCCGTCTCCAGCTCCTCCAGATCGGTGCCCAGCTCGGTCGCCACGTCCAGGTAGTGGTCGACGATCGAGTCCGTGATCGAGTACAGCACCCCGGTGGGCCCGTGCCGCAGCATCTCGGGCTGCTGCTCCAGATGACGGCGGACGTCCCCGAGCGGCATGTCCACACCGTGGCGCACGGTCACCACGAACGAGTCACCGAGGAACACCATCAGCTCGCCGGTGGAGACGGTGTCGCTTTCCGCCTCGTACGACACCGGCTTGAGCACCATGAACAGCGAGTCCTCGTACACCTCCAGCTTGGGCCGCTGGTGCGCCTTCAGGGCGTCCTCCACGGCCAGCGGATGCAGCCCGAACTCCTCGGTGACCAGCTCGAACTCGTCCTCCGTCGGCTCGTACAGGCCGACCCACAAGAACGTGTCCAACGAGGCGCGCGCCTGGTCCAGCGCGGTGGAGAGGTCCTCCGGCCCCTTGTCCCCCTCGTTGCGGCGCCCGTCGCGGTAGACGGCGCAGTCGACGATCACCGAGCGCACTCTCCTCTCAGTCGTACCCGGGCACCGGCGGGGGTTTGACGACAAGACCTAGGCTGGTCGTCATGCCCACGTTGCTCCTCGTCCGGCACGGACGTTCCACCGCCAACACCGCGGGACTCCTCGCCGGCTGGACGCCCGGCGTCGCTCTCGACGAACGCGGCGCCGCGCAGGCCGCGGCCCTGCCCGGGCGGCTCGCCGAGCTGCCGATCGCCGAAGTCGTCACCAGCCCCCTGCAGCGCTGCCAGGAGACCGTCCAGCCGCTCCTCGACGCCCGTCCCGAACTGCGCGCCCACACCGACGACCGGATCGGCGAGTGCCACTACGGCGACTGGTCCGGCCGCAAGCTCGCCGAGCTGAAGGACGAGCCGCTGATGGAGGTCGTCCAGGCGCACCCGTCGGCGGCCGCGTTCCCCGGCGGCGAGTCGATGCGGGCGATGGCGACCCGCGCCGCGGAGGCCGTACGGGAGTGGAACGCGCGCGTGGAGCGCGACCACGGCGCCGACGCCGTCTACCTCATGTGCTCGCACGGCGACATCATCAAGTCTCTCGTCGCGGACGCACTCGGACTTCATCTCGACCTCTTCCAGCGGATCTCCGTGGAACCGTGTTCCATCACCGCGATCCGTTACACCCGGCTGAGGCCATTTCTCGTTCGTCTCGGCGACAGCGGCGATTTCTCCTCCCTCGTGCCGCGTCCGGAAGCCTCGGATCCGGACGCCACGGTAGGGGGCGGTGCGGGCGCACCGTGATCGTCGAGCGCAGTAGGGTGAAGCGGTCGAACGAGCGCAGTAGTCGTTCAGCGTAGTTGTCAGCAAGCCCATAGGACCGGCGCGGTCCGTCGGTCCCGACCCCGATCCAATGGAGACAGGACGTGTCCCGTCAGGTGTTCCTCTACGACCCCCCGGACCGCTTCGTGGCCGGTACGGTCGGGCTGCCCGGGCGCCGTACCTTCTTCCTGCAGGCCTCGGCCGGACCCCGGGTGACCAGCGTGGCCCTGGAGAAGACCCAGGTCGCGGCACTCGCCGAGCGCATGGACGAACTGCTCGACGAGGTCGTGCGGCGCAGCGGCGGCAGCGCCGCCGTCCCCGCCGTGGCCCCTGCGGAGATCGCCGACACCGCCCCCCTGGAGACCCCCATCGAGGAGGAGTTCCGCGTCGGCACCATGGCGCTCGCCTGGGACGCCGAGGAACAGCGCATGATCGTCGAGGCCCAGGCCCTCGTCGAGCTGGACGCCGACTCCGAGGAGGACCTCGCCGAGGCCGAGGAGCGGCTGCTGCAGGACGAGGAGAACGGTCCGCCGATGCTCCGGGTCCGGCTCACCGGCGCGCAGGCCAGAGCCTTCGCCAAGCGCGCACTCGACGTCGTCAACGCCGGGCGGCCGCCGTGCCCGCTGTGCAGCCTCCCGCTCGACCCGGAAGGACACGTATGTCCGCGCCAGAACGGATACCGCCGCGGAGCGTGACCACGGCCGAACTGCTCGCCGAGGGCGAGCTGACCGTGCGCGGCCGCATCCGCGACGCGTCCAACGCGGCGCTGTACTGCACGGTCTCCTACGACGGCCGGGAAGCCACCTGCGTCTACAAGCCCGTCGCCGGGGAGCGGCCCCTGTGGGACTTCCCGGACGGGACGCTGGCCCAGCGCGAGGTCGCCGCGTACGAGGTGTCGGAGGCGACCGGCTGGGGGCTCGTGCCGCCCACCGTGCTACGCGACGGCCCGTACGGCGAGGGCATGTGCCAGCTGTGGGTGGAGGTCGTGCCCGACGGTGAGCTCCTCGCCCTGGTGGAGGGCGAGGAACCCGAGCCGGGCTGGAAGGCGATCGGTCTCGCGGACGTCGGCGACGGCGAGACGGCGCTGCTCGTGCACGCCGACGACCAGCGGCTGCGGCGGCTCGCCGTCCTGGACGCGGTCGTCAACAACGCGGACCGCAAGGGGGGCCATCTGCTGCCGGCGGCCGGGGGGCGGCTGTACGGGATCGACCACGGGGTCACGTTCAACGTCGAGAACAAGCTGCGGACGCTGCTGTGGGGATGGGCGGGGGAGCCGCTGACGGGGGAGGCGGTGGAGGTGCTGAAAGGACTGAAGGACGGGCTCTCCGAAGGGGGCGCCCTTGCCACCCGCCTGGCCGCACTGATCACTTCCGCGGAGGTCCGGGCGACGCGGGCGCGTGTGGAGGCGCTGCTGGAGTCGGGCCGGCACCCGGAACCGAGCGGGGAGTGGCCGGCGATTCCTTGGCCGCCGGTGTGACGTACGTGCGCACCGCTGCGGGCAGAGTCGTGCCTCCCCC
Organism: Streptomyces sp. NPDC051104; assembly: GCF_040682835.1. NCBI lineage: Bacteria > Bacillati > Actinomycetota > Actinomycetes > Kitasatosporales > Streptomycetaceae > Streptomyces > Streptomyces sp. NPDC051104. The sequence continues at coordinate 200,296 of NZ_JBFBBS010000006.1, read as the reverse complement.
AGTGCCTTGACGGCCTGGAGGTACCCCCCAGGGGCGGCACGGGTGGGCGCTGCGGCCCTCTGCTCGAAGAACTTGGGACAGGCGCGCCCTGCCGGCGCCGGTGAGCGAAACCCACGCCCGCCCGGCTGTGGCCGGGCGGAATACACATGACCTGGGCTCCCGCAAGAGCGTCTTCCCGGTCATTCGCCGCCCCTCCGCCCGATCCGGTTCGTGGACAGAACTTCCCGCCGGTTACGCTCATGACATGCATGCCTGGCCCGCTTCCGAGGTCCCCGCCCTGCCTGGTCAGGGCCGCGACCTGAGGATCCACGACACCGCGACCGGCGGCCTCGTCACCCTCGACCCCGGTCCCGTCGCCCGTATCTACGTCTGCGGGATCACCCCGTACGACGCGACCCACATGGGTCACGCGGCGACCTACAACGCGTTCGACCTCGTTCAGCGCGTGTGGCTCGACACCAAGCGCCAGGTCCACTACGTCCAGAACGTCACCGACGTCGACGACCCCCTCCTCGAGCGCGCCCAGCGCGACAACGTCGACTGGGTGGCTCTCGCCGAGCGGGAGACCACCCTGTTCCGCGAGGACATGACCGCCCTCAGGATGCTGCCCCCGTGGCACTACATAGGCGCCGTGGAGGCGATACCCGGCATCGTCCCGCTGGTCGAGCGCCTCCGGGACCTCGGAGCCGCGTACGATCTCGAAGGCGACGTCTACTTCTCCGTCGAGTCCGACCCGAACTTCGGCAAGGTCTCCCGCCTGGACGCCGCCGCCATGCGCCTGCTCTCCGCGGAGCGCGGCGGCGACCCCGACCGGCCCGGGAAGAAGAACCCGCTCGACCCGATGCTGTGGATGGCCGCCCGCGACGGCGAGCCCAGCTGGGACGGCGGCTCGCTCGGCCGCGGCCGCCCCGGCTGGCACATCGAGTGCGTGGCCATCGCCCTGGACCACCTGGGCATGGGCTTCGACGTCCAGGGCGGCGGCTCCGACCTCGCCTTCCCGCACCATGAGATGGGAGCCTCGCACGCCCAGGTGCTGACCGGCGAGTTCCCCATGGCCAAGGCGTACGTCCACGCCGGCATGGTCGCCCTGGACGGCGAGAAGATGTCCAAGTCCAAGGGCAACCTCGTCTTCGTCTCCCGGCTCCGCCGCGACGGCGTCGACCCGGCCGCCATCCGGCTCGCCCTGCACGCCCATCACTACCGGTCCGACTGGGAGTGGACCGACCAGGTCCTCCACGACGCCGTGGCACGGCTCGGCCGCTGGCGTGCCGCCGTCTCCCGGCCCGACGGCCCGTCCGCCGACGCGCTCGTCGAGGAGATCCGCGACGCCCTCGCGAACGACCTCGACGCACCCTCCGCGCTCGCCGCGGTCGACCGCTGGGTCACGCTCCAGCAGGAGAGCGGCGGCACGGACACCGGGGCGCCCGGTGTCGTGTCGCGGGCCGTGGACGCGCTGCTGGGCGTGGCTCTCTGAGCCGCTTGCGCCGGTATGGAGCGGGGCGGTGCGCAACTGCGCACCGCCCCGTTCAGTCCTCCGGCGAGTCCTCGTCGTCGCCGCCCGGCCGCGGCGGCTTGGGCGGACGCGGACGACCGCCGGGGTTGTCCCGCAGGAAGGGGCCGCCCTCGCCGCCGTCCGCCGTGGCGTGGCCGCCGGGCGGGCTGACGTCCCGTCGCCGCAGATACCGCTCGAACTCGCGGGCGATCGCCTCACCCGACGCCTCCGGCAGCTCGGCGGTGTCCCGGGCCTCCTCCAGCGTCTGCACGTACTCGGCGACCTCGCTGTCCTCGGCGGCCAGCTGGTCCACGCCCACCTGCCAGGCGCGCGCTTCCTCCGGCAGTTCGCCGAGCGGGATGCGCAGGTCGAGGAGGTCCTCCAAGCGGTTGAGGAGGGCCAGCGTGGCCTTGGGGTTCGGCGGCTGCGACACGTAGTGCGGGACCGCCGCCCACAGCGACACGGCCGGCACCCCCGCGTGCGTGCACGCCTCCTGCAGGACACCCACGATGCCCGTGGGGCCCTCGTACTTGGTCTCCTCCAGGTCCATGCGGTGGGCCAGGTCCGGGTCGGACGTGGTCCCGCTGATCGGGACCGGACGCGTGTGCGGGGTGTCTCCGAGCAGGGCGCCGAGGATCACCACCAGCTCCACGCCCAGCTCATGGGCGAAGCCCAGCAGCTCGTTGCAGAACGAGCGCCAGCGCATCGACGGTTCGATGCCGCGGACCAGCACCAGGTCGCGGGGCTTCTCACCGCCGACGCGGACCACCGAGAGCCGGGTCGTGGGCCAGGTGATCTTGCGGACCCCGGCCTCCATGAACACTGTGGGGCGGTTCACCTGGAAGTCGTAGTAGTCCTCGGCGTCCAGCGCCGCGAAGACCTCGCCCTTCCATTCCCTGTCCAGATGCGCGACCGCGGTGGAGGCGGCGTCGCCGGCATCGTTCCAGCCCTCGAACGCGGCCACCATGACCGGGTCGATCAGCTCGGGAACCCCCTCGAGCTCGATCACCCAGCGCCTCCTTCCGACGTTCCCTCACGTACGCCCCAACCTTACGGCGTGCGGCGGGGGCGCCCGCAGTCCCCTGCCACGGGGGAGTGAACGGATGACTGCCCCGTCCGGGGCCGTCGAACACCCATGATCGCCTACCGGTCCGGCACGCCGCACGGGCGGCCCACACCGGTGGGGCCTCACAGGGTCGAGCGCAGCCACTGCTCGACGGACGCGATGTGCACGGTCGCCCAGGACCGGGCCGCCTCGGCGTCGCGGTCGCGCAGGGCGCCGAGGATCGCGCGGTGCTCGCGCAGGGTGCGGCCGACCGCGTCCTCCTGGGTGAGGCCGCGCCAGATACGGGCCCGGGTGGTGGGCCCGGACAGGCCGTCGAGCAGGGAGCACAGCACCGAGTTGCCGGAGCTCTGCACGATCCCCCGGTGGAACTCCAGATCGGAGGCGACCAGCTCCTCCACCGAGGGTTCGGGGCCGAGCTTGTCCAACTGGGCGGTCAGCGCGTCCAGCTGCTGCTCGCTGATGCGGGAGGCCGCCATGGCCGTCGCGGCCGGCTCCAGGATGCGGCGCACCGCGAGGAACTCCAGCACGGTGTCGTCGCGGTGGAAGTCCACGACGAAGCTCATCGCCTCCAGCAGCAGCTTTGGGTCGAGGCTCGTGACATAGGTGCCGTCGCCCTGCCGCACGTCCAGGATGCGGATCAGCGACAGGGCGCGCACGGCCTCGCGCAGGGAGTTGCGTGACAGCCCCAGCTCCGCGGCCAGCTCGCTCTCCTTGGGCAGGCGGTCGCCCGGGCGCAGCGCACCGGAGACGATCATTTCCTTGATCTTCTCGATCGCCTCGTCGGTGACTGCCATGGCGTGCCTCCCAGGTGCTCAGACATCCGATGTCTCGGCGTCATTATGGGGGTCAGCGGGCCGAACGGAACCAGGATTTCCCATGTCACCTCACGAAACACAGGGGGCCGCTCGCCGGGGTCGCGCCGTGGGCCGCTCGCCGTGGGCTCGCTGTGGGCCGCTCAGCCCACCGCCTCCAGCTCCGCCAGCGCCGCCGCCTCGTCGAGCGTCGTCAGCGCTCGGTCCCGCATCAGGATCCGCCCGTCGACGACCGTGTCCCGCACGTCCGCGGAGTGCGCCGCGTACGCGAGCGTCGCCCACACGTCGTGCCGGGGACGCAAGTGCGGCCGGCCGACGTCGACCACGATCAGGTCGGCCCGCTTGCCCGCCTCCAGCGAGCCCAGCCGATCCCCGAGCCCCAGTGCGCGGGCGCCCTCGATCGTCGCCATCCGCACCGCCTGTTCGGCACCCACCGCGGTGGGGTCACCGGAGGCCTTGTGCACCAGCGCCGCCTGCCGCATCGCGTCGAACACGTCCAGCGTGTTGGAGCTGACCGCCCCGTCCGTGCCGAGCCCGACGGTCACACCCGCGTCCAGCAGCCGCGGCACCGGCGCGATCCCGCAGCCCAGCTTGAGGTTGGACACCGGGCAGTGCGCGACCGCCGTCCCCGTACGCGCCAGCGCGGCGATCTCCGGGCCGGTCAGATCGACGGCGTGCGCGAGCAGCACATCGGGGCCGAGCACGCCGATCGAGTCCAGCAGCTCCACCGGCCGCCTGCCGTACCGCGTCTCCACGGTGGCGACCTCCGTCGCGTTCTCCGCGGCGTGCAGGTGCAACAGCGCCCCGAACTCCCGTGCCAGCGCGGCGATCCCGGTCAGCTGATCCGGGCTCAGGGTGTAGGCGGAGTGCGCGAACACGACCGGCCGGAACCCCGGCCGCTCCCCGGTCCGCGCAGCCAGGTCCCGGCGCGCCCACTCCATGCGCTCCCCGTATGCCCTGCCGTCGGGGGAGTCCGGGACGTCCACGAAGGTGGGCCCGGCCAGCAGCCGCCAGCCCGCCTCCAGCGCCACTCGCTCGGCCGCCTCGTGGAACCAGTACATGTCCAGCGCCGAGGTCACCCCGGCCCGTACGCTCTCGGCGACGGCCGCCCGCACCCCCGCCGCCACGTGCTCCGGCGACAGCAGCTCGGCCTCCCGGCGCAGCACTCGCTCCAGGAAGCCCTGCAGGGTGACGTCGTCGGCGCTGCCGCGCAGCAGCGTCATCGCCAGGTGTGTATGGGCGTTGACCAGGCCCGGCAGGACCAGACAGCCCCCGGCGTCGATCTCCTCCTCCGCCGCGTACCGGGCCCGCAGCTCCCCGGCCGGCCCGACCGCGATGATCACCCCGTCCCGGACGGCGACGGCGCCCTTCCGGACCACGGTTCCTGCGTCGTCGACCGTCAGGACGTCACCGCCGTGCACCAGCAGATCGACGGGCTCGCTCATCCCGCCTCCCCCTCCGCCAGCAGCCGCAGCGCCTCCAGCGAGACCACCGCGCCGCGCTCCACGCCCCGGGCGACGACCTCGCGGTGCGGGTCGTAGGCGCCCGCCGAGAACGGGGACGCCTCGTCGACGAGTTCATCGGCGTTGACGCCGTCCACCACGAGCACCCCACCGGCGACCAGCCCGCGCAGCGAGGCGGTCACCAGCAGCGCGGACAGCTCCATCTCGATCGCCACCAGACCCGCCCCGTCATAGGCGTCGAGCGGGATCAGTCCCGGCTGGAACGCCGCCCGCGTCCAGACGATCCCCCGGTGATGCGGCACCCCCGCCTCGCGCGCCGCGCGCTGGAGGGCGAAGACCGCCTCGGGCGCGGCCACCGCCGGGTACTCCGGCGGCAGCAACTGCTGGGTGACCCCGTCGTCGCGCACGGCCGCCTCCGCGATCACCAGGTCGCCGTCGCCGATCCCCGGCCTCATCGCGCCCGCCGTGCCGAACCGCAGGACGGTGTGGATCCCCGCGTCCGCCAGCTCCTGGAACAGCAGGATCGCGCCCGGCGCGCCCACCCCGTGCGAGGCCACCGTCACCGGCAGGCCCTTCCAACTCCCGGTGAACACCCGGTACTCGCGGTGGTACGAGACCTCCTCGGCCCCCTCCAGCAGCGCGGCGACGGTCGCGACACGCGCCGGGTCGCCCACGACCACGGCGTACGGCGGCAGCCCGGTGCGTCGGATGCGGGCGATGGGGGACAGCTCCTGCGTCATGCGGCGACTCCAGGGGGACGGATGTACGAACACCGTACGCAGCCCGGAGTCGCGCACAGGAAACGCGCACACGAAAGGGGCGGCTCCGTGCGGGAAGCCGCCCCTCGCTGTGTGGGACCCGGTGGGGCCCGCGCCTCGACCTACTTCTTGTCGAGCAGGTCCTGCACCTTGCCGCGCACCTCGTCCGTGGCCAGGCCGCGGATCGTCAGGGTGGTGCGGCGGCGCAGCACGTCGTCCACCTTCTCGGCCCACTCGTGGTCCCGGGCGTAGACGACCTGCGCCCAGATCTCCGGGGCGTCCGGGTGGACGCGCTCGCCCAGCTCCGGGTCGTCGTTGGCCAGCCGCGCGATGTCGAAGGCCAGCGAACCGTAGTGGGTCGCCAGGTGCTTGGCCGTGTCGGGCGCCATGCGCGGGCCGGGCGCCGGGCCGTCCACGACGAGCCGGTGCGCGACCGCGCGCGGGTTGGCGATGCCCGGCAGCGGCAGCTTCTTCGGGAGCGAGGAGATCGGCTCGAAGTCGTCACCCAGCGGGTGACCCGGCAGCGACTCCAGCTTCTGCATGACCGTACGGCCGATGTGCCGGAACGTGGTCCACTTGCCGCCCGCGACGGACAGCATGCCGCCCTTGCCCTCGGTCACCACGGTCTCCCGCTTGGCCTTGGCGGTGTCGCCGGGACCGCCCGGCAGCACCCTGAGGCCGGCGAACGAGTAGGTGATCAGCTCCCGCCGCAGCTGCTGGTCGCGGACGGAGAAGGCGGCCTCGTCCAGGATCTGGGCGATGTCCTTCTCGTTGACCGCTACCTCGGCCGGGTCGCCCTCGTACTCCTCGTCGGTCGTGCCGAGCAGCAGCATGTCCTCCCACGGGAGGGCGAAGGTGATCCGGTACTTGTCGATCGGGGTCGCCAGCGCCGCCTTCCAGGGGGAGGTGCGCTTGAGGACCAGGTGCACGCCCTTGGACAGCCGGATGGACGGCGCCGCGTTCGGGTCCTCCATACGACGCAGGTGGTCGACCCACGGCCCGGTCGCGTTCAGCACCAGCCGCGCGTCCACACCGAACTCCTCGCCCGAGACCCGGTCGCGCAGCTCGGCGCCGGTGACCCGGCCCTTGGTGAAGCGCAGCCCGGTGACCTCGGCGTGGTTCAGGACGACGGCGCCCGCGTCGACGGCCGCACGAACCGTCATCAGCGCCATGCGCGCGTCGTTCATCTGGTCGTCGCCGTAGACGGCCACGGCCTTGAGGTTCTCGGTGCGCAGCTCCGGCACGTCCTGCGCCGCCTTGGCCGGCGACAGCAGGTGGCCTATGCCGTCGCCGAACGCCGACAGCGCGGAGTAGGCGAAGACGCCCGCCCCGAGCTTCGCCGCGCCGTGCGGCCCGCCCTTGTACACGGGGAGGTAGAACGTGAGCGGGTTCGCCAGGTGGGGGGCCACCTGACGGGAGACCGCACGGCGCTCGAAGTGGTTCTCCGCCACCAGCTTCACCGCGCCGGTCTGCAGGTAGCGCAGACCGCCGTGGAGCAGCTTGGAGGAGGCGGAGGAGGTGGCGCCGGCGAAGTCGCCGGCGTCCACCAGAGCCACCCTGAGGCCCGACTGCGCGGCATGCCAGGCCGTGGAGATGCCCAGGATCCCGCCGCCGATCACCAGGAGGTCGTAGGTCGCCCTGGACAACTGCTCCTGGGTCTCGGCACGGCTCGGGTTGGAGCCGTGGGCCGGGTGGGTCCCCAGAGCCGGAACACTCTGCAGGGTGGTCATCGCGAATTACTCCTCGTGTTCGATCCAGCCCATGGTCCGCTCGACGGCCTTGAGCCAGTTCTTGTACTCACGGTCGCGGGTCTCCGCGTCCATGTGGGGCGTCCACTCGGCGGCCCGCCGCCAGTTGGCGCGCAGGTCGTCGGTGCTGGTCCAGAAGCCGACGGCCAGACCGGCGGCGTAGGCGGCGCCGAGGCAGGTGGTCTCGGCGACCATCGGGCGCACCACCGGCGCGTCCAAGACGTCCGAGAGCGTCTGCATCAGCAGGTTGTTGGAGGTCATGCCGCCGTCGACCTTGAGGGTCGCCAGCTCGACACCCGAGTCCTTGGTCATGGCGTCGGCGATCTCCCGCGTCTGCCAGGCGGTGGCCTCCAGGACGGCGCGCGCGAGGTGCGCCTTGGTGACGTACCGGGTCAGACCGGCGATCACACCGCGGGCGTCGGAGCGCCAGTACGGGGCGAACAGACCGGAGAAGGCCGGCACGAAGTAGGCGCCGCCGTTGTCCTCGACCGAGAGCGCGAGGGTCTCGATCTCGGCGGCGGTCTTGATCAGGCCCATCTGGTCCCGCATCCACTGCACCAGGGAGCCGGTGACCGCGATCGAGCCCTCCAGGGCGTAGACCGGCTTGTTGTCGCCGATCTGGTAGCCGACCGTGGTCAGCAGGCCCGAGTAGGAGTTGATGATCTTGTCACCGGTGTTCATCACCATGAAGGTGCCGGTGCCGTAGGTGGACTTGGTCTCGCCCTCGGAGAAGCAGGTCTGGCCGAACAGGGCCGCCTGCTGGTCGCCGAGCGCGGAGGCCACCGGGATGCCGCCGAGCAGCTCGCCGAGGCGGCCGCCGGTGATCTCGCCGTAGACCTCGGCGGAGGAGCGGATCTCGGGCAGCATCGCGAGCGGGACGCCGATGGACTCGGCGATCTTCTCGTCCCACTGCATCGTGTGCAGGTTCATCAGCAGGGTGCGGGAGGCGTTGGTCACGTCGGTGACGTGGTGGCCCCCGTTGACACCGCCGGTCAGGTTCCAGATGACCCAGGTGTCCATGGTGCCGAAGAGGATGTCGCCCGCATCGGCGCGCTCCCGCAGGCCCTCCACGTTGTCGAGCAGCCAGCGGGCCTTGGGACCCGCGAAGTACGAGGCCAGCGGCAGGCCGGTCTCGCGGCGGAAGCGGTCCTGGCCGACGTTGCGGCCGAGCTCCTTGCACAGCGCGTCGGTGCGGGTGTCCTGCCAGACGATGGCGTTGTGGACGGGCTCACCGGTGTTCTTGTCCCACAGCACGGTCGTCTCGCGCTGGTTGGTGATGCCGATGGCCTTGATGTCGTCTCTGGTGATGCCGGCCTTCTCGACGGCTCCGGCCACGACGTCCTGGACGTTGGTCCAGATCTCGGTGGCGTTGTGCTCCACCCAGCCCGGCTTCGGGAAGATCTGCTCGTGCTCCTTCTGGTCGACGGAGACGATCCGGCCGTCCCGGTCGAAGATGATGCAGCGCGAAGAGGTCGTGCCCTGGTCGATGGCGGCGATGAAGGGGCCGGCGGTGTGTGCGTCGGTCACGGTGTGCTCCTGGAGTTCCATGGTTAAAAGGGGCTGTCTTTACGGCGCGGTGCTGATGTGCGGGAGCCTTGTACAGCTCACTCGATCTCAAGCAAAAGCGACGTTGTAGATGCCTGCGGCGATCGCCGCGCCGACCAGCGGACCGACGACCGGGATCCAGGCGTAGCCCCAGTCGGAGCCGCCCTTGTTGGGCAGGGGGAGAAGGGCGTGCACGATGCGCGGACCGAGGTCACGGGCCGGGTTGATCGCGTAGCCCGTCGGTCCGCCCAGGGAGAGGCCGATCGAGACCACGACCAGCGAGGTGATCAGGGCGCCCAGGGTGCCCAGACCGTTGCCCTTGTCGTTGAGGCCCTGCGTGAGGACCGCGAGCACCAGCACGATCGTGCCGATGATCTCCGTGGCGAGGTTCTGCACCGTGTTCCGGATCTCCGGGCCGGTGGAGAAGATGCCGAGCACGGGGCCGGCGCCCTTTTCCTGGGCCTCGACCGCCTTGGCGGTGGTGGCCTGCGCGCCCGGCCCGCCCACGATCTCCTTGTCGGTGAGGTGGGCCTGGAACTGGCCCGCGTAGGCGACCCACACCAGCGTCGCACCGATCATCGCGCCGAGCAGCTGTCCCGCCCAGTAGACCGGGAGGTTGCTCCAGTCGCCGGTCTTGATGGCGAGTGCGAGGGTCACGGCCGGGTTCAGGTGTGCACCGGAGAGCGGTGCGGAGGTGTAGACCGCCGTCAGAACGGCGAAACCCCACCCGAACGCGATGGCGAGCCAACCGGCGTTACGGGCCTTGGAGGCCTTCAGCGTCACGGCGGCGCACACGCCGCCGCCGAGCAGAATGAGTATGGCGGTACCGATGGTCTCGCCGATGAAGATGTCGGAGCTGGACACCCGCGACTCCTTTGTCCTTCGTCCAGGGGAAGGCGAACCCCGGGTCCCTCCGGTGGTCCGCGCCCTCGGGGGTGAGAGCGATGCCGGCCCTTGGCGTTGTCAGACTCTAGCGCGTATTGCCGGTAGGTGTTCGACAATGCCGACCGATGGACGGGAGTCTTGCTTCCTGTTCGCAGGGTCGTCAAGAGTCCTGTTGCACGAAGCGGGATCGTTACTGATCGACATGTGCCCACGACCTTCTCGATGCGTGCGCACCGCGTGCGAACAGGCACGTTTGGCGGTGGCCGCACCCGCACCCGGGCAGGCCGAGGGCCCGGTACGGCAATGCCGTACCGGTTTCCGGGAGTGCGGGGTTTCGGGGAGGACGGGGCCCGTGGTGGCCGCGAGGCTCAGAACCGTCCGGCGCCCAGGTCCCGCGACACCGCGCGGGCGCAGTCGCGCACCGCCGCGATCAGCTCCGGGCGCAGTTCCCCGTCCAGGCACACGCGCTCCACGGCGCCCGTGATGCCCACGGCGCCCACCGGCATCCGCCTCCGGTCGTGGATGGGGGCGGCGACCGAGGCCACCCCGGTCCACGTCTCCTCCACGTCGGCCGCGTACCCGCGCGCCCGGGTGAGGTCGAGGACGTGCTCGAAGTCGTCCGGGTCGCACACGGTCCGGTCGGTGAACGCCTTGCGGTCGGCCTCCAGCGCCTCACTGTGCGCGACCGGGTCGTACGCCGACAGCACCTTGCCCAGGGCCGTGGAGTGCAGCGGCTGCATGGCCCCGATCTCCAGGACCTGCCGGCTGTCGTCGGGCCGGAACACGTGGTGCACGATCAGGACGCCCTGCTGGTGCAGGACCCCGAGGTAGACGCTCTCCCCGCTGGAGCGGGCCAGGTCGTCCGTCCACACCAGGGTGCGCGCCCGCAGCTCGTGCACGTCCAGGTAGGTGGTCCCCAGGCGCAGCAGCTCCGCCCCGAGCTGGTAGCGGCCGGAGGCCGTGTCCTGCTCGACGAACCCCTCCTGCTGGAGCGTGCGGAGTATGCCGTGGGCCGTACCCTTGGCGAGGCCCAGGGATGAGGCGATGTCCGACAGGCCGAGCCGTCGCTCGCCGCCCGCGAGCAGCCGCAGCATCGCGGCCGCCCGTTCGAGCGACTGGATGTTCCGTGCCATCGCCGTCCTGCCCTCCGTCCACTTCGACCGTCGGCTGAGTTACACGCCGTTCGGCAATGCCGAACACTACCGGTCTTTGCCGACCTCCCGCTAATGGGTGGTCGCCATCCGTTCGGCGGAAATCCCCGCAGAGGCCATGCGGGGCCCCGCCCGTCCCGCCCCGTGGACGCCCCTGACCGTACGGCGTGCTCCGGGCTACCCTGGCCGCGTGCGTCTTCCGTGGGAAGGTCCAGGGAGACGCAAAGCCGACAGCCGTCGCACTCCAGGGAGCATCTTTCATGGCCTCGTTGCCGAACCCGTCCCTTTCGTCCGCCCCCACCGACAGCCGGACCCGAACCGAAGCCCTCCGGGAAGCCCTCGCCACCCGCGTCGTGGTGGCCGACGGCGCCATGGGCACGATGCTCCAGGCCCAGGACCCGACGCTGGAGGACTTCCAGGGCCTCGAGGGCTGCAACGAGATCCTCAACGTCACCCGCCCGGACATCGTCCGCACGGTGCACGCCGCCTACTTCGACGCGGGCGTCGACTGCGTCGAGACCAACACCTTCGGCGCCAACCTCACCGCTCTCGGCGAGTACGACATCGCCGAGCGGGTCGCCGAACTGTCCGAGGCCGGCGCCCGCATCGCCCGCGAGACGGCCGACGAGTTCACCGCGCGCGACCGGCGCCAGCGCTGGGTGCTGGGCTCCATCGGCCCCGGCACCAAGCTGCCCACCCTCGGCCACACCACCTTCACCGGCCTCCGCGACGCCTACCAGCGCAACGCCGAGGGCCTGCTCGCCGGCGGCGCCGACGCCCTGCTGGTGGAGACCACCCAGGACCTGCTGCAGACCAAGGCCTCCGTCATCGCCGCCCGCCGTGCGATGGAGACGGCCGGGTACGAGGTCCCGCTGATCGTGTCGGTCACCGTCGAGACGACCGGCACGATGCTGCTCGGCTCTGAGATCGGCGCCGCACTGACCGCGCTGGAGCCGCTCGGCATCGACATGATCGGCCTGAACTGCGCCACCGGCCCGGCCGAGATGAGCGAGCACCTGCGCTACCTCGCCCGCCACTCCCGTATCCCGCTGTCGTGCATGCCGAACGCCGGCCTGCCCGAGCTGACCAAGGACGGCGCGCACTACCCGCTGACCGCCCCCCAGCTGGCCGACGCCCAGGAGACGTTCGTCACCGAGTACGGCCTGTCCCTGGTCGGCGGCTGCTGCGGTACGACGCCGGAGCACCTGCGCCAGGTCGTCGAGCGGGTCCGTGACCTCACCCCGCCCGAGCGGCGCCCGCAGCCCGAGCCCGGTGCGGCATCGCTGTACCAGTCGGTGCCGTTCCGCCAGGACACCTCCTACCTGGCGATCGGCGAGCGCACGAATGCCAACGGGTCGAAGAAGTTCCGGGAAGCCATGCTGGAGGGCCGCTGGGACGACTGTGTGGAGATGGCCCGGGAGCAGATCCGCGAGGGCGCCCACATGCTCGACCTGTGCGTCGACTACGTGGGCCGCGACGGAGTCGCCGACATGGAGGAGCTGGCCGGCCGCTTCGCCACCGCCTCCACGCTGCCGATCGTCCTGGACTCCACCGAAGTCGACGTCCTGCGGGCCGGGTTGGAGAAGCTCGGCGGCCGTGCGGTCATCAACTCGGTGAACTACGAGGACGGCGACGGCCCCGAGTCCCGTTTCGTGAAGGTCACCCGGCTCGCCAGGGAGCACGGGGCGGCGCTGATCGCGCTGACCATCGACGAGGAGGGCCAGGCCCGCACCGCTGAGAAGAAGGTGGAGATCGCCGAGCGGCTGATCGCCGACCTGACGGCGAACTGGGGCATCCGTGAGGACGACATCCTCATCGACTGCCTGACCTTCACCATCTGCACCGGGCAGGAGGAGTCCCGCAAGGACGGCCTCGCCACCATCGAGGCCATCCGTGAGCTGAAGAAGCGCCACCCCCAGGTGCAGACCACGCTGGGCCTGTCGAACATCTCCTTCGGCCTCAACCCGGCCGCCCGTATCCTGCTCAACTCCGTCTTCCTCGACGAGTGCGTCAAGGCCGGACTGGACTCGGCGATCGTGCACGCCTCGAAGATCCTGCCGATCGCCCGGTTCAGCGAGGAAGAGGTGCGGACGGCCCTGGACCTGATCCACGACCGCCGCGGCGAGGGCTATGACCCGCTGCAGAAGCTGATGGCGCTGTTCGAGGGCGCCACCGCCAAGTCCCTTAAGGCGGGCAAGGCCGAGGAACTGGCCGCGCTGCCGCTCGAGGAGCGCCTGAAGCGGCGGATCATCGACGGCGAGCGCAACGGCCTGGAAGCCGACCTCGACGAGGCCCTTCAGCAGCGCCCGGCCCTCGCCATCGTCAACGAGACCCTGCTCGACGGCATGAAGGTCGTCGGCGAGCTGTTCGGCTCCGGCCAGATGCAGCTGCCGTTCGTACTGCAGTCCGCCGAGGTGATGAAGTCCGCGGTCGCCTACCTCGAGCCGCACATGGAGAAGACCGACGAGGCCGGCAAGGGCACCATCGTGCTCGCCACCGTGCGCGGCGACGTGCACGACATCGGCAAGAACCTCGTCGACATCATCCTGTCCAACAACGGCTACAACGTCGTCAACCTCGGCATCAAGCAGCCCGTCTCCGCGATCCTGGAGGCCGCCGAGGAGCACAAGGCCGACGTCATCGGCATGTCCGGGCTCCTGGTCAAGTCCACGGTGATCATGAAGGAGAACCTGGAGGAGCTCAACCAGCGCGGCTTGGCCGCCACCTACCCGGTCATCCTCGGCGGCGCCGCTCTCACCCGCGCCTACGTCGAGCAGGATCTGCACGAGCTGTACGAGGGCGAGGTCCGCTACGCCCGCGACGCGTTCGAGGGCCTGCGGCTGATGGACGCCCTGATCGGGGTCAAGCGGGGCGTGCCCGGGGCGAAGCTGCCGGAGCTGCGGCAGCGGCGGGTGCGCGCGGCCACCGTGGAGATCGAGGAGCGGCCCGAGGAAGGGCACGTCCGCTCCGACGTCGCCACCGACAACCGCGTGCCCACCCCGCCCTTCTGGGGCACCCGCATCGTCAAGGGCATCCCGCTCAAGGAGTACGCCTCCTGGCTGGACGAAGGCGCGCTGTTCAAGGGCCAGTGGGGCCTGAAGCAGACCCGCACCGGCGAGGGGCCGACGTACGAGGAGCTGGTCGAGACCGAGGGCCGGCCCCGGCTGCGCGGCCTGCTGGACCGGCTGCAGACCGAGAACCTCCTCGAAGCGGCCGTCGTCTACGGCTACTTCCCCTGCGTGTCCAAGGACGACGACCTGATCATCCTGGACGAGGAGGGCAACGAGCGCACCCGGTTCACCTTCCCGCGCCAGCGCCGCGGCCGCCGGCTGTGCCTGGCCGACTTCTTCCGTGCGGAGGAGTCGGGGGAGAGGGACGTCGTCGGCTTCCAGGTCGTCACCGTCGGCTCGAGGATCGGCGAGGAGACCGCGCGACTGTTCGAGTCGAACTCCTACCGCGACTACCTCGAACTGCACGGCCTGTCCGTGCAGTTGGCGGAGGCGCTCGCCGAGCACTGGCACGCGCGCGTGCGCGCCGAGCTGGGCTTCGCGGGCGAGGACCCCGCCGACATGGAAGACATGTTCGCCCTGAAGTACCGCGGTGCCCGCTTCTCCCTCGGCTACGGCGCCTGCCCCGACCTGGAGGACCGCGCGAAGATCGCCCAGCTCCTGGAGCCGGAGCGGATCGGCGTCCACCTCTCCGAGGAGTTCCAGCTGCATCCGGAGCAGTCCACGGACGCGATCGTGATCCACCACCCGGAGGCCAAGTACTTCAACGCGCGGTAGCGTCCGTCCGCGGGCCCCGGCGGCCCCCGTGGCGCGTCTTCCGGCGCGGGCGGGGTGTGCCCCGGCGAGCCCCGTCGGAGCGTCTTCCCTCGCTGCCGAGCGCCCCGGGCGTCCTGGTGGTCGGGTGGGTGCCGCCCGGCGGCCTCCGCAGGTCCTCCTACGCCCGCACGGCGTGGCGCCCCCGCACCGAGAGGCACTTTTCCCACGTGCGTCGTACACTGGTCGATCCACCGCAGGCCGGTTCCCTTCCCGGGAACCGGCCTGGTCGTCCCTTGAAGGAGGTATGCCGGATGACCACCACGGTTCCCGCACTCGGAACCCGTACGGCCGAAGGCTCCGCCCTGCAGGCCGTGCTCCTCGATATGGACGGCACCCTCGTGGACACCGAGGGGTTCTGGTGGGACGTCGAAGTCGACGTCTTCGCCGGCCTCGGCCACACGCTCGACGATTCCTGGCGCCATGTCGTGGTCGGCGGTCCCATGACGCGCAGCGCGGGATTCCTGATCGAGGCCACCGGCGCGGACATCACCCTCGACGAACTCACCGTCCTGCTCAACGACGGGTTCGAGAACCGTATCGACCGCAGACTGCCCCTGATGCCTGGCGCCGCACGACTCCTGGCCGAACTCGCGGCCCACGACATCCCCACCGCCCTGGTCTCCGCCTCCCACCGGCGCATCATCGACCGCATCCTGGCCTCCGTCGGCCCGCAGTACTTCGCCCTGACCGTCGCCGGCGACGAGGTCGAGCGCACCAAGCCGTTCCCCGACCCGTATCTGCGGGCCGCCGCCGGCCTCGGCGCCGACCCCACGCGGTGCGCGGTCATCGAGGACACGCTGACCGGAGTGGCGGCCGCCGAGGCCGCGGGCTGCCGCGTGGTGGCCGTGCCCTCGGTCGCCCCCATCGAACCGGCCGCCCGCCGCACCGTGGTCACCTCGCTCGAAGAGGTCGACCTGCCATTTCTGCAGCGTTTGGTGGCGCGCGTTTGATGACGCACATGCGCTGATCCTTCACTCAGCGTGCAGAGCGAATGGACGGATTACTTCCGGCTGTCCAGCCGAATGAATTAATACCGGCCCGGGCGAGTGAATTCCGGGGCAGTGAGCGCCCGTCAGTATGTGACGTTCCCCACATTCGGAGGGGTTGACAGCGGGCTCGGCGTATGCTGTTCCACCCCATTCAGGCGGCCCCGACGTGCCCTTGTGTCCCGATTGGTGAAACGCTGCACGAATCCTTCCCCCGACCGGTTTTCCGGTCCGTTCACAGCCGGTTTCACAGCGTGATGGGAACTCAACTCCGGTGGCTGTCAGCCCTCGTGCAGGTGCGGACTAATCTCAGCGCGAGAACATCACCACTTCCCCGTGATCCGCCGCACCACCCATGCATGCCGGATACACGGACCCAACAGCTCTGGAGAAACTCGAGCATGAACCGCAAGACTTTGGTGCTGCCGGCCGTCGCCGGTCTGCTCACCCCCGTCCTCGCTGCCTGCGGCGGGTCCAGCAGCGGGGGCAAGAGCGGTGACGCCATCGTCGTCGGCACCACCGACCGGTTCATCGCCTCAAGTGACGCCCCCGCCCCCGTCGACCCGGCGTACGCCTACGACGTCGGCTCCTGGAACATCCTCCGGCAGACCGTGCAGACGCTGATGGTGCAGCCCCGCGGCGACGGCGAGCCGCAGCCCGAGGCCGCCGAGAGCTGCGGCTTCACCGACACCGGCAACGAGCGCTACGCCTGCAAGCTGCGCAAGGACCTGAAGTTCGCCAACGGCGACCCGGTGACCGCGGCCGACGTGAAGTACTCCATCGACCGCGCCCGCGCCCTCAAGGCCGACAGCGGCGTCTTCGCCCTGCTGTCCACCATCGACACCGTCGAGACGCAGGGTGACAACGAAGTCATCTTCCACCTCAAGACCGCGGACGCCACCTTCCCGTTCAAGCTGTCGACGCCGGTCGCCGGCATCGTCGACCCCAAGGGCTACGAGAAGAACAAGCTCCGCGACGGCTTCGACATCGACGGCTCCGGGCCGTACACGATGCAGGCCGAGGTCAAGAACAACGAGCTGGTCAAGGCCACCTTCACCAAGAACCCCAACTACAAGGGCCTGCTGACGCCGAAGAACGACAAGGTCGTCCTCGAGTCGTTCCCCGACGCCGACGCGATGGGCTCCGCCCTCGACAAGGGCGACATCGACGTCATGACCCGCACGATGGACCCGGACCAGATCCGCAAGCTCCAGAACGACACCAGTGGCAACGTCAACCTGGTGGAGATGCCGGGCCTCGAGATCCGCTACCTGGCCTTCAACACCGACGCCCCCACGGTGAAGAGCAAGGCCGTCCGCCAGGCCATGGCACAGGTCATCAACCGCGGCGAGCTGGTCTCCAAGGTGTACGGCACCGAGGCCGAGCCCCTGTTCTCGCTCGTCCCCGCCACCATCACCGGCCACTCCAACTCGTTCTTCAACAAGTACGGCAACCCCAGCGTGGGCAAGGCCCGCACCCTGCTGTCCAAGGCGGGTATCACCACCCCGGTCAAGCTGACGCTGCACTACACGACCGACCACTACGGCCAGGCCACCGCCAAGGAGTTCGAGGTGCTCAAGCAGCAGCTCAACGCCAGCGGTCTGTTCGACGTCACCGTCCAGGGCACCCCCTGGGACAAGTTTCGCCCGGCCGAGAAGAAGGGCGCGTACGACGTCTACGGCATGGGCTGGTTCCCGGACTTCGCGGATGCCGACAACTACCTCGCGCCGTTCCTCGACAAGGACAACACCCTTGGATCCCCGTACGCCAACCCCGAGATCATCAACACGCTGATCCCGCAGTCCCGCCGCGAGGCGGACCGCCTCACCGCGTCGAAGAGCCTCACCGACATGCAGGACATCGTCGCCGACGACGTGCCGATCCTGCCGCTGTGGCAGGGCAAGCAGTACGTCGCCACCCGCGACGACATCACCGGCAGCGAGTACGCGATGAACTCCTCCTCCACCCTGCAGCTGTGGGAGCTCAGCCGCGGCGTCGGCAGCTGACCGGTCAGCCGGGCGGTTTCCCGCCGACCATGTGACCAGCGGTTCTTCAAGGCTCCCGGGCACACGCCCGGGGCCTGCCGCGTTCGCGGTACGATCCGGGAACTTCCGCACGGCCCGGAACGCGCGGAGTCCGGGGCGAACGACAACCGAAGACAAGGCACATGCACGTGAACATGCGCACCCAGTGGCCGGTTCTGTCCATAGCGACGGGGCTGGCCGCCGGCCTGCTCACCGGATGCGGCACCTCGACCGACGACTCCTCGGGCACCGGCTCCTCCGTGGTGGTGGGGATGTCCGACGACGTCCTGGCCACCGACCCGGCCTCCGGCTACGACCCGGGGTCCTGGCTGCTGTTCAACAATGTCTTCCAGTCACTGCTGGGCTTCCCCAAGGGCGGCACGGAACCGGAGCCGGAAGCCGCCAGGGAGTGCACGTTCACGGACACGCAGACCAAGGTCTACTCCTGCACCCTCAGGGACGGGCTGAAGTTCAGCAACGGTGACCCGCTCACCTCGAAGGACGTCAAGTTCTCCTTCGACCGCATGCTGAAGATCAACGACTCGGCCGGCCCCGCCATCATGTTCCCCATGCTCGGCTCGGTCGAGACACCGGACACCAAGACCGTCGTCTTCAAACTGAAGTACGCCGACGCCACCTTCCCCAGCAAGATAGCCTCCGGCGCCGGCTCCATCGTCGACCACAACGCCTACCTCGCGGACAAGCTGCGCACGGACGGCAAGGCGGTCGGCTCCGGCCCCTACAAGCTGGACTCCTTCGGCAAGGACAAGGCCGTCTTCTCCGTCAACCCGCAGTACCAGGGCACCGCCAAGGTGCACAACTCCGGCATCACCCTGACCCTCTTCCACGGCGACCAGTCCGCCCTGAAGAACGCCCTCCTGGGCCGGAAGATCGACCTCGCCTACCGGGGCCTGGCCGCGGCCGACATCGCCGGCATCGACAAGGACACCTCCACCGGCAAGGGCATCGAGGTCGTCGAGGGCTCCAGCGCCGAAGTCCAGCACCTCGTCTTCAACATGGACGACCCGGTCACCGGCAAGCTCGGCGTCCGCAAGGCCATCGCCTACCTCCTCGACCGCGAGGCCCTCGTCAACAAGGTCTACAGCGACACCGCGACGCCCCTGTACTCGATCATCCCGGCCGGCATCACCGGCCACGACACGTCCTTCTTCGACACCTACGGCGCCCGCCCCTCCAGGACCAAGGCGGCCGCCGCGCTCCGCGCCGAGGGCATCACCGGCAAGGTCACGCTCACCCTCTGGTCGACGCCCTCCCGCTACGGGCCCGCCACCGACGAGGAACTGAACACCATCGCCCGGCAGCTGAACGACAGCGGACTGTTCGACGCGAGCGTCAAGTCCGTTCCCTTCGACCAGTACGAGAAGGACATCGCGGCCGGCAAGTACGGGGTCTACGTCAAGGGCTGGGTGCCCGACTACCCCGACCCCGACAACTTCACCGCGCCGTTCTTCGGCAAGGGCAACGTACTGGACAACCACTACGTCAACAGCACCATCACGGGCGAACTGATCCCCAAGACGGCCGCCCAGAGCGACCGCTCCGCCACCGACGACGAATACCGCACCCTTCAGCACATCGTCGCCGAGGACGTCCCGGTCATCCCCGTCTGGCAGGCCAAGCAGTACGCCGTCACACGGGACAACGTCTACGGACTCGAGTACTGCCTCGACGCCTCCACCGTGTTCCGGTTCTGGGAGATCAGCAAGGGCTGAGCCGGGCCCCACACGCACGAAGGGCGCCCCCGCGCAAGGGGCGCCCTCACCGTCACAGTGCGCCGACTACTGGGCGCCGGGACGCACCAGCCCGCTCTCGTACGCGTACACCGCCGCCTGCACCCGGTCCCGCAGCCCCAGCTTCGTCAGGACGTGGCCGACGTGCGTCTTGACCGTGGTCTCGCTGACGAACAGATCGGCGGCGATCTCCGCGTTGGACAGCCCGCGCGCCACCAGCTTCAGCACCTCCACCTCACGCTCGGTGAGGGTGTGCAGGGTGTCCGGCACCGGCTCGTCACCGGACGGCAGATGCGTGGCGTACTTGTCGAGCAGCCGCCTCGTGATGCTCGGCGCGAGCATCGCCTCGCCCCCAGCGACGACCCGGATCGCCTGCACCAGCTCGTTGGCGGGCGCGTCCTTGAGCAGGAACCCGCTCGCACCGGCACGCAACGCCTCCACCACGTACTCGTCCAGATCGAAGGTCGTCAGCACCAGCACCTTCGCCGGGCCGTCCCGCCCCGGCCCGGTGATCTGCCGGGTCGCCTCCACGCCGTCCATACGAGGCATGCGGATGTCCATCAGAACCACATCGGGCTGCAGGGCACGCACCTGGTCGAGGGCCTGGAGGCCGTCTCCGGCCTCACCGACGACCGCGAGATCCTGCTCGGCCTCCAGAATCATCCGGAAGCCCGTACGCAGCAGCGGCTGGTCGTCGACCAGTAGGACGCGGATGGCCACGTAAGTCTCCTTCGCTAGTCCGGCCCCATTCTGCCCTGCGCGTCACCGCCCGATTCGGGCACCCTGACCGACGCGGACACCTCCGGGTCCGGAGCGCCGTCCACCCGCTGAGCCGGCAGCGACTGCGCCGCCGCCGGGACACCGGCGGCCGCGCGGACCGGCAGCGGATACGGCGGGGGAGTGCCACCGAACTCCGGGCACACCCCCTGGTGGTCGCACCAGCCGCACAGCTTGCTGCGGCGCGGCCGCCAGTCGCCCGTCTCCGTCGCCACCCGGATCGCCTCCCACAGCGCGAGCAGCTTGCGCTCCACACGCTCCAGGTCGGCAAGGACCGGGTCATACGTCAGCACGTCTCCACTGCCCAGATACACCAGCTGAAGCCGCCGCGGGACGATTTTCTTCAGCCGCCACACCACCAGGGCGTAGAACTTCATCTGGAACAGCGCGCCCTCGGCGTACTCGGGCCGGGGCGCCTTGCCCGTCTTGTAGTCGACGATCCGCACCTCACCCGTCGGCGCCACGTCGACGCGGTCGATGATCCCGCGCAGCCTCAGCCCCGACTCCAGCTCCGCCTCCACGAACAGCTCGCGCTCGGCCGGCTCCAGACGCGTCGGATCCTCCAGCGTGAACCAGCGCTCGATGAGCCGCTCCGCCTCATCCAGCCAGCGCGCCAGTCGCTCACCGTCCGGATCGTCCGCGAACAGCTCCACGACCTCCGGTCTGCTCTCCCGCAGCCGGTCCCACTGGCCGGGCAGCAGCGCCTTGGCGCGCGGCGCGGTCCGCTCGGCGGCGGGTGCGTCGAACAACCGCTCGAGCACCGCGTGCACCAGCGTGCCTCTCGTGGCCGCCTCGCTCGGCTTCTCGGGCAGCTTGTCGATCACCCGGAACCGGTACAGCAGCGGGCACTGCATGAAATCGCCGGCGCGCGACGGCGACAGCGAAACCGGGGGCGCGGCGGCCACTGCGGACGGCACGGCGGCGCCGTCGGTGCTGGATTCCATGACCACAGACCATACGGCCCACCACTGACAGTGACCCAGCCACGGCCCGACCCGAGCACCCACCGACGGGCCGGGGAAGACCCGACCACGGGCAGAACAGAGGGGTGCCGGGGCGGAACGCGACGCGACGGCCGCATACCATCGACACCGGACCCTCCCACCCGGCACGACCGGGGCCGGGGAGACGTATCGATCGAGGGGACAGCGTGGACGAGAGCGGCGGGAGCGCACAGCCGCGCCCCGGCAACAACGGGGCGCCCCACGACACGCCCCGCGAGGAATCACCCAGTCCCGCACAGCCCCCCACCGAGCCCGCGGCACCCACCGCCGCGACCCCGGGGCCCGATGACGAGCACACGTCGTCCAGCCACAGGCCCACCGCACCCACCGCAGCCACAGGCACGCCCGGCGACGAGCACCCCGCCCCCACCGGACCGCCGACCCCGCCCCCACCCGGCGGCGGAGCCACGACACCGGCCCCCACCCAGCCGCCCGCCACAGGCGACCCGAGCACCCCGCAGCCCCCGGCGGGCGGCCCCGACACTCCGGCGGACAACCACCCCGCACCCCGGCCGGCACCCCCTCACTCCGACGGCCCAACCACCCCCCAGCCGCACACCGACCACCGCCAGGCACCCCCCGCGGACACCCACCCCACCCCCCAGAACCCGCACAGTCACACCCCCACCCGCACCACCGCCCACTCCGCCACCCCCGGCCGAGGACGCTCCCCGAAGCGCCCCAAGGACCCCGGCGGCGGCATCCTCATGGGACGGCCCTTCGGCGTCCCCGTCTACGTCGCCCCCAGCTGGTTCCTCGTCGCCGCACTGATCACCTGGGTGTTCGGCGGACAGCTCGACCGCGTGCTCCCCGAACTCGGCGCCGCCCGCTACCTCGTCTCCCTCTTCTTCGCCGTCGCCTTCTACGCCTCCGTCCTCGTCCACGAACTGGCCCACACCGTCGCCGCCCTCCGCTTCAAACTCCCGGTACGCCGCATCCAGCTCCAGTTCTTCGGCGGCGCCTCCGAGATCGAGAAAGAAGCCGAGACCCCCGGCCGCGAATTCGTCCTCGCCTTCGTCGGCCCACTGCTCTCCCTCGCCCTCGCCGCGATCTTCTACCTCGCCCTGCAGCCCGTCGAACCCGGCACCGTCCCCGGCGTCCTCCTCGCCGGCCTCATGGTCTCCAACCTCATCGTCGCCGCCTTCAACCTGCTCCCCGGCCTGCCCCTCGACGGCGGCCGCATGCTCCGCGCCGTCGTCTGGAAGATCACCGGCCGCCCCATGAGCGGCACCATCGCCGCCGCCTGGGTCGGCCGCGCCCTCGCCATCACCGTCCTCATCGGACTGCCCCTGCTCACCCAGTCCGGCGCCCTCGGCTCCACCGCCGAGGACAACGTCGGCATGGACACCGTCACCGACGCCCTGCTCGCCGCCATCCTCGCCGCGATCATCTGGACCGGCGCCGGAAACAGCCTGCGCATGGCCCGCCTGCGCGAACACCTCCCCGAACTGCGTGCCCGCACCCTCACCCGCCGCGCCGTCCCCGTCGAGACCGACACCCCCCTCTCCGAGGCCCTGCGCCGTGCCAACGCCGTCGGCGCCCGCGCCCTCGTCGTCGTCGACGCCCACGGCGAACCCCTCTCCCTCGTCCGCGAGGCCGCCATCGTCGGCGTACCCGAACACCGCCGCCCCTGGGTCCTCGTCAGCGGCCTCGCCCAGGAACTCACCGACGGCATGCGCGTCTCCGCCGAACTCGCCGGAGAAGACCTCCTCGACGCCCTGCGCGCCACCCCCGCCACCGAATACCTCGTCATCGAGGACACCGGCGAGATCTACGGCGTCCTCTCCGCCGCCGACGTCGAACGCGCCTTCGTCAAGGCCATGGCCCGCCCCACGTCCTAGTGGTCGGCGGCCCCCTCCACTGCCGGTAGGCTGGTCACATGTCCGAACCGACCGGTGCCGCCCGCCGTCGCGGGCCCTTCAAGGTCGGGGACCAGGTACAGCTGACCGACCCCAAGGGCCGCCACTACACGTTCACACTCGAAGCGGGAAAGAACTTCCACACCCACAAGGGCTCCTTCCCGCACGACGAACTGATCGGCGCACCCGAGGGCAGCGTTGTCCGCACCACCGGGAACGTCGCCTACCTCGCGCTGCGCCCCCTGCTCCCCGACTACGTCCTGTCCATGCCCCGCGGGGCAGCCGTCGTCTACCCCAAGGACGCGGGGCAGATCCTCGCCTTCGCCGACATCTTCCCCGGCGCCCGCGTCGTGGAAGCCGGCGTCGGCTCGGGCTCGCTCAGCACCTTCCTGCTGCGCGCCATCGGCGACCAGGGCACGCTGCACAGCTACGAGCGACGCGCCGACTTCGCCGAGATCGCCCAGGCCAACGTGGAACGCTACTTCGGCGGCCCCCACCCCGCCTGGCAGCTCACCGTCGGCGACCTCCAGGACAACCTGTCCGACACCGACGTCGACCGCGTCATCCTCGACATGCTCGCCCCCTGGGAATGCCTCGAGGCCGTCTCCAAGGCACTCGTCCCCGGCGGCATCGTCTGCTGCTACGTCGCCACCACCACCCAGCTCGCCCGGACCGTCGAGTCCATCCGCGAAATCGGCTGCTTCAACGAGCCGACCGCCTGGGAAACCATGATCCGCAACTGGCACATCGAGGGCCTCGCCGTCCGCCCCGACCACCGCATGATCGGCCACACCGGCTTCCTCCTCACCGCCCGCCGCCTCGCCGACGGCGTCGAGCCGCCCATGCGCCGCCGCCGCCCCGCCAAGGGTGCCTACGGCGAGGACTACACCGGCCCCAACGCCGACGGAGGCACCGGCCGCTGACCCCGGCCCCCACACAGCCCCCAACACACCAGCGCCGTGGCCGAGTTCCCGCACATCTCGCGTAACTCGGCCACGGCGCTCACGCGTTCAAGCGCACACACGCGCACACCCCCACCCGCCGAAGCACACACACGCGCACACACCCACCCACGGGCGCGACCATCCCTCTCCACCCCCGGCACACGCGGAAACTGACGCGCCACCAGCAGTGCCCACCCCGCCGTTCCCCCGTACTGTGACGTGTGGCACGATGCGGGGCACCCCCACCGGCACAGCCCTCACAGGAGACACCTCCCCCGTGCAGCACTCCGCCGTCCCGGAACTGGCTCACACCACCACCCGGCCCATCCACTGGGTCGCCACCGCCACCGCAGTCTCCGGCGTGATCGCCCTGTCCTCCGTGCTGCAGCCGGGCGCCGCAACGGCGGCCCAACCCCACACCGAGACCAAGGCCGCCCCCGTCGCCACCGCACCCCCCGACCCCGCCAAGGCCGACTTCCCCCTCGACTGCGGCCCCACCAAGCTCCTCGTCGTCAAGAAAGTCACCGGCGACCTCGACGGCGACGGCCGCCCCGAAACCGTCGTCGTCGTCCACTGCGACGCCGGCATGGGCACCCCACCCGACGGCCTTTACGTCCTCACCCAGGCGGCGGGCACCACCACACCCCGCGTCGTCGCCACCCTCGTCGACCCCAAGGAACGCAACACCGTCACCGACTTCGCCGTCCGCGACGCAGCCGTCACCGCCACCCTCCTCGGCTACTCCTCGCCCGACGTGCCGAGTTGCTGCCCCGACGTCAAAGACAACGCCAAGTGGCAGTGGAAGAACGGCGCATTCCTCCGCACCACCGCCGGCGGCAGCCGCGACGTCTGACCCCACGGCCCGGACAGGGTGACGCACAGCCCAGAGACTGTGAGAAAAGAGACACAGCTGACCTGAGGTGGCGGTGTGATCACGCAGCGTCCGGGCCGTACACCTCCACCCTGTCCGAAACCCGGCGCACATGGATGCACTCGCCAGGACACTCCCTCGCCGAATCCACCACGTCCCCCACCAGCGGCAACGGCACCCGCGTCGCAGCACCCCTGACCTGCAGAAGCTCCTCGTCCGGCCCCTTCACATAAGCCAGACCGTCGATGTCCAGCTCGAAGACCTCCGGCGCGTACTGGGCACAGATACCGTCACCGGTACACAGGTCCTGGTCGATCCAGACCTCCAGCTCCTCGCCGCCGACACCGGCCTCCTGCTGCACGGTCATCTCCTCTGCCGTTGACTGCGCAGAGCCCCGGGAATCCGGCCAGCTCTGACGGGTGTTGAACACCTCGACCCTACCTTCGGCCGCTTCCCAATCATGTTCGGTGGGTATTCCCCTGGCGTGAGGGAGAGCGCAAGGGTGAAGATCGGACACACTCCGACAGTCTTTGTGATCTAGGGGTTTCAATCGACACCCACCCAGGTAGGGTCTGGAAGCGTCCAGCTCCCCTTGGAGGAGGTGAGGACCGTGGCAGCCCACGACGACGACATGAACCGCGGCATCCGCCCGGGACGAGGGTCCGACGACCCTGCCGGGCAGATCGCCTACCTTGAGCAGGAGATCGCCGTCCTGCGACGCAAGCTCGCCGACTCTCCGCGACACACGAGAATTCTCGAAGAGCGGATCGTCGAGCTGCAGACCAACCTGGCCGGCGTGTCCGCGCAGAACGAGCGGCTCGCCAACACGCTCCGTGAGGCCCGCGACCAGATCGTGGCCCTCAAGGAAGAAGTCGACCGGCTCGCACAGCCACCGGCCGGCTTCGGTGTCTTCCTGCAGGCGAACGAGGACGGCACCGCCGACATCTTCACCGGAGGCCGCAAGCTCCGCGTGAACGTCAGCCCCAGCGTGGACCTCGACGAGCTCCGCCGCGGCCAGGAACTAATGCTCAACGAAGCGCTCAACGTGGTTGAAGCCATGGAGTTCGAGCGCGTCGGGGACATCGTCACCCTCAAGGAGATCCTCGAGGACGGCGAGCGCGCCCTGGTGCTCGGGCACACCGACGAGGAACGGGTGGTACGGCTCGCCGAGCCGCTGCTGGACGTCACCATCCGCCCCGGCGACGCCCTCCTGCTCGAACCCCGCTCCGGCTACGTCTACGAGGTCGTCCCCAAGAGCGAGGTCGAAGAACTCGTCCTCGAAGAGGTACCCGACATCGGCTACGAGGCGATCGGCGGCCTCGCCGGCCAGATCGAAGCCATCCGCGACGCGGTCGAGCTCCCGTACCTCTACCCCGACCTCTTCAAGGAGCACGAGCTGCGCCCACCCAAGGGAGTCCTCCTCTACGGACCCCCCGGATGCGGCAAGACCCTCATCGCCAAGGCCGTGGCGAACTCCCTCGCCAAAAAGGTCGCCGAAGTGACCGGCCAGGCCGCCGGCAAGAGCTTCTTCCTCAACATCAAGGGCCCCGAGCTCCTGAACAAGTACGTCGGCGAAACCGAACGACAGATCCGCCTCGTCTTCCAGCGAGCCCGCGAAAAGGCCAGCGAGGGCACCCCCGTCATCGTCTTCTTCGACGAGATGGAATCCCTCTTCCGCACCCGCGGCTCCGGCGTCAGCTCGGACGTGGAGAACACCATCGTCCCCCAGCTCCTCGCCGAGATCGACGGTGTGGAAGGCCTGCAGAACGTCGTGGTCATCGGCGCCTCCAACCGCGAGGACATGATCGACCCCGCCATCCTGCGCCCCGGCCGCCTCGACGTGAAGATCAAGATCGAACGTCCGGACGCCGAAGCAGCCAAGGACATCTTCGGAAAGTACCTCACCGAAAACCTCCCCCTGCACGCCGACGACGTCAGCGAACATGGAGGCGACAAGGGCGCCACTGTCCAGGCCATGATCCAGACCGCCGTGGAACAGATGTACGCCGAGTCCGACGAAAACCGCTTCCTTGAGGTCACCTACGCCAACGGCGACAAGGAAGTCCTCTACTTCAAGGACTTCAACTCAGGCGCCATGATCGAAAACATCGTCGGCCGCGCCAAGAAGATGGCAATCAAGGACTTCCTCGAACACAACCAGAAAGGCCTCCGCGTCTCCCACCTCCTCCAGGCGTGCGTGGACGAGTTCAAGGAGAACGAGGACCTGCCCAACACCACCAACCCCGACGACTGGGCCCGAATCTCCGGAAAGAAGGGCGAACGGATCGTCTACATCCGCACCCTCATCACCGGAAAGCAAGGTGCAGACACCGGACGCTCCATCGACACGGTGGCAAACACCGGTCAGTACCTGTAAAAGCAAGGGCGGCTGCGGGTGCCCCCACCGGGTACCCGCAGCCCACTGCTTTTCAGGCCACGGCTGGAGCACAGCAATGACGCAAATGATCTCCCCACCAGCGCAAAGGCGTTCTAGGCTCTTTGTTACCGCCGCGTCGCGCCGTGCGGGGACGGGTACCGCACGCGCACCGGAGCACCAGCGGTATCTGAGCGCCGCCCCCGACCGAGGGCGCCGCCGGGCAAGGAGGGCCGCATGACCGTACGGCGAGTAATGGGCATCGAGACGGAGTACGGCATCTCCGTCCCCGGCCACCCGAACGCCAATGCCATGCTCACCTCATCCCAGATCGTCAACGCCTACGCCGCGGCGATGCACCGGGCCCGCCGGGCCCGCTGGGACTTCGAGGAAGAAAACCCGCTGCGGGACGCGCGAGGCTTCGACCTCGCCCGCGAGGCCGCCGACGCCAGCCAGCTCACCGACGAGGACATCGGCCTCGCCAACGTCATCCTCACCAACGGCGCACGGCTCTACGTCGACCACGCACACCCCGAATACAGCGCCCCCGAGGTGACCAACCCCCGCGACGCCGTCCTCTGGGACAAAGCCGGCGAACGCATCATGGCAGAAGCCGCAGAACGAGCCGCCCAGCTCCCCGGCGCCCAACCCATCCACCTCTACAAGAACAACACCGACAACAAGGGCGCCAGCTACGGCACGCACGAGAACTACCTGATGAAGCGGGAAACCCCCTTCTCCGACATCGTGCGCCACCTCACCCCCTTCTTCGTCTCCCGCCAGGTCATCGCCGGAGCCGGCCGCGTCGGCATCGGCCAGGACGGCCACGAACACGGCTTCCAGCTCAGCCAGCGCGCCGACTACTTCGAGGTGGAGGTGGGCCTCGAGACGACACTCAAGCGGCCCATCATCAACACCCGCGACGAACCCCACGCGGACGCGGAGAAATACCGCCGCCTCCACGTGATCATCGGCGACGCGAACCTGTCGGAGATCTCGACATACCTGAAGCTGGGCACGACGGCTCTGGTCCTGTCCATGATCGAGGACGGCTTCATCGCGGTGGACCTCGCGGTCGACCAGCCCGTACGGACGCTGCACCAGGTCTCCCACGACCCGACCCTGAAGCGACTGATCACGCTCCGCAGCGGCCGCACACTCACGGCGGTCCAGCTCCAGATGGAGTACTACGAGCTCTCACGCAAGTACGTCGAGGAACGCTACGGGGCCGATGCGGACGACCAGACGAAGGACGTCCTGTCCCGCTGGGAGGACACCCTCAACCGCCTCGAGCGCGACCCCATGAGCCTCGCCGGCGAACTCGACTGGGTCGCCAAACGGGAACTCATGGAGGGCTACCGGCGTCGCGACGCCCTCGACTGGGACGCCGCCAAGCTCCACCTCCTCGACCTCCAGTACGCCGACGTACGCGCCGAGAAGGGCCTGTACAACCGCCTCGCGGCCCGCGGGCGCATGAAGCGCCTCCTGGACGAGAACGAGGTCGAACGGGCCCGTACAAAGCCACCGGAGGACACACGCGCCTACTTCCGCGGCCGCTGCCTCGAGCAGTACGCGGACGACGTCGCCGCCGCCTCCTGGGACTCGGTCATCTTCGACCTCCCCGGCCGGGACTCCCTCCAACGCGTTCCAACCCTGGAACCGCTACGCGGAACGCGTAATCACGTCAAGGAGCTCCTGGACCGCTGCCGCACGGCCGAGGACCTGGTCAGGGTCCTGTCAGGCGGCTGAGGGGTACTCGGACCAGCCCGGCCGCCCGGGGTGTAAATCCCGGCGGCCGGGAATCATCGAGGTGGTCCCCGCACGTTGGAGTAACTGCGGGGCCATTGTCGGACCCGGCTAGTAGGGTCTGATCACCACCGATCGGCAGGAAAGCCGACCTGTCGACCATGTCGGGCGAACTGAGCGGGGTGAGGGTTATGGCGACCAAGGACACCGGCGGCGGCCAGCAGAAGGCCACGCGTTCCACCGAGGAGATCGAGGAGCAGGAGCAGGAGGCTCAGGCTTCGGGGGATCTCAAGGAGCGGCAGGAGAAGCTGAGCGACGACGTGGACTCCGTCCTGGACGAGATCGACGATGTCCTCGAGGAGAATGCAGAGGATTTCGTACGCTCATTCGTTCAGAAGGGTGGTCAGTAGGCCGCTTTTCCTTCGAATCCAAGATTCGGAGGCTCGGGGGTGTAAGTGGTCGGGGAGCCGACGGTGAAGCGTTGCTCGCGGTGCAAGGAGTCCAAGCCGCGAGCAGCCTTCGCTAGTAATAGAGCGGCCCGGGATGGGCTTCAGGCTTACTGCCGGGAGTGCTGGGCGGAGTACCACCAGGCCCGGCAGTTGGCGAAGGGGAAGAACGTCCGGCCGCGGGTGGAGACGCCCGAGGGCCATAAATTCTGCCGGAGCTGTGGGGAGGTCAAGCCGCACAGCGAGTGGCATCGGAACGCTACGGCTTCCGACGGCCTCTCGACGAGCTGCAAGGCGTGCCGGGCGACGAAGTCGCGAGCGGGCGATCTGAAGCGCCAGTACGGCCTCACCGAAGCCGAACGTGACGAGTTGACCGCCTCCCAGGGAGGCGTCTGCTGCATATGTCTGTCTGCCCCGGCAGCGCATGTGGATCACTGCCATGAGACGGGTAGGGTCCGTGGCGTACTGTGCTTCAGCTGCAATGCCGCACTGGGGCAGTTCAAGGATCGGCCCGACGTGATAAGGCGGGCTGCGACATACGTGGAAGGAAACGCGTGGAAGCCAATCCTCGTAGCACCGGGCGTCTACCAGCTGCCTTCCTGACGCCTGGCTCGTCGTCCTTCATGGACTTCCTGTCGGAGCACCAGCCCGAGCTGCTGCCCGGCAAGCGGCAGCTGCCGCCCACGCAGGGCGTGATCGAGGCTCCGCACGGCACCACCATCGTGGCCACGACGTTCCCGGGGGGCGTCGTGCTCGCGGGTGACCGCCGGGCGACCATGGGCAATGTGATCGCGCAGCGGGACATCGAGAAGGTGTTCCCGGCGGACGAGTACTCGGCCGTCGGCATCGCCGGCACGGCGGGTCTGGCCGTCGAGATGGTCAAGCTGTTCCAGCTGGAGCTGGAGCACTTCGAGAAGGTCGAGGGTGCGCAGCTGTCCCTGGAGGGCAAGGCGAACCGCCTGTCGACCATGATCCGTTCCAATCTGGGCATGGCCATGCAGGGTCTTGCCGTGGTCCCGCTTTTCGCCGGTTATGACGTGGATCGTGGCAAGGGCCGCATCTTCTCCTACGACGTGACGGGCGGCCGTTCCGAGGAGCACGGCTTCGCGGCCACGGGTTCCGGCTCGATCTTCGCGCGCGGCGCCATGAAGAAGCTCTACCGTGAGGATCTGATTGAGGAGCAGGCCACGACCCTGGTGGTTCAGGCCCTGTACGACGCGGCGGACGACGACTCGGCGACCGGTGGTCCCGATGTCGCTCGCCGGATTTATCCGATCGTCACCGTGATCACCGAGGACGGCTTCCGCCGACTGACCGAGGACGAGTCGTCGGAGATCGCCCGTTCCGTTCTGGACCGGCGTCTGGAGCAGCCCGACGGTCCGCGGGCCGCGCTGCTCTGACGGCGGGACCGGTTGTTATCAGGGTGATCGTGTGACTTCGACAGAAAGGGACGGATAACCGGTGTCGACGCCGTTCTATGTCTCCCCCCAGCAGGCCATGGCCGACCGGGCGGAGTACGCCCGCAAGGGCATCGCGCGCGGCCGCAGTCTGGTCGTGATGCAGTACGCCGACGGCATCGTGTTCGTCGGTGAGAACCCGTCCCGTGCGCTGCACAAGTTCAGTGAGATCTACGACCGGATCGGTTTCGCGGCCGCCGGCAAGTACAACGAGTACGAGAATCTCCGCATCGGTGGGGTCCGCTATGCCGACCTGCGGGGTTACACCTATGACCGTGATGACGTGACCGCCCGTGGTCTGGCGAACGTGTACGCGCAGACGCTGGGCACGATCTTCTCGAGTGCGGCGGAGAAGCCGTACGAGGTGGAGCTGGTGGTCGCCGAGGTGGGGGAGACCCCGGAGGGTGATCAGATCTACCGTCTGCCGCATGACGGGTCGATCGTGGATGAGCACGGTTCGGTGGCGGTCGGTGGCAATGCCGAGCAGATCAGCAGTTTTCTCGATCAGCGTCACCGCGACGGGATGACGTTGGCGGAGGCGTTGAAGCTGGCCGTGCAGGCGTTGTCGCGGGATACGAACGGCAGTGAGCGGGAGATTCCGGCGGAGCGTCTGGAGGTCGCGGTGCTGGACCGTATGCGGCCGCAGAAGCGCAAGTTCAGGCGGATCACCGGTCGTCAGCTGTCGCGTCTGTTGCAGACGGACGGTGCGTCGACGGCGGCGGAGGCGGAGGCCGACGCGGACGCCGACGCCGAGTCGGAGGAGTAGGTCGCCTCATTCGTATGACGGTATGACGCTGCGCGCCCCGCCCGTCCTGGGTCGGGGCGCGCAGCGTTGTGCTCCCGGGTCACTGGCGCGGTGGTGCTGTGGAGCCGCGTACGACGAGTTCCACCGGGATGTCGCCCTGCTCGGGTGTGCGGCCTTCCAGGACGGCCAGCAGGGCTTCCATGCCTCGCTCCCCGAAGAGTTCCGCGTCCAGTCGTACGGTCGTCAGTTCGGGGTCGATGGCTGTGGCGAGGGCGAGGTCGTCGAGGCCGGTGACGGAGAGGTCGTCGGGGATGCGCAGGCCGAGGCGGCGGGCGGCTTTGTAGGCGCCGGCGGCGAGTTTGTCGTCGTCGCAGACGAGAGCGGTGGGGCGGGGGCCGGGGGCGGCGAGGGCGGTTTCGGCGGCGGTGAGGGCGCCTTCGATGGAGATGGGGGCGTGGGTGGTGCGGAGGGTGGTGCCGGGGACGGTGCCGACGCGTGCCGCGAGTTCCTGGGCGCGTATCCGGAAGGTCCAGGAGGGGACGTCGGCGGCGAGGTGGAGGAAGTGCCGGTGGCCCAGACCGAGGAGGTGTTCGGCTACTTGGCGTACGCCGTCGGTGATGTCCAGGTTGACGGTTGCGGCGCCGGGGCTGCCCTCGGGGTCGCTGTCGAGCATGACGAGGGGGAGTTGGTCGCCGTGGATGGCGGTGAGGGCGTCGGCGGCCATGGAGGAGGCGATGACGCCGTCGAGGGCGGCTTGTGCGGAGTGGAAGGGGTCTTTGACGGGGCCGACGCCTTCGGGTGAGGGGTAGAGGACGACGCCGAAGCCGTGGTCGGCGGCGATGCGGGCGGCGCCGGTGTAGACGCCGGCGAAGAATTCGGTGGTGAGGGCGGGTACCACCAGCAGAACCGTGCGGGTGCGGCCGAGGCGGAGGTTGCGTGCCGCGAGGTTGGGCCGGTAGCCCAGTTCCCGGGCCGCCTCGCGGACTCGCTCGGCGACGGGTTCGGAGACGCGTCCGCGCCATTTGTCGCCGAGGACGAGGGAGACGGCTGCCTGGGAGACGCCGGCGGCCTGGGCGACATCGCGGCTGGTGGGTCGCGTGCTACCTGGTGGCACGGTGGGCGTGCTCCTTCGTGCGGGCTGGTGGGGCGGCGTCGTGTGGACTGCTGGTCAGCGCTCATGGTACGTATGGCAGGCGAGGTTATACGTAAAACTTCCCCCGTCGCGGGTAGGGAGAAGCGGGGTGGGGCCGGGAGAAGGGACGCGCATGGCCGCGGGATACGTGGAGATCCTCAGGGCGAGGCATGCGGCCCGCCTGCTGGTGGGGACGCTGGTGGGCCGGTTGCCCAACGCGGTGGCGGCGATCGCCGTGGTGCTGTTCGTGCGGGCCGAGGGCGGCACGTACAGCCTCGCGGGGGCGCTGGCCGCGGTGTACGGGGTGGCCAACGCGGTGGGGCAGCCGGTGCTGGGGCGGCTGGTAGATCTGCACGGGCAGCCGCGGGTGCAGCTGCCGGCGGCGGTGGTGTCGGCAGCCGCCATGACGGTGTTCGCGCTGGCGGGTCTTGAGCCGATCGCCGTGGCGTATGCGGCGATGGTGGTCGCGGGGCTGTTCACGCCGCCGCTGGAGGGCGGTCTGCGGGCGCTGTGGCCGGTGGTGCTGCGCCGGGAGGAGCAGGTGCACACGGCGTATGCGATGGACGCGGTGGCGCAGGAGGTGATGTTCACCGTCGGACCGTTGCTGGTGACGTTGTGCGCGTCGCTGTGGTCGGCGCGGGTGGCGGTGGTGGTGCTGAATGTCGTCGGGGTCCTGGGCGCCTTGTCTGTGGTGGTGTCGCCGCCGTCGCGTGCGTGGCGGTCGGCGCCGCGTGAGGCGCACTGGCTGGGGGCGTTGCGCTCGCGGGGGCTGCTGGTGCTGCTCGGTGCGTTCCTGTTCGTGGGGATGGCGCTGGGTTCGATCACGGTGGCGGCCGTGTCGTACGCCGATGGTCACGGGGGCGACGGGGTGTACGGGTGGTTGATGGCGGCGATCGGGTTGGGTGCTCTGGTCGGGGGTTCGGTGTACGGGGCGCGGCGGTGGCCGGGTGCGCCGGAGCGGCGGCTGCGTGTGCTGGTGGGCCTTTTGGCGCTGTGTTATCTGCCGCTGATGCTGATGCCGGGTGTGGTCGCGATGGCGGGGCTGACCGCACTGGCGGGCGTGTTCCTGGCGCCGTGTATCGCGTGTGCGTTTGTACTGGTGGACCGGCATGCGCCGAGCGGTACGGTGACGGAGGCGTTCTCGTGGCTGGTGACGACGTTCACGGTGGGTGCGTCGGTCGGGACGGGCGTTGCGGGGCCGGTGGTGCAGGCGGGTGGCGCGCTGTGGGGTTTCGCGGTGCCGGGGGCCGCGGGGGCCGTGTCGCTGCTGGTCCTGGTGGTCGCGGGGCGGGTCCTCGCAGCTCCCGCCGGGGGCGGGGTGGTTGCGGGTTCACCGGAAAATGATCCAAACCGTGCTGTCGAACCCCGTTTCAGCTCGGGGGATCGGGCGTAATGTTCAGTCATGGACCGCCGCATTTTCGGGCTGGAGAACGAGTACGGCGTCACGTGCACGTTCAGGGGACAGCGCCGTCTGTCGCCTGACGAGGTGGCGCGGTACCTCTTCCGCCGTGTCGTGTCATGGGGCCGCAGCAGCAATGTGTTTCTGCGCAACGGGGCCCGTCTCTATCTCGACGTGGGCTCGCATCCGGAATACGCGACACCCGAATGTGACAACGTGATCGAACTGGTCACCCACGACAAGGCCGGCGAGCGCATTCTCGAGGGACTGCTGGTCGACGCCGAACGCCGCCTGCACGAGGAGGGAATCGCGGGCGACGTCTACCTCTTCAAGAACAACACGGACTCGGCGGGCAACTCCTACGGTTGTCACGAGAACTACCTGGTGGCGCGGCACGGGGAGTTCTCGCGGCTCGCGGACATCCTGATTCCGTTCCTGGTCACCAGGCAGTTGCTGTGCGGTGCCGGCAAGGTGCTGCAGACCCCGCGCGGGGCGGTGTACTGCGTGAGTCAGCGGGCCGAGCACATCTGGGAGGGTGTCAGCTCGGCGACGACCCGTTCCCGGCCGATCATCAACACGCGGGACGAGCCGCACGCGGACGCGGAGCGTTACCGCCGTCTGCATGTCATCGTCGGTGATTCGAACATGTCCGAGACGACGATGCTGCTGAAGGTCGGCGCGACCGATCTGGTGCTGCGCATGATCGAGGCGGGGACGGTGATGCGTGACCTGACCCTGGAGAACCCGATCCGGGCGATCCGCGAGGTCAGCCATGACATCACGGGCCGCCGCAAGGTGCGCCTGGCGAGCGGCCGGGAGGCCTCCGCGCTGGAGGTGCAGCGGGAGTACTACGAGAAGGCCGTCGACTTCTGCGAGCGCCGCGGTATCCGGACGGGCACGGTCGAGCAGGTGCTGGAGCTGTGGGGCCGTACGCTGGATGCGATCGAGTCGGAGGATCTCGACCGGATCGGTACCGAAATCGACTGGGTGATGAAGTACAAGCTCATCGAGCGGTACCGGGCCAAGCACAACATGACGATGTCGCATCCGCGGGTGGCGCAGATAGACCTCGCCTACCACGACATCCACCGTCGTCGTGGCCTGTACTACCTGCTCGAGAAGAAGGGCCAGGCGGCCCGGATCTGCAACGACTTGAAGATCTTCGAGGGCAAGTCGGTTCCGCCGCAGACCACTCGCGCGCGGCTGCGCGGCGACTTCATCCGGCGGGCGCAGGAACAGCGCCGTGATTTCACGGTCGACTGGGTGCATCTGAAGCTCAACGACCAGGCACAGCGGACGGTGTTGTGCAAGGACCCGTTCCGTTCGGTGGACGACCGGGTGGAGAAGCTGATCGCCGGAATGTGAGACCGGAATCTGAGACGCGCGTTTCGCGTGTGTCACCGGAACGCCACACGGGCGCCGTACGTTTGCCGTACGGCGCCCTTCTTTCGCCGTAGAGTTGCGCGCACGCCATCCATCAAGATCGACCGATTGAGGCCCCATCGTGCGCCGACGCTCTCTTCTTCTTGCCGCTGTGCCCGCCGGGCTGGTGACCGTCGCCGGATGCGGTGACGACAAGTCCGGCAAGGGTGCGGGTGGTACCAGTTCGTCCCCCGCGCCCTCGGCGACGTCGGCCGCGCCGCCGCCGAAGATCGTCGAGGGGCCGTTGCCGGCGATCACCGCCGGGACGAAGTTCGACGAGAAGCCGACTGTGGCGAAGGGGTCCGGCTCGCCGTCGAAGGACCTGGCGGTCAAAACGGTGATCGCCGGCGGTGGGCAGACGGTCGCGGAGAACGACTACATCCAGGCGAACTACCTGGGCCAGATCTGGGACACGGCCAAGGTCTTCGACAACTCCTACGACCGCAAGACGCCGCTGGTGATCCAGCTCGCCCAGGGCGGCATCATCGACGGCTGGCGGTATGCGCTGGCGGGGAAGAAGGTCGGCAGCCGGGTGCTGATGGCCGTGCCCCCGACCTGGGGGTACGGCACGCAGGGCAACCCGCAGGCGGGCATCAAGGGCACCGACACGCTGGTGTTCGTGGTGGACGTGCGGAACACGTTCAACGCGAAGAGCTCCGCCAAGGGCAAGGCGGTGGCGCAGAGCGACTCCGACCTGCCGAAGGTGGGCACGAACACCGACGGCAAGGCACCGTCCATCGACGTGCCGAAGGTGAAGCCGCCGACGGGGCTGGTCGCGAAGTACGTCATCGAGGGCGACGGCGACGAGGTCAAGGCGGACAACACCGTTCTCGTGCAGTACAAGGGCGTGCTCTGGGACACCGGCAAGGAGTTCGACTCCACGTACGGCCGTGACCAGCTCGCGTCGTTCTCGCTCCAGCAGGTCGTCAAGGGCTGGGCGCAGGGGCTGACCGGGAAGAAGGTGGGCAGCCGTGTGCTCGTCGTCATCCCGCCGAAGCTGGGGTACGGGGACAACCCGCCGAGCGGCAGCGGCATCAAGAAGGACTCCACGCTGGTCTTCGTGGTCGACATCCTGGCGAAGATGTAAGCCCTGCGGGGATGTGAGAGTGTCGGTGGTGCCGCAATGGCCTCAACACGAAACAGCAGGAGCTTTTGACGTGAGCATCGAGAAGCCCGAGATCGACTTCCCGGGCGGCGAGCCCCCGGCCGACCTCGAGATCAAGGACATCTGGGAGGGTGACGGCCCGGAGGCCAAGGCGGGCGACACCGTCTCCGTCCACTACGTGGGCGTGGCCTTCTCCACCGGTGAGGAGTTCGACGCTTCCTGGAACCGCGGTACGCCGCTGAAGTTCCAGCTGGGTGTCGGCCAGGTCATCAAGGGCTGGGACCAGGGCGTCCAGGGCATGAAGGTCGGCGGCCGCCGCCAGCTGACGATTCCCCCGCACCTGGCCTACGGCGACCGTGGCGCGGGCGCCCGGATCAAGCCGGGCGAGACGCTGATCTTCGTCTGCGACCTGGTCGCGGTCTGACCGAGGCACCAGTGGCCGACCGCCGCCGGGCCGGGGCCCGGCGGCGGAACCCCTGCCGGCCACCGGGGCCGTCCGCCAGCCGCTGTGCGGGGCCGCAGAAGCGGTCACCCGGCGGCTGCGAAGGTGATCCGGCCGCCTACCCGGTGGGGGCGCTTCGCGGAGTGCCTCCGGCGGGCTCCGGGGCGGCCGAGGCCGGGTCTGCCGCGGACGGTCTCGGCGGCTGCCTGGAGGCGATCGGAAACGATCGGCTGGGTCCATGCCTGTGCGGGCGTGGGCCCTCGGCTTTTGCCGGGGTGCTTGCGGGCGGTACGGTCGTCCGTCGTAAGCACCATGGGGAGGCGAAGGGCGTCGATGGCCATTGCCAAGGCCGAGCGGCTGATGAACCTGGCGCTGTGTCTGCTCGGGACGCGGCGGCCGCTCAGCAAGCGTGAGCTGCGCCAGTCCGTCGAGGCCTATCTGGAAGCAGGGTCCGACGACTCCTTCAACCGCATGTTCGAGCGGGACAAGGACGACCTGCGTGAGCTCGGGCTCGTGATCGAGACCGTGGAGAACCTCGACGGCGAGGTCGGCTACCTGGCCCGCCGCGACAGCAACCGCCTTCCGCCCATCACCCTCGACGCCGAGGAGGCCGCCGCGCTCGGCCTGGCCGCCAAGGTGTGGCAGCAGGCCCGGCTCGCGGGTGCAGCGAGCGGCGCCCTGCAGAAGCTGCGCGCCGCAGGCCTGCCCGAGGACGTCGACCCCTACGAGGCCCACGGCGCCCTGGAACCCCGCATCCCCGTGCACGAGGCCGCGTTCGAGCCGCTGATGCTGGCCTGCCGGGACCGCCGCCCCGTGGTCTTCGACTACCGCAAGGCCACCGCCGCCCACCCCGAACAGCGCCATGTCGAACCCTGGGCGCTGGAGTGCTGGCGCGGCCATTGGTACCTGGCGGGCTGGGACCGCGACCGGGGAGCCGAGCGTGTCTTCCGGCTCTCGAGGATCACCGGCAAGGTGCGCAGCCGCGGTGGCGCCTTCACCGCCCCGGTGCCCGACGTGGTCACCGTCCGTGAGACCGTGGCGAGCTGGGCGGGGGAGACCGCCGACCGTTCGGCGCGGATCCGGCTGCGCAAGGACGCGGGGTACCCCCTTCGGGCGAAGGCCACCTCCGTGCGGGAACTCGGTGACGGCTGGGACGAGTTGGAGATTCCGTACGGGCACGGCCTCGACGCCTGGCTGGTGGAGTTCGGGCCCGACGTGGTGGTCCTGGAGCCGGCGGAGCTGCGGGCCGACGTCGTGGACCGGCTGCGTGCCGTGGCCAAGGGCTGAGGGGGAGAGGTACGACCGTGGCAGGCAAACCGGCCAGGCCGGCGAACGCCATCGACCAGACCCGGCGGATGCTGTCCCTGGTGACGTATCTGCGGGAGCGCCCCGGCGCGCGCGTCGAGGACGTCGCCCGGGCGTTCGGGATCACCGAGGAGGAGCTGGTCTCGGACCTCGACGTGCTGCCCATGTGCGGCACCAGCTTCCGCGGCGGCGACCTCCTCGACATCGACACCGACGGCGAGCGCATCTGGTGGCACAACCCGGCCGCTCTCGGCGCGGAGGCGGCCGAACCCCTGCGGCTGGCGGCGGACGAGGCGACCGCGCTG
Organism: Streptomyces sp. NPDC051104; assembly: GCF_040682835.1. Taxonomy (NCBI): domain Bacteria; kingdom Bacillati; phylum Actinomycetota; class Actinomycetes; order Kitasatosporales; family Streptomycetaceae; genus Streptomyces; species Streptomyces sp. NPDC051104. Next base: position 161,458 of record NZ_JBFBBS010000006.1, on the reverse strand, counting down.
CTGGTGGCCGCGCGGGCCGTGGCCACCCTGCCGGGGCTGCGGGAGAGCGACCGGCAGGCGCTGCTGCGCGCCACCGCCAAGGTGGAGACCGCCGCCGGCGAGGCCGCGGGAGCCAGCTCCCGGCTGTCGGTGACGTTCGAGTCCGAGGGCGGTGTCTTCGCCGACGTCGACCGGGCCATCTCCGAGCGTCGCCGCCTGTGGATCCGCTACTACTCGCCGGCCCGCGACGAGGTCACCGAGCGCGAGATCGACCCGATCCGCCTGGTCAGCGTCGGCCACACGTACGTGGAGGCGTGGTGCCGCCGCTCCGAGGCGCGCCGCACCTTCCGGCTCGACCGGGTCGCCGAGATCAAGATCCTCGACGAGCAGTCGGCGCCCCCGGAGGTCGAGCTGCGGGACCTGTCCGAGGGGCTCGTCCAGCCCGCCGCCGAGGACCCCGAGGTGGTCGTCGAGGTAGGACCGGGCGGCCGCTGGGTCGCCGAGTACTACCCGCACGACAGCGCGGATGAGCTGCCGGACGGCGGGCTGCGTATCACCTTGCGGACCCCCGAGCCGGCGTCGCTCAGACGGCTGGCGCTGCGGCTCGGACGGGACGGCCGGATCGTGTCGCCGCAGGACCTCGCGGACAGCGCCCGCCGGGCGGCCCGCGAGGCGCTCGCGGCGTACGACGGGCCGGATCCGGTTCAGGACGGGCTGTACGACAGGCAGGAGCAGCAGTTGTGAGCACGTCGGCGATGTCTGGTGCGTCGGAGCAGTCGGAAGCGTCGGCCGGTGCGCCGCAGGCGCCGGGGGCCGCGGAGATGTCGGTGCGGACGGCGTTCGCCGGGATGAGGCGGGTGGCCGACGTGGTGTTCCGGGCCGGCTGCCCGGACTGCCGGGCCCGTTTCGAGCTGGGCGCGAGCGCCCTGCGGCTCGCCGTCGGCGCCACCAGCAAGACCACCTTCTACTCCTTCACGTGCCCCGAGTGCGGCGCGTCCGTCCGCAAGCCGGCCGGGGAGCGCATCGTCGAACTGCTCACCGGCGGCGGGGTGCGGACCCTGCGGCTGCACTCGACCCTCTAGGCTCTTACGTCATGTTCTGGCCGATGCTCGCGATCGCCCTGGGGTTCCTGGGGCTCGCCGTTCTGGGTGTGTTCGCCGTCCGGGTCTTCCTGGAGGCCCAGCGCCTCGGGCGGCAGGTCGCCGACTCGGCGCGCCGGATCAACCGCGCCGCGGAGGACCTGGAGCGGGCGGCCGTGGGCGCGGCGCGGGCCGCGGACCGGATATGAATCCGCCGCAGCTCGGCAATCCCGCCGCAGCTCGGCAATCCGCCTCACGCCCTCAATCCGCTTCACGACGGCGATCCGCCTTCACGACGGCGATCCGCCTTCACGACGGCGATCCGCCTTCACGACGGCGATCCGCCTTCACGACGGCGATCCGCCTGACGCCGGTACTCCGGCGCGTGCCCTGCTCCGCCGCACGCCGTACCGCGACGGTGTCCCGTGGATCGGGTAAGAGGGGGCCGCAAGAGGCGCAATGAGGCACTTCGCCCTGTCTACTTCCCACCGCGTACAGGTACGCTGCTGGTCGCGGCCGGAGAACGAGGCGCGGTCCGCAGACCGGGAGTACGCACAGGGATTGCCTCACGTTCACCCCTGAGCGTTACGATCGCTGCACGGTTGTCGGACATTTGTCCGACTGATCGAACAGCACCCCCACCCAATGCCGCCTCGGTGAGAAGGTAAAGACTTATGTTCGGAAGGCTCGGAGCCCCCGAGATCATTCTCATCCTCGTCGTCATCATCCTGCTGTTCGGCGCGAAGAAGCTTCCGGACATGGCGCGCTCCCTCGGCAAGTCCGCGCGCATCCTGAAGAGCGAGGCCAAGGCGATGAAGGAGGAGGGCAAGTCCTCCGCGCCGGCCGGCCCGCCGAACGACGAGCAGCCCCCGGCCCAGCGCACCATCCAGGCCGCTCCCGGCGACGTGACCAGCGCCCGCCCGGTCAACGAGCCGACGGACACCACCCAGCGCTGACGGGAGGACCGGAGTTCCCGGTCCACTGCACGAGATGAGGATGTGGGTTGCTCAAGTCTGCCCGCAAACAGGAGAGGGACCCCGAGGGGCGGATGCCACTCGCGGAGCACCTGCGTGAACTGCGCAACCGGCTCGCCAAGGCCATGCTGGCCATCATCGTGGTCACGGTCGTCGCCGCCTTCTTCTACAACGACATCATCAACTTCCTCACCAAGCCGATCCTCGACTCGGTCGGGTGCGGGAAGAGCTTCGAGGAACTGGCGAGGACCTCGAGCCACAACCAGCAGTGTGCGCGGATCACGATCAACGGTCTGCTCGCGCCCTTCACCCTGGCCCTGCAGGTCTCGCTGATGGCCGGTGTGGTGTTCGCCTCACCGGTCTGGCTCTACCAGTTGTGGGCGTTCGTCGCGCCGGGTCTGCACCGGCACGAGAAGAAGTACGCCTACGGGTTCGTCGGCACCGGTGTCCCGCTCTTCCTCGGCGGCGGGTTCTTCGCCTACAAGGTGCTGCCCACCACCGCGAAGGTGCTGATCGACTTCACGCCGTCCGGCGTCGACAACCTGCTGCCGCTGGACGACCTGCTGCAGCTCGTCACGCGCATGGTGGTCGTCTTCGGGCTGTCCTTCGAGCTGCCCCTGCTGCTGATCATGCTCAACCTCACCGGGGTGCTCAGCGGCACGCGCATGCTCGGCTGGTGGCGCGCCATGATCCTGGGCATCACGGTCTTCGCGGCCGTGGCCACCCCCAGCACCGACCCCCTCTCCATGCTGGCGCTGGCCGGGCCGATCTGGGTGCTGTACTTCGGCGCGGTCGCCTTCTCGCTGCTCAACGACCGGCGCAAGCAGCGGCGCGAAGCGGAGGGACCCGCCGACGACGAGGCCTCCGAACTGGATCTCACGCCCGAGGACATCGACGAGGTCGAGAGCGTCACCGCGAGCCGGGCACTGCCCCAGGCGCCGAGCACGGACCGGGTCAACGGGTATGACGACGTGACGTGACCGCGGGGACGCGGCATGTGAGGTGCTGATCGACGGCCGTGGGGCCCCGCCGAGGACATCGGCGGGGCCCCACGGCCGTCCGCGCCCCGGTCCGCGTCCGTGATCCGCATAATGATCGTCCTGTTGTCAGTGGCTCCCGGTACGCTCGAAAGCACGATGACAGAGGACCTCTCCCCGGCCGAGCGGTACGCGGCAGCCCGTAGGCGCGCTGCCGAGCAGGCCACCGCGCTCGCCTCCTTCCGCGAGATGTACGACTTCGGCCTCGACCCCTTCCAGATCGAGGCCTGTGAGTCGCTCGAGGCCGGAAAGGGCGTGCTGGTGGCCGCGCCCACCGGCTCCGGCAAGACGATCGTCGGCGAGTTCGCCGTCCACCTCGCCCTCCGACAGGGCAAGAAGTGCTTCTACACGACACCCATCAAGGCGCTGTCGAACCAGAAGTACAACGACCTGTGCCGCCGCTACGGCACACAGAAGGTCGGCCTCCTCACCGGCGACAACAGCGTCAACTCCGACGCGCCGATCGTCGTGATGACCACCGAGGTCCTGCGGAACATGCTGTACGCGGGCTCGCAGACCCTCCTCGGCCTGGGCTATGTCGTCATGGACGAGGTGCACTACCTCTCCGACCGCTTCCGCGGGGCCGTCTGGGAGGAGGTGATCATCCACCTCCCCGAGTCGGTGACGCTGGTGTCGCTGTCGGCGACCGTGTCCAACGCGGAGGAGTTCGGCGACTGGCTGGACACCGTCCGCGGCGACACGGAGGTGATCGTCTCCGAGCACCGGCCCGTGCCGCTGTTCCAGCACGTGCTGGCCGGCCGCCGGATGTACGACCTGTTCGAGGAGGGCGAGGGACACCGGAAGGCCGTCAACCCCGACCTCACGCGCCTGGCCCGCATGGAGGCCAGCCGCCCCATGTTCCAGGACCGCAGGCGGGGCCGCGCCATGCGCGAGGCCGACCGCGAGCGGGAGCGCAGACAGCGCGCCCGGGTGTGGACACCGAGCCGGCCCGAGGTCATCGAGCGGCTCGACGCCGAGGGCCTGCTGCCCGCGATCACGTTCATCTTCAGCCGCGCCGCCTGCGAGGCCGCCGTCCAGCAGTGCCTCTACGCCGGCCTCAGGCTCAACGACGAGGAATCGCGGGAACAGGTGCGCGCCCTCGTCGAGGAGCGCACGGCCTCCATCCCTCCCGAGGACCTGCACGTCCTCGGCTACTACGAGTGGCTGGAAGGCCTCGAGCGCGGCATAGCGGCCCACCACGCGGGCATGCTGCCGACGTTCAAGGAGGTCGTCGAAGAACTGTTCGTCCGCGGCCTGGTGAAGGCCGTGTTCGCCACCGAGACCCTCGCGCTCGGCATCAACATGCCCGCCCGCTCCGTGGTGCTGGAAAAGCTCGTCAAGTGGAACGGCGAACAGCACGCCGACATCACCCCCGGCGAGTACACCCAGCTCACCGGCCGCGCCGGCCGCCGCGGCATCGACGTCGAGGGCCACGCGGTGGTGCTGTGGCAGCGCGGCATGAGCCCGGAGCACCTCGCGGGCCTCGCCGGGACGCGCACCTACCCGCTGCGCTCCAGCTTCAAGCCGTCGTACAACATGGCCGTCAACCTGGTCGAACAGTTCGGCAGGCACCGCTCCCGCGAACTCCTCGAGACCTCCTTCGCGCAGTTCCAGGCCGACAAGTCGGTCGTCGGCATCTCCCGCCAGGTGCAGCGCAACGAAGAGGGCCTCGAGGGCTACAAGCAGGCCATGACCTGCCACCTCGGCGACTTCGAGGAGTACGCCCGGCTGCGCCGCCAGCTCAAGGACCGCGAGACCGAACTGGCCCGGCAGGGCGCCGCCCAGCGCCGCGCGGAGGCCGCCGTCGCCCTGGAGAAGCTCAAGCCCGGCGACGTCATCCACGTCCCCACCGGCAAGTACGCGGGCCTGGCCCTGGTCCTCGACCCCGGTCTGCCCGCCGGCCGCTCCAACGGCCACCGGGGCCTGGAGTACCAGGACGGCCCGCGCCCGCTCGTCCTCACCGCCGAACGGCAGGTCAAGCGGCTGGCCGCGGTGGACTTCCCGGTGCCCGTCGAACCGCTGGAGCGGATGCGGATCCCCAAGTCCTTCAACCCGCGCTCCCCGCAGTCCCGCCGGGACCTCGCCTCCGCGCTGCGCACCAAGGCCGGGCACATCCCGCCGGAGCGGCAACGCAAGCGGCGCTCCCAGGCGGCCGACGACCGCGAGATCGCCCGGCTGCGCGCCGCGCTCCGCGCCCACCCCTGCCACGGGTGCAACGACCGTGAGGACCACGCCCGTTGGGCCGAGCGCTACCACCGGCTGCTGCGCGACACCAAGCAGCTGGAGCATCGCATCGAAGGCCGCACGAACACGATCGCGCGCACGTTTGACCGGATCGTGGCTCTGCTGACGGAACTGGACTACCTGCGCGGCAACGAGGTGACCGAGCACGGCAAGCGGCTCGCCCGGCTCTACGGCGAACTCGACCTGCTGGCCAGCGAATGCCTGCGCGCCGGTGTCTGGGAGGGGCTCGCCCCGGCCGAACTCGCCGCGTGCGTCTCCGCGTTGGTGTACGAGGCCCGGGTCGGCGACGACGCGCTGGCGCCGAAGCTGCCCTCGGGCAAGGCCAAGGCCGCGCTCGGCGAGATGGTGCGGATCTGGGGCCGTCTGGACGCCCTGGAGGAGGAGTTCCGCATCAACCAGACCGAGGGCGTCGGCCAGCGCGAACCCGACCTCGGGTTCGCCTGGGCCGCGTACATGTGGGCCAGTGGGAAGGGCCTGGACGAGGTCCTGAACGAGGCGGAGATGCCGGCCGGTGACTTCGTGCGGTGGTGCAAGCAGGTGATCGACGTCCTGGGGCAGATCGCGGCGGCTTCTCCTGTGGAGGGCTCGACAGTGGCCAAGGCTGCGCGGAAGGCAGTTGATCAGTTGCTGCGGGGTGTGGTGGCCTACTCGTCGGTGGGGTGAGGTTGTCTGGCGGGTGCGGGTTCGCTGTGGCTGGTCGCGCTCACGCCTCGGAGCCGCACAGTGTCACAGCCCCGCGCCCGTTGACCCCGTCGCCCTACGCTCGGTCCACATACGTCCGCCAGCTGCCGTACGCAGTGATGTCATCGGCGCCTGCCAGCGCGCTCGGTTCGCACAGGAAACCCGGTACGTGCGTTCCGTCGGCCAGTTCCACGCTGCCCAGTGCCATCGGGCGGGGCAGGGTGGCGAGCAGGCGCCCCAGGCCTTCTGCCGGAAGGCGCCAGACCTCCGTCTCGATCGCCGCTCCGCCCTCGCCGACGTGCACCAGGCCCGGCTTCGGCGGGTCGGTGCGCAGGGCGTGCAGGCGGTAGACGGGGGCTGTGGTCGTCGCATGGTCCAGCCGGGCGCCCAGTGCGAGGAGTTGGGGGTTCAGGGGCTGGCCCGACAGGTGTGCGCCCACCACGGCCACGTACGTCTCCGGTTCCAGCACTCGGGCGATCCGGGCCAGCCGTTCGTCCGTGAACGCCGGGCCGATCAGCATCACGCCGAACGGCAGTCCGTTCACCTCGCCCGCCGGGACGGCCACCGCCGCCAGGTCGAACAGGTTCGTGGAGTTGGTGAAGCGGCCCAGGCGGGCGTTGGCGCCCAGTGGGTCCGCGGCGACCTCGGCGAGGGTGGGGTGCCCGGGCGCGGTGGGCAGCAACAGGGCGTCCGCGTCGGCCAGCTCCGCCAGGGCGCGGGCCCGCAGGGCGGCCAGTCGGACCTGGTCGGTGAAGAGCTGGTGGGCCGGGATGTCGCGGGCACGGGTGAGGATGCCGGCGACCGTCGGGTCCAGGCCCGCACCACCCTCGGCGATCAACTTGTCGACAAAGCTCCCGATCGCCGTATAGCGCTCCGCCACGAACGCGCCCTCGTACAGCATCGCGGCCGCCTCCGTGAAGGGAGCCAGGTCGATGTTGCGCACCTCGGCGCCCGCGTCGGCGAGCCGGCCGACCGCGGCGTCGTAGGCCTCCGCCCAGCCCTCGTCCAGTTCGCCGAGGTCGGCGAGCGGTGGCACCGCGATGCGCCACGGACCCGGAGCCCGCTGGGGGAGCGGCGGGAGCGCGCGGTCGGGCGGGGAGGCCATGTGGGCCAGGGCCTGCTCGGCCTGCGGGAGCGTACGGGCGAACACCGTCACGCAGTCGATCGAGGCGCAGGCGGGGACGACACCGGACGTGGGGACGAGGCCGCGGGTGGGCTTCAGACCGACGATGCCGTTGAAGGCGGCCGGGACGCGGCCCGAGCCCGCGGTGTCGGTGCCCAGGGCGAAGTCGACGATGCCCAGCGCTACCGCTACGGCTGAGCCGGAACTGGAGCCGCCGCTGATCCTCGCCGGATCGTAGGCATTGCGGACAGCGCCGTAGGGGGAGCGCGTCCCCACCAGACCGGTTGCGAACTGGTCCAGGTTCGTTGTGCCGATCACTATGGCGCCGGCTTCGCGCAGGCGTGCCACGGCCGGGGCGTCCTCTTCGGGTGCGTACGCGTAGGCCGGGCAGCCTGCTGTGGTGGGCAGGCCCTTGACGTCGATGTTGCCCTTCGCCGCGAAGAGCCTGCCGGCCAAGGGGAGGTGTTCGCCTGCGGCCACTCGGGCGTCCATGGCGCTCGCTTCGGCTTCCACCGCTTCCTGGGGGCGGAGGTCGATCCAGATTTCGGGGCGGTTGGCGGCTTGGATGCGGGCGTATGCCTGGCGGACTCGGGTCAGGGTGGACATCTGTGCTCCTGGGCTGGTGCGGGTTCGTCGGCCTGCCGCCGGTGGGTACACACCACCGGGCTCCTTTACGTTGCCGTCGGCTGCAGGGGGCCGAGGACCACCAAGGGGGCTCCCGCTTCCACCTGGGCGCCCGGCTTGGTGAGGACCTCCGTCACCACGCCCGGCATCGGCGCGTGCACCCTCGACTCCATCTTCATCGCCTCCAGGGCCAGCAGGGGCTGTCCTGCCGTCACCTCGTCGCCCGGCTCCACGTTCACCTGCCACACGGACGCGGCGAAGTCGGCCTCCACGAGCCGGCCACCCGGCGGAACCGTCACCTCGGACCGCGGCGCTGGTGCGGCCGCCGTCTCCGCTCGGGTGAACTCGCCCGACGCCTCCCAGGCGGCGCGTTCCGCGGCGAAGGCGGCCTGCTGACGCGACCTGAACTCGGCGATCGCCGCGGCGTTCCCCGTGAGGAACGCCTCGTACTCCGCCAAGGAGAACACGCCCTCCTCGATACGCGGCACGAAGCGGCCCGAGACGATGTCCGCGCGGAGTTCGAGCAGTTCCTCCGCGCTCACCGGGTACCACTTGATGCGGTCGAAGAAGCGGAGCAGCCACGGGGAGCCCGGCTCGAAGGCGCCCCGCTGCTGCCATCCCGACCAGACCTGTGTCGTCCGGCCCACGAACTGGTAGCCGCCGGGGCCCTCCATGCCGTACACGCACAGGTAGGCGCCGCCGATGCCGACCGAGTTCTCGGCGGTCCAGGTGCGGGCCGGGTTGTACTTCGTGGTCACCAGGCGGTGGCGCGGGTCCAGCGGTGTGGCCACCGGGGCGCCCAGGTAGACGTCGCCCAGGCCCAGGACCAGGTACTCGGCGTCGAAGACCGTGCGGTGGACGTCCTCCACCGATTGCAGGCCGTTGACGCGGCGGATGAACTCGATGTTCCAAGGGCACCAGGGCGCGTCGTCGCGGACGCCCGCCATGTAGCGGGCGATGGCCTCACGGGTGGCCGGGTCGTCCCAGGACAGGGGGAGGTGGACCGTGCGGGAGGGGACGACCAGTTCGTCGGTGGGAGGCAGGGACGCGACCATCTCCCTGACGAACGCGAGCAGTTCGGGTTGGGCGAGCCGGCGCGGGTCGGTCTGGATCTGGAGGGAGCGGATACCGGGGGTGAGGTCGGTGACTCCTTCCAGGCACGCCTGCGACACCGCCTCCATCAGCGCGTGCACCCGCATCCGCAGCGCCAGGTCCAGCTGCATGGGCCCGAACTCGACCAGCAGGTTGTCGTCGCCGCTGCGCCGGTACGTCACGTCGCCGTCCCGGGCCAGTACGCCGCCGTCCACGATGGCGGGCCGGGGCGTGCCGTCGTCGGCCAGCGGTGCGAAGCGGACGGTGTCGCCCGGGCGCAGCTGGCCGAGCTTCCAGCGTTCCCGGGTGGGCACGGTCGCCGGGCAGACGAAGCCGCCGAGCGACGGGCCGTCCGGGCCGAGCAGGACCGGCATGTCGCCCGTGTAGTCGACGGCGCCGACCGAGTACGGCGTGTCGTGGATGTTGGACGGGTGCAGGCCCGCCTCGCCGCCGTCCGGGCGGGCCCAGCGCGGCTTTGGGCCGACCAGGCGTACTCCGGTGCGGGCCGAGTTGAAGTGGACCTTCCACTCGGCGCCGTAGAAGTCGTGGATGTCGTCCTCGGTGAGGAACTCCGGTGCCGCGTGGGGGCCTTCCAGGGCTCCCAGCAGCCACGACGAGGTGAAGGCCGGGCGGTCGGCGGCCGGCACCGGGGAGCCCGTCGTCACCGTGCCGCCGTGCAGGACGTCTCCCGTGCGCAGCGCCCGGCCGCCGTGGCCGCCGAACCGGCCCAGTGTGAAGGTGGCCGCGCTGCCGAGGAAGGCGGGCACGTCCAGGCCGCCGCCCGCGAACAGGACGTAGGTCCGCAGCCCGTGTTCGGACGGCGCCCCGATCTCCAGGACCGCGCCCACCGGCACCGTCACCGGCTCCCACTGCGCGACCGGCGCACCGTCCACCGTGACCGGTGCCGGGGCGCCCGTGACGCACACGGTGGTGGCATGGGTGAAGCGCAGCGTCGGCCCTTGGCGCGTGCACTCCAGGCCGGGCGCGCCCTGCGGGTTGCCGAGCGCCCGGTTGCCGAGCCGGAAGGAGAGGTCGTCCATCGGGCCGCACGGGGGCACGCCGACCTGCCAGTAGCCGGTGCGGCCCGGCCAGTCCTGCACGGTGGTGAGGGTTCCGGCCGACACGACCTCGATACGCGGGGTCGGGTCCGTGACGGTGGCGAGGGTCGCCGTGGAGTGCGTGGCCGACCGGAAGGCATCGGCCGCGAGGGCCGCCCGGATCTGGCCCAGGTTGGTCTCGATGCCGTCGACCCGGGTGCGGGCCAGGGCCTCGTCCAGCCGCCGCAGCGCGTGCTCCCGGTCCGGACCGTAGGCGATGACCTTGGCGAGCAGGGGGTCGTAGGAGGTGGTGACCTCCGTACCCGTCTCGATCCAGCCGTCCACGCGCACGCCCTGCGGGAACTCGACCCGGGTGAGCAGTCCGGCGCCGGGCCGGTGGTCGCGGGAGGGGTCCTCGGCATAGAGGCGGGCCTCGACTGCGTGGCCGCGGGGCGGGCCCGGGTCCCGTACGACGCCGTGGTCGCCGCGCGCCAGGCGCAGCATCCAGGCGACCAGGTCGACGCCGTATATCTCCTCGGTGACCGGGTGCTCGACCTGGAGGCGGGTGTTGACCTCCAGGAAGTACGCCTCCTCGCGGGCCGCGTCGTACACGAACTCGACGGTGCCGGCGGACCGGTAGCCGACGGAGGCGCACAGGTCGCGGGCGGAGTCGGTCAGTTGCCGCCGTATGTGGGGCGGGAGTCCCGGCGCCGGTGCCTCCTCCACGACCTTCTGGTTGCGGCGCTGGAGGGAGCAGTCGCGGTCGCCGAAGGCGACGACCTTCCCCGCGCCGTCCCCGAAGATCTGCACCTCGACATGGCGGGCGTGCTCGACGAGCCGCTCCAGGAAGACGCCGGCCGTGGAGAAGGAGGCGGCGGCGACCCGCTGCACCCGTTCCCACTCCTCGGTCAGTTCGTCGGCGGATCGGCAAGCCGACATACCGATGCCGCCGCCCCCACCGGTGGCCTTGAGCATCACCGGATAGCCGATCACCTCGGCCTGGTCCAGCGCCTCCGCCAGGGAGGCGAGCAGGCTCGTGCCCGGTGCCAGCGGGACTCCCGCCGCCTGGGCCGCCGCCCGCGCGGTGTGCTTGGTGCCGAACAGCTCCAGCTGTCCGGGGGTCGGTCCCACGAACACGATCCCGGCGTCCTCGCAGCGGCGCGCGAACGCCGCGTCCTCGGACAGGAAGCCGTAGCCGGGATGGATCGCACCAGCGCCCGTGTCCTTGGCGGCCTTCAGGACCAGGTCCGGATCGAGGTAGGACTCCTTCGCGGGCGCCGGACCCAGCCGTACCGCCTGGTCGGCGAGACGGACGTGGGGTGCCGAGCGGTCCGCGTCGGAGTACACCGCGACCGTGCGCAGGCCGAGCTCGCGGGCCGTGCGCAGGATCCGGACGGCTATCTCGCCCCGGTTCGCGACCAGCAGCGTGCCGAAGCTCATGCGGTGTCCCCCCGGTCGGCTCCGATCGTCATCTCCACCGCCGTCGGCTCGAAGCCGTTGCACGGGTTGTTGATCTGGGGGCAGTTGGAGACGAGCACGAGGACGTCCCGCTCCGCCCGCAGGGTCAGCGAGAGGCCGGGGGCCGAGATGCCGTCGACGATGCCGAGGGTGCCGTCCTTCTCGACGGGTACGTTCATGTACCAGTTGATGTTGGACACCAGGTCGCGCTTGCCGAGGCCGTACTTGGCGCCCTCCGCGAGGAAGTTGTCCACGCAGGCGTGCTGCGACCAGGTGTGGTGGCCGTACCGGAGGGTGTTCGACTCCTTGGAGCAGGCGCCGCCGACCGTGTCGTGGCGGCCCACGTCGTCCGCGACGACCGTCATCAGCGGGGTGTGCTCGTTGGACAGCAGCACACTGCCCGTGGTCAGGAAGATGGTGCCCTGCGCCTGGATCGTGTCGGGGGCGCTGTAGCGCACGGACGTGTCGTGTGCGTCGTAGACGAGGAAGTCGACGGCCTGGTTGCCGTACAGGTCGGTGACGGTCAGCGTCTCGCCGGTGCGTACGACGGACGACCAGGCGGCACGGGCCGGAACGACGGTTTTCACGTTCTTCATGCGAGCCCCCTCGCGGCGAGGAATTCGGCGGTGTTCAGGAAGGCACGGCGGCCCTCGGGGGTGGCCTCCCACAGCTGGTCGCCGGGTCGGGTCGCCTCCGAGCGCCAGGCGAGGACCTCCAGCGGGGTGCACACGTAGTCCGGGCGCGGGTCGACCGGGTGGGGGACGTTGGCGATGAGTACCGTGACGTCCTGCTCGGCGCGCAGGGTGACGCTGCCGCCGGGGCCGACGGAGCCCGTGAAGTCGAGGGCGCCGTCCTCGCGGATCTCCACGCCCTGGAAGAACGACAGCGACGGCGGCAGGTCGCGCGGCTCCAGCCCGTTCTTCGCGGCGGCCGGCTTGAACAACTCGCGTCCGGCGGGGGACGCGGACTGCGGGGTGCCGTCCCCGTAGCGCTCGGTGTTGCGGGCGAGCGTGGAGGTGCCGCACAGGGCGTCGTGCCGCCCGGAGGTGTCGGCGACGACCGACGCGAGGACGCGGCCCTGGTCGGACAGGAGCAGCTGCCCCTCACCGAGGTACGCGTTCCACTGCACCTTGACCGTGTCGGCCACGTTCAGCCGCTCCCACGGGCGGTCGGCGACGAACAGCAGCAGATGGGCGCAGGCGTCGCCGCGCAGATCCGTCAGGCGCAGCTCGGTGCCGCGGGCCAGCACCCGGTGCGTGTAGTTGCCGCCCGCCACGGTCTCCGCCCACACCAGGTGGCCCGCCTCGCAGGGCGGCGCGGGCCAGGCGCTCGCCGGCACGACGGGCATGGCCTCGGCACGGGCGCCCTCCTGTGCCCGGGCGTGGTCGCGTGCTCCGTAGGTGGTCGCTGTCGCCATCGCGGGACCTCCGGGGTCGGGTGACTGCTGCGGTGATTTCTGTCGCCCGACAGAAATTAGGCGGGGGCCGGGTCGCCGCCGTGTCCCGGGCGTTGCGGGTTGGTTTCCGGTCCCTCACGGCGGGCACCGGGCGGTGCTGTCGTCGCACCGCGCCGAGATCGCCGTACGGCGTCATGTGCGAGGATCGACCGCATGGGAACCGGCGGTGGGCGGCGGGTCGGCAGGCCGCGGGCGGAGCGGCGGCCCGACAGCGGACTGTCGCCGCGCGACGAGCTCCTCACGGCCGCCGCCGAGTTGTTCACCACCCGCGGGTATGCCGCCACCACCACGCGCGCCGTGGCCGAGCGGGCCGGGATGCGGCAGGCCTCCATGTACCACTACGTGTCCGGCAAGGAGGAACTGCTCGCCGAGCTGCTGGAGTCCACCGTCACGCCCTCGCTGTCCTGTGCGCGCGACCTGCTCGCCGACGACACCGCCCCGGCCGAGGACCGGTTGTGGGAGCTGTGCCGCACCGACGTCGAGCTGCTGTGCGGCGGCCCGCACAACCTGGGCGGTCTCTACCTGCTGCCCGAGGTGCGCTCCGAGCGGTTCGCCGGCTTCCACGCGGTGCGCGCGGAACTCAGGGACTCCTACCGGCAGTTGATCGCGGCCACCCGTGCGGGCTCCGGCCTCGCCAAGGGTGAGCTGGATCTGCGGACGGATCTGGTCTTCGGGCTCATCGAGGGCGTCATCCTGGTCCACCGCTCCGACCCGGACCGCCCGGTGTCCGTCTTCGCGGAGGCCACGGCGGACGCGGCGCTGCGCATCGCCGGAATCTGAGGCTTTCCTCAGGGCCTCAGGGCCTCAGGGCCTCAGGGCCTCGAGGTCTCGGGGTCTCGGTCTCAGGTCATCAAGTCCACTGCATCGCAGGGGGGGATTCACCTACGCGGGGGAGCCGTCTCGCCTGCCCGTACGTGGTGACGATGCGTGTTCGAATCGCAGCACACCGTATGAAAAATGCCGAGCGTACTCCTGCCGCGATGGGCATTTCAGGTGCTTGCCGAATATGACATGGCGATGATCCGGTCGGACTAAGCTCGCCCGCGGCGCACCGAGTTGAGGGGTATTCGTGCGCCTGTTCCCAAACATACCGAAGATCCAGTTGTCACCCCGTTTCGATCCGGTACCTACCCGTCTTTTCCTCGTAAGCATCCCCCGATCCAGCCGATTCCGTCTCAGAGGGCATACATGGTGAGTGTTCAATCGCCTCCCGGTGGCCGCGAACTTCCCTACGCACGCGCGCTGTTGATGCCGTTCATACTGATGTGCGCGGCGACGGGGGCCGCCGTCGCCGTGCTCACCGGGCCGGCCCGGACCGCCGTCGGCTGGTGCGGGGCCATCGCCACGGTCCTGGTGACCGCCGTCGCGGCCGTGACGGTCCACCGTGAACGCGCCCTGCGTGCGCTGCGCGCCGAGTGCGCGGAGCGCACCACCTTCCTGGAGCGGCGGATCGCCTCGCAGAACGACGACCTCGACTACCTCCGCACCGAGATCGTGCCCAGGGCGGTCGCCAAGCTGCGCGAAGCCATCTCGCCCGGACAGGTGCTGACCCAGCTCGTCGACGGCACCCCGGAGTTCCGCGGGATCCCCGACGCGCAGCGCCGGTTGCTGAAAACCGTGCTGCAGGTCATCGACCGTGAGATCGCGCGGCGCGACTCCGCGCTGCGCGCCTTCGTCCACATCGCCCGCCGCGTCCAGGCCATCGTCCACCAGCAGGCCAACGAGCTGCGGGAGATGGAGGAGGACCACGGCCTGACCCCCGAGGTCTTCGACGACCTGCTGCGCCTCGACCACGGCAACGCGCTCATCGGCCGCCTCGCCGACTCCATCGCCGTCATCGGCGGCGGCCGCCCCGGCCGCAAGTGGCCCCAGCCCGTGCCGCTGTACAGCTGTCTGCGCGGCGCGATGAGCCGGATCCTGGAGTACCGCCGCATCGAGCTGCACTCCATCGCCAAGGTCAACATCAGCGGCGAGTCGGTCGAGCCGATCATCCACGCCGCCGCCGAACTCCTCGACAACGCCACGCGTTACTCGCCGCCCAACACCAAGGTGCACGTCACCGCCACCGAGGTGCAGACCGGTGTCTGCGTCGAGATCGAGGACGGCGGAGTCAGCCTCAGCGGGGAGAGCCGCGCCAAGGTCGAGAGGATGCTCGCCGAGGCCCAGGCCGGCGTGGACGTCCAGCAGCTCGGTGAGGCCCCGCGCCTGGGCCTCGCCGTCGTCGGCCGCCTGTCGTCCATGTTCAACATGGAGGTCTCGCTGCGGAAGTCGGCGTACGGCGGTGTCCGCGCCATCCTCGTCGTCCCGAACGACATGACGACCACCGACCCCGCCCCCGGGCAGGCCCACGGCATCGGCATCACCTCCATTCCGACCCTGGACAACGACGGCGTCGAGGGGCCCAAGCGCAAGGAGAAGCCCCGCCGCCCCACCACCGGGCCTCGGGTCAGGGAGCGGCTGTCCCTGGAGGACGACGTTCCCGTGGTCACCGAGTGGACGGCCAACGGTCTGCCGCAGCGCCGCAGCCGGGTGAAGATCCCGCTGAGCCAGCAGATCGCCGAGGCGGCCGCCGCGGAAGCCGCCGCCCAGGCCATCCAGGCCAGGAGCCACGCGCCCGTCAGGCCCGAGCGCGAACGCAAGAAGAAGGACGAGCCGCCGCCCGGCATGTGGGTGGAGGCGTTCTTCGCCGGCCTCAAGGCCGACCCGGACCCGAACGCCTTCTCCTCCGGGCCGCCGGACGACGACGCGCACGCAACCACCAGCACCGACGAGCCGGCCGCTGCCCAGGCCGACGACGAGGGGGACCCGAAGTGATCCAGCAGCGAGGCAACCTGGACTGGTTGCTGAAGGAACTCGCCGACGGCGTGCCGGGCATCCACCAGATCGTGGTGCTCTCCGCCGACGGACTGCGCATCGCCCGCTACGGCGGCGACCCGGACGCCGCCGACCGTGTCGCCGCGGCCTGCGCCGGACTGCAGAGCCTGGCCGGGGCGGTCGCGGCCGAGATGCCGGACAGCGACGGCCGGATGCGCATGGTCATCATCGAGATCGACGGCGGCTACTTCTACATGATGGAGGCCGGTCCGAACGCCTATCTGGCGGTGCTCTCCGACGTGGTCGCCGAGGCCGGCCTGATGAGCAACCGCATGCGCGATCTCGTCGTCCGCATCGGCGACCACCTGACGAGTCCGCCGCGACGGACCGGGCAGACCGTATGACTCCTCCGCAACGGCGCCGGCGCCATCCCCAGGAACAGCCTCCCCCGGAGCCTGTCACCGAAGGCGGCGCGGCGGAAGGCGAGGGGAAACAGCCCGAGCGGCTGTACATCCTCGCCGGCGCGGCCGACGGGGGCGAACGGGCCCCCATCGACCTGGTCACCCTGATCGTGACCAGCGCCGACCCGCCGCCCGCCGCCACGCCGGAGCAGTCGGCGCTGCTCCGGCTCTGCCAGGCCCCCCTGTCCGTGGCCGAGATCTCGGCCTACCTCAGTCTGCCGTTCAGTGTGGTGACCATGCTGATCACCGACCTGCTGGCGGCCGAACTGGTCCAGGCGCGCGCCCCGATCGTCCGGCAGGCGGAGGTGCCCGACCGTTCCCTCCTCGAAGCGGTGATGCATGGACTTCAAAAGCTTTGACACCGTCCCGGGGCCGCCCCCCGAGGACCACCTGCCGCACACCACGCAGGCCGCGGTCAAGATCGTCATCGTGGGCGGATTCGGGGTCGGCAAGACCACCATGGTCGGTTCCGTCAGCGAGATCAGGCCGCTGACGACCGAGGAGACCATGACCCAGGCGGGCATCGGAGTCGACGACAACTACGGCTCCGACAGCAAGACGGCCACCACCGTGGCCATGGACTTCGGCCGGATCAGCATCACCGAGCAGCTGGTGCTGTACCTGTTCGGCACTCCGGGCCAGGAACGCTTCTGGTTCCTGTGGAACGGCCTGTTCGAAGGCGCGCTCGGCGCCGTCGTCCTGCTCGACACCCGCCGCCTCGAGGTCAGCTTCGATGTCATCGGGCGGTTGGAGGAGCGCGGCGTGCCCTTCGTGATCGCCGTCAACTCCTTTCCCGACGCGCCCCGTTACCCCCTCGAGGAGCTGCGCGGGGCACTCGACCTGCCGATCGAGATCCCGATCACGGAGTGTGACGCCCGGCGCCGGGCCTCCAGCCGCGAGGTCCTGATGACGCTGATGCGCTTCCTGCACTCCCTGGCGATGCGTCGCGCCCCCGCGTGAAGACGCTCGCCGCCGCCGGGTGAAGGCGCCCGCGCCCCGCGTGAAGGCGCCCGCGCCCCCGCGTGAAGGCGATCGCGACCGCTTGAGAGCGCCCGCGTCGCCGTCCCCATGTCTCGTGCCCATTCCCCTCCCCACCCTGACCCCAAGACACAGGTTCGACCTGACGTTCCGGAGCGACCATCGTGACGCCTGAATCCCCCTCCCTGACCGGCAGCGACCACACCGGCACGGACGCCTCCTCGGCCGTCCCGCCGCCCGGCTGTCCGGCCCACGGCCTCGGCCCCGGCGGAGTGCGCCGACTCTACGGTCCCGAGGCGGAGGACCTGGGAGCCCTGTGCGAGAGACTCCGCGCCGAACACGGCCCCGTGGCGCCCGCGCTGCTCCACGACGACGTGCCGATCTGGGTGGTGCTGGGGCACGCGGAGAACCTGCACATGGTGCGCAGCCCCGCGCACTTCACCCGCGACAGCCGCATCTGGGCTCCGCTGGTGAGCGGCGAGGTCAAGCCCGACCACCCGCTGACGCCGCACTTCGCCTGGCAGCCCATCTGCTCGTACGCCGAGGGCGACGAGCACCTGCGGCTGCGCGGCGCGGTCACCGGCGCCATGTCGACCATCGACTACCGGGGCCTGCGCCGGTTCATCAACCGCGCGACGCAGTACCTCGTCAACCGCTTCTGCGAACAGGGCCGGGCAGACCTCGTCGGCCAGTTCGCCGACCACCTCCCGATGGCGGTGATGTGCGAGGTGCTCGGCATGGGCGAGGAGTACAGCGACCGGATCGTGCACGCCGCCCGCGACATGCTCAAGGGCACCGAGACCGCGATCGCCAGCAATCAGTACATCGTGGACGCCCTCGGCCGGCTCGTCGCCCGCCGCAGGACCGATCCCGACGACGACTTCACCACCCACCTCATCAACCACCCGGCCCGGCTCACCGACGACGAGATCAGGGAGCACCTGCGGGTGGTCCTGATCGCCGCCTACGAGGCCACCGCCAACCTCCTCGCCAACGTGCTGCGGATGATCCTCACCGATCCGCGCTTCCGGGCGCAGCTCAGGGGCGGCCAGATGACGGTGCCCGAGGCGGTCGAGCAGTCCCTGTGGGACGAGCCGCCGTTCAGCAGCATCCTCGGCTACTTCGCCAAGCAGGACACGGAACTGGGCGGGCAGCGCATCCGCAAGGGTGACGGACTGCTCTTCGCCATCGCGCCCGGCAACGTCGACCCCCGGGTGCGGCCCGACCTCTCGGCCAACATGCAGGGCAACCGCTCCCACCTCGCCTTCGGCGGCGGCCCGCACGAGTGCCCCGGCCAGGACATCGGGCGTGCCATCGCCGACACCGGCATCGACGCCCTGCTGACGCGGCTGCCCGACCTGGAACTCGACTGCCACGAGGAGGAGTTGAACTGGACCGCGTCCATCGCGTCGCGGCACCTGGTGCAGCTGCCGGTGCGGTTCCAGCCGAAGCCGCCGCAGGACGTGACGCAGCAGCCGTCGCTGCGGCCGGCGCCCGCGCAGCGCACCGACTGGGAGATCACGACGGCGTCCGCTGCCGGGAGCGCCACTGCCGCCCCGGACCCGCTGCCGGCTCCGCCCCCGCCGCCGGCCGCCCCGCCGGCCGCCCCGCCGGCGCCCTCCGAGCCGGCCGCCGAGCCGCGGCCCCGGCCGGGACTGTGGCGCCGCGTGCTGCGCTGGTGGCGGAGCCGCTGAGCCGCTACCCCGCCCACGCCTCGTAGGAGGACCAGGCCTTGAGCACCCGCTCGCTGACGAAGCGGTGAGCGCGCCCCGTGACCGGGTCGGTGAACTCCAGCACCCGCGCCAGCAGTTGCAGCGGGCGCCGGAAGTCACCGGCCGGCGCGGGGGCGTCCACCACCGGATACAGCGGATCTCCGAGGATCGGCAGGCCCAGCGCGTTCATGTGCACGCGCAGCTGGTGGGTCTGTCCGGTGTACGGCAGCAGCCGGTAGCGCCCGAGCCCGGCGCGGTGCTCCAGCAGCTCGATCCGGCTGACCGCGTTGGGCTCGCCCGGCACCTCCCGGGCCGTCATCACCCCGCGCTCCTTCACGATCCGGCTGCGCACGGTACGGGGCAGGGCGACCTCGGGGTCGTACGGGGCGACGGCCTCGTACTCCTTGGTGACGCGGCGGTCCCGGAACAGCGACTGATAGGTGCCGCGCTCCTCGGGCCGCACGGTGAACAGCACCAGCCCGGCGGTGAGCCGGTCCAGCCGGTGCGCGGCGGTCAGCGTCGGGATGCCCAGGTCGCGCCGGAGCCCGGCGAGCGCGGTCTCGGCGACATGACTGCCGCGCGGGGTGGTGGCCAGGAAGTGCGGCTTGTCGGCGACGGCGATGTGCTCGTCCCGGTACACCACGTCGACCGGATACGGCACACGCGGCTCGTCGGGCAACGCACGGTGGAACCACACATACATGCCCGGCACATACGCCGCGTCCGGGGCGACGGGCCGCCCGTCCGCCCCGACGACGAGCCCCGCCGCGAGCATCCCGTCGATCACCCCGTCCCCGGCCGCGAGCCGCGCCACGAGATGCTCGCGCACGGTGGCCCATCCCCCGTCGAACGGCAACCGCACCCGCACGGGATCCACCCCGCGGCGCTGCGGCAGGGGAGAGGGCGGGGTACGGGGTCGGCGTCTCATGGGGCTCCAGCGTACGAGGCGGCCGGAGGGGGTGCGAAGGCCTAGGCGGTCGCCTCCTGCACCGCCGCCTCCGGTACGGGAGCGGAAGCGTGGGTCCGCCTCCGGTACGCCCGGTAGGCGGCGCCGGCGGCGACCGTCGCCGCGAGGAACAGCAGCGTGAACCACCGGAAGTACCAGTGCCCGCCCGCGGGGTCGTACACGGCGGCTCGGGGCCAGGCCAGGTTGACGGTCATCAGGAGGCCGTAGAGGAGGGCGAGGGCGTTCACCGGGATGCCCCAGCGGCCCAGCGAGAACAGCGGGGCCCCCTCCTCGTCCGTGCCGCCGGCCGGGAAGCCGCCGCGCAGGCGCCGTAGCAGCAGGGGGCCCGTCACCATCGCGTAGGCCAGGTACAGCATCACGATGCAGGTGGTGCCGATCGCCAGGAAGGCGTCCGGAGAGGCGAAGTTGAGCAGCAGGAGGGCGGCGGCGAGGACACCGACCACCAGGGCGGGCGCGCTCGGCATGCCCGTGCGCGGGTTGACCCGTGCGAGCCGCCGCGCGAACGGCAGCCGGCCGTCGCGGGCCATGGAGAACAGCATCCGGCAGGCCGCCGTCTGGATCGCCAGCGTCGCCACCGCGATCGCCACCACGACGTCGGCGAGCAGCACCCGGCCCACCCCGTCGCCGAGGCTGCTGGTCAGGACGTAGCTGAGACCGTCGGTACCGAGCCGGCCGTCCGTCAGGCTCGGTGCGGCGAGAATGCCGCCGAGGACGATGAGCCCGCCGAGCAGGCCCGCCGCGCCGAGCGCGGTCAGGATGGTGCGCGGCGCGGTGCGGCGCGGGTTGTGGGTCTCCTCGCTCATCTCGCCGGCGCTGTCGAACCCGATCATCACGTACGCCGCCGTGAACGACCCGACGAGCAGCGCCCCGAGCAGTCCGCCCGTGCCGGAGCCGGTGTGGAAGGTGATGCCGGGGGAGCGCCGGGAATGGGTGAGCAGCAGCACGACGATCAGGCAGGCGCCGATGATCTCGGCGGTGACCCCGATGCGGTTGACCGCGGACATCACCCGGTTGTCGACGACGTTCACGAGCGTGGTGAGCGCCAGCAGGACGACGCCGAGGACCGCCGCGTTCGCCGCGCCGGTGGGCGAGGTGGGCGACGGGTCGCCGCCCACCAGCTGGAAGCCGGACCACAGCGGCGGCATCACCATCTGCAGCGCCAGCGCAGCCGCGGCGACCACGACCACCTGCCCGATCACCATGATCCAGCCGGCGAACCAGCCGAAGGTGGCGTTCGACAGGCGCGAGGACCACTGGTAGATGGCGCCGGAGATCGGGTAGCGGGCGGCCAGCTCGGCGAAGCACGCGGCCACCAGCACCTGGCCCGCCATCACCACGGGCCAGGTCCAGAAGAAGACGGGCCCGCCGAACGCGTACCCGAACGCGAAGAACTGGAAGACGGTCGTCAGGACGGAGATGAAGGAGAACCCGGCCGCGAAGGAGGCGTACCGGCCCAGGCTGCGGTGCAGTTCCTGGCGGTAGCCGAAGCGCGCCAGGTCGGCGGCTCCCTCGGGGCCCGGAGGGTCGGGGCGGACGTCGGCGGGGGCGGTGCTCGTCATGGCGGCAACCTGCTTTCGCACTGCGCGCGAGAGTTCCTGTCGGGCGACAGAAATTGCTGTCGGGCGACCGAACGTAGGGAGCACCTGTTTCACCGGCGTCACGCCGCGGTGTCGGGGCCGGACCCAAGTCCTCACGCCCTCGTGAGAGCACCGCACGACAAAGCGGCGGCACCCCGGGCATCCGGAGTGCCGCCGCCTTGAGTGTCCGGCCGCGGTGTCCTACGCGGCGGAGGCACCCTCCTGCTCCGCCTCCATACGCGCGTTCCACTCCCGCTTCGACGCCTGCCAGCCGTCCTCGTTGTGCCCGAGTCGCCAGTAGCCAGAGATGGAGAGGTCCTCGCGCGGGACCCGGTGCTCGACGCGCAGCAGCCGGCGCAGTTCCTTCACGAAACCGGCCTCGCCGTGCACGAACGCGTGCGGCCGGCCCTCGGGGAACTCAAGCGCCCGTACGGCCTCGATCAGCGCCGCGCCGACCGGCCGGTTCCCGCGGTGCAGCCAGACCACCTCCACATCGGAGTCGATCTTCTGCTCCTCCTCGGGGCCGGCGACCTCCACGAACGCGTGCGCCCGGGCGCCGTCCGGCAGTGCCTCCAGGGTCGCCGCGATCGCGGGCAGCGCGCTCTCGTCACCGGCGAGCAGATGCCAGTCGGCGCTCGCGTCCGGTGCGTAGGCACCGCCCGGCCCCAAGAACCGCACGGTCTCGCCCGGCTGCACCCGCAATGCCCACGGCCCGGCGAGCCCCTCGTCGCCGTGGATCACGAAGTCCAGGGTCAGCTCGCGGTGATCCGGATTCCAGGCGCGCACGGTGTACGTCCGTGTCACGGGCCACTGCTCGCGCGGCAACTCCTCGCGGATGCGCTGCAGGTCGAAGGGTTCCGGATAGGTGATGCCCTCGGCAGGGGGGAAGAGCAGCTTCACATAGTGGTCGGTGCAGCCGCCCGCCGCGAAGCCGGCGAGCCCCTCGCCGCCGAGCACCACCCGCTGCATGTGCGGGGTCAGCCGCTGCGTGCGGACGACCTGCGCGGTGTGGGCCCTGCGCGCCTTGCCTGCGGGGCGCTCTGCCATGACGGCCTCCCGGTTCCCTGAGTTAGGTTCACCTAAGTTAGCATCTCCCGCCAGTCAACACCTCATTCCCGACTCTCCCCTGAGAACGGGATGACACTTCCTCCCGGAACCGTCACGCCCCGAGCGTGGTGAGCAGCCGCCGCAGTGAGCCGCCCAGACCCCAGCGGGCCTCAAGGACGTCCAGCGCGGCCGGGTCGCGCGGTGTGCGCGGCAGCGCCGTGTCGACCTCCGGCAGCGGTACGTCCTCGGCGACCCGGACGACCGAGGGCGCGAGGGCGACATACGGCCGTGCCTCGGTGAGCCGCCTGCGCTGGGCCGGTGTGAGCTTCGACGCCGGGTCGTCGACCGCGGCCATGATCCCGGCCAGGTCGCCGAACTCGGCGAGCAGCTTCGCGGCCGTCTTCTCGCCGATGCCCGCGACACCCGGCAGCCCGTCGCTGGGGTCGCCCCGCAGCAGCGCCAGGTCCGCGTAACCCCGCCCGTCCACGCCGTACTTCTCGCGCAGCGTCGCCTCGCCGGTGAGCTGCAGCGTGCCGACGCCCTTGACCGGGTACAGCACCCGCACCCCGCGCGCGTCGTCGACCAGCTGGTACAGGTCGCGGTCGCCGGTGACGATGTCGACCGGACCCTTGGCGCGCGCCGTGAAGGTGCCGATCACGTCGTCCGCCTCGTACCCCGCGACGCCCACGCGCGCGATGCCCAGCGCGTCCAGGACGTCCTCGATCACCGGCACCTGCGGGGACAGCGTGTCCGGCACCTCCTCCACGTCCGGTTCCGCCTCGTGGGCCTCGGCCACGCGGTGCGCCTTGTAGGAGGGGATCAGCTCCACCCGCCAGTGCGGGCGCCAGTCCGCGTCCATGCAGGCCACCAGGTCGTCGGGGTGGTGGTCCTTCACCAGGCGGTCGATGAAGTCGAGCAGCCCGCGTACGGCGTTCACGGGCGTGCCGTCGGGGGCCTTCACGGACTCCGGCACGCCGTAGTAGGCGCGGAAGTACAGCGAGGCGGTGTCGAGGAGCATGAGCCGTCGAGTTCTCTGCGTCACGTTCCGCATCATGCCGTACGGCGCCGACAATGCCCCTTCCGTGGGCGTGCCGTGCACATACGTGGCAGAAGTAAACGCCTTGTGAACTGGGCCACCCCTGCGTTTGGCCTTGGCGACCGGGGGCAGGGGCGCTTCGAAGCGATGCCAGTTGCAGTTTCAACGTTTGCAGCGGCTCGGAGGCTTCGAGACGAGAGGTACCTGTGTCTTCCAGGCTTGAGACCGAGCACCTGTACAAGGTGTTCGGCAGACGACCGGATCGGGCGGTGGAACGGCTCCGGCAGGGGGCCGACCGTGAGGAACTACGCGCCGACGGGTCCACCGCGGCTGTGATCGACGCGTCCTTCAAGGTGGAGCCGGGCCAGATCTTCGTCGTCATGGGCCTGTCCGGATCCGGCAAGTCCACGCTGCTGCGCATGCTCAACGGCCTGCTCGAGCCGACCGCCGGACACGTCCGTTTCGACGGCCAGGACCTCACCGCCCTCGGCCCCCGTGAGCTGCGCGCGGTCCGCGCACGGAAGATCAGCATGGTCTTCCAGCACTTCGCGCTCTTCCCGCACCGCAGCGTCCGCGAGAACGCCGCGTACGGCCTGGAAGTCCAAGGCGTGCCCCGCGCCGAGCGCCTGAAGCGCGCCGACGAGGCGCTCGCCCTGTGCGGCCTGGCCGGCTGGGAGAAGTCGTGGCCCGACGAGCTGTCGGGCGGTATGCAGCAGCGCGTGGGCCTGGCCCGGGCGCTCGCCACGGACGCCGACCTGCTGCTGATGGACGAGTCGTTCAGCGCGCTCGACCCGCTGATCCGCCGCGACATGCAGGACCAGCTGCTGCAGCTGCAGCAGACCCTGAAGAAGACCATCGTCTTCATCACGCACGACCTCAACGAGGCCATGCGCCTCGGCGACCGCATCGCCGTGATGCGGGACGGCCGCATCGTGCAGATCGGCACCGCCGAGGAGATCCTGGTCCGGCCCGCCGACGACTACGTCGCCTCCTTCACCCAGGACGTCGACCGCTCCCGGGTGCTCACCGCCGGCGCGGTCATGGACACCACCGTCACCGGCGACGACCCGGGCTGCGGCTGTGAGACCGCGACCCCCGACACGCCGTTCGCCGAGCTGTGCGCGATCAGCGCCCGGCTCTCCCATCCCGTCGCAGTGGTCGACGAGGGCAACCGGCTCATCGGTGTCGTACCGCAGGAGCGGCTGGTGGGCTTCCTCGGCAACGAGGCCGCCGACCCCGCCCCCTGCGACGACAGGCGCGACGCCCACGGCGGGAAGGTGGTCGCCCGTGCCTAGGATCCCGTTCGGCGACTGGGTCAACTCCCTCGTCGACTGGCTGCTGCACCACATGGCGTGGCTGTTCGACTTCTGCAAGACCGTCTTCCTGGGCGCCTTCGACGGCATCAACGCCGTCCTGCAGGCCCCCGAGCCGTTGCTGCTCGCGGGCATCTTCGCGGTGATCGCGTTCTGGCTGCGCGGCACGGCCGCCGGTGTCCTCGCCTTCGCCGGCTTCGCCTTCATCGACTCCCTTCAGCTGTGGGGCGACGCGATGGTGACCCTGTCGCTCGTCCTCGTGGCGACGCTCATCGCGCTCGTCGTCTCCGTGCCCGTCGGCATCTGGGCGGCCCGCTCCAGCCGGGTCGGCGGCCTCGTGCGGCCGGTGCTCGACTTCATGCAGACGCTGCCCGCGATGATCTACCTCATCCCGGCGATCCTGTTCTTCGGCACCGGTGCGCCCGCCGGCATCGTGGCCACCCTGATCTTCGCCCTCGCACCCGGCGTCCGCATGACCGAGCTGGGCATCCGCCAGGTCGACAAGGAGCTGGTGGAGGCCGCGGAGGCGTTCGGCACCACCCCGCGCGACACGCTGCTGCGCGTCCAGCTCCCGCTCGCCCTGCCGACCGTCATGGCCGGCGTCAACCAGGTGATCATGCTGGGTCTGTCCATGGCGGCCATCGCCGGCATGGTCGGCACCGGCGGCCTCGGCGGCGACGTCAACGAGGCCATCGGCCAGCTCGACGTGGGCCTCGGCTCCGAGGCCGGTGTCGCCATCGTCATCCTGGCGATCTACCTGGACCGCATGACCAGCGCCCTCGGCACCCAGGTCTCCCCGCTGGGCCGCCGCGCCGCCGCCCGGCTGCGCGCCGCGCAGGCCTTGAAGATCTGGTCCTACCGGCCCCGGCCCGCCGTGGCCGTGATCGGCGTGGTGGTGCTCGCGCTGGTCGCCGGCGGCATGGGCGTCTTCGCGGGCGGCGGCAAGTCCGCCACCGCCGCCGATGCGCAGAACGTCGGCCAGGGCAAGAAGATCACCATCGGCTACATCCCCTGGGACGAGGGCGTCGCCTCCACGTTCCTGTGGAAGGAGGTCCTGGAGCGGCGCGGCTTCCAGGTCGACGTCAAACAGTTCGACGCCGGTCCGCTCTACACCTCGCTCGCGCAGGGCGACATCGACTTCGAGACCGACTCCTGGCTGCCCACCACGCACCAGCAGTACTGGAAGAAGTACGGCAGCCGGCTCGACGACCTGGGCTCCTGGTACGGCCCGACGTCGCTGGAGCTGACCGTGCCCTCCTACATGAAGGGCATCGACTCGCTGGAGGACCTCAAGGGCAAGGCCGCCACCTTCGGCGGGAAGATCACCGGCATCGAGTCCAGCGCCGGTGAGATGAGCCTGCTCAAGAGCACGGTCCTCAAGAAGTACGGCCTGGACAAGGAGTACCAGGTCGTCGACAGCTCCACGCCCGCGATGCTGGCCGAGCTCAAGCGCGCCTACGAGCAGAAGAAGCCGCTCGTCGTCACGCTCTGGTCGCCGCACTGGGCCTACAACGACTACGCCCTGAAGAAGCTCAAGGACCCCAAGGGCGCCTGGGGCAAGGGCGACTCTGTGCACACGCTCGCCCGCAAGGGATTCGCCCAGGACAACCCGGTCGTCGGGACCTGGCTGAAGAACTTCAAGATGGACGAGAAGCAGGTCACCGGCCTGGAAGCCGAGATCAACAAGGCCGGGAAGGGCAGGCAGCAGGACGCCGTGCGGGCCTGGCTGAAGAAGAACCCGGGCGTCGTCGACAAGCTCGCCCCGGTGCAGAAGTCCACGGCCGGCGGGCCGGCTGAGGCCAAGCGGCCGCTGAACGTCGCCTGGTTCCCCTGGGACGAGGACGTCGCAGTCACCTACCTGTGGAAGAACGTCCTTCAGCGGCGCGGCTACCAGCTCAACCTGAAGCAGATGGACGTCGGCCCGGTGTACACGGGACTGGCCGGCGGCGACCTCGACCTCAACTTCGACGCCTGGCTGCCGTACGCCCAGAAGAACTACTGGGACAAGACGAAGGACAGGCTCACGGACCTGGGCACCTGGTATCAGCCGACCTCCCTGGAGATCGCCGTGCCCTCCTACGTCAAGGACGTGAAGTCCCTGGAGGACCTCAAGGGCAAGGCGAGCACCTTCGGCGGAAAGATCATCGGCATCGAGCCCGGCACCGGCGAGATGAACCTGCTCAAGACCAAGGTCCTGCCCGGCTACGGCCTCGACAAGGAGTACCAGGTCGTCGACGGCTCCACGCCCGCGATGCTGGCCGAGCTGAAGCGTGCCTACGCGCAGAAGAAGCCGGTCGCCGTCGTCCTGTGGTCGCCGCACTGGGCGTACAGCGAGTTCAAGCTCACCAAGCTGGCGGACGACAGGAAGCTGTTCGGCGAGGGCAACACGATCCGCACCATCGCCGCCCGGGCGTTCCCGGACCGGTACCCGCAGCTCACCAAGTGGATCAGGAACTTCAGGATGAGCGAGGCGGAGCTGGGCAGCCTGGAGAGCGCGATCAAGAACCGCGGCCAGGGCCATGAGGAGGCCGCCGTGGCCGCGTGGGTGCAGCAGCACCCGGACATCGTGCAGCGGATGACCCCGCAGTGACCCGCCCGTAGTGCTCCGGGAGAACACCCGGAGCACTCCCAGGACCGCGAGCCGCCCGGCGCCCTCACCGCGCCGGGCGGCTCCGTACTCCCGTACGAGCGCCGTACGAGGCCGTACAAGAAGAATCCGGACAACCCCGCAACGGCCCAATTCACCGATCGTGACCGTACGGCTCTCCTCCCTGACCGGTCCGCGACGCCTCCGGTACCTCGCGCGGGCCGCCCCGCGCCTCTGGTCAGCCGTTTCCTCGCAGGTGAGCGCGGCGTGCGCGGGGAGGCGGGACGGCTCGTCCGGTGGCGCGAACCCTGACCTTCACCACTCTTGTATATGACACCGATGTGACGGGCGCATGAAACGGTTTGCCGAACATGCGTAGGGTGCAGACAACTCAGAAGAAGCAGTGGACCGACGAGCGAGGGAGGGAGCCGGAGCGATGGGCGACCACAAAGAGCAGCCCCTTCGGGTGGGCGCGGCCGTACGGCGGCGGCGCCGCGCGCTGGAGCTCACCCTCGCCGTCGTCGCCGAGCGCAGCGGCCTGTCGGTGCCCTTCCTGAGCCAGGTGGAGAACGAGCGGGCGCGTCCCAGCCGGCCCTCCCTGGAGCGGATCGCCGACGCCCTGCGCACCACCGCCGTCGACCTGCTGGCCGCGGCCGACCCGGCGTGCAGCGTGGACGTGCTGCGCGCCGACGACGAAGCGGTCCCGCCGGGGCAGGCCCGGGTGCGCCCGCTGGTGCGCGGGCACCACCAGCTGCACGCGATGGAGTTCATCGGGGACCACGACGAGGGACGCGAATTCCAGCACCGCAACGACGAGTTGATGTACGTCGTCGAGGGCGCCGTCGAGATAGAGGCGGAGGGCCGGGCGCACCGGCTCGGGCGGGGAGACACGCTGTACCTGAGCGGGGGAGTGCGGCACCGCTGGCGGGCGACCGTGCCGGACACCCGCGTGGTGGTGGTCGCGGTCGCGGACCACGTCGAGGCGGTCGAGGACCGGTCGCGCCGCCGCTGACCTGCTTGCCGTCACCGCCTGGGCCCGAGGAGGCAGGATGCGGGTCGTCTCACTGGTGCCGTCGCTGACCGAGGCCGTCACCGCCTCCGTGCCGGGCGCCCTGGTCGGCGCCACCGACTGGTGCACCCACCCGGCGGACCTCGACGTCGTCCGGATCGGCGGCACGAAGAACCCGAAGGTCGACCGGATCGTCGGACTCGCCCCCGACCTGGTGCTCGCCAACGAGGAGGAGAACCGTGAACCGGACCTCGCCGCCCTGCGCGATGCGGGCCTGAACGTCCTGGTCACCGAAGTGCGGGACGTGCCCCAGGCCTTCCGCGAACTGGAGCGGGTGGTGGCGGCGTGCGGCGCGCCGGCCCGGCCCCGCTGGCTGGACGAGGCGGAGGCGGCGTGGTCACGGCTGCCGGAGCCGGGGACCCGGAGGACCGCCGTCGTCCCCGTCTGGCGCAGGCCCTGGATGGTGCTGGGCCGGGACACCTTCGCCGGGGACGTCCTGGCCCGGCTCGGCATCGGCAACCTGTACGGGACGCACCCGGAGCGCTATCCGAAGGTGCCCCTTCAGGAGCTGCGGGACTCCGCCCCCGACCTGGTGGTGCTGCCCGACGAGCCGTACCGCTTCACCGCCGACGACGGTCCGGAGGCATTCGAAGGGCTGCCGTGCGCGCTGGTCAGCGGGCGTCACCTCACCTGGTACGGACCCTCGTTGACGCAGGCGCCACACGTCCTCGCCCGGGCGCTGCGAGCAGCTCGCCGCTGAGGACACCCCGACCGGTCAGGACGGCGGCCACGGCCCACGCGGCGACGAGCAGCGCGTACAGGCCGACCGCGAGCCCGTCGAAGGCGCCGAGCCCCGTGCGCCGGGCCAGCACCTCCGCGCCGGTGGCACAGGTGCCGACCGGGAACGTGAACGCCCACCAGGTCATGACGAAGCCCATGCCCTGCCGCAGGGCCCGCACCACCAGCGCGGCCGCGAGCGCCAGCCAGAACAGGGCGAAGCCCATGACCGGGACGCCGTACAGCACGGCCAGGACGGCGAAGCCCTCGGCATACGGGGCCGGTACGGCGCCGCGCGCGACGTCCGCGGCGGTTCCGACGGCGGTGGTGGACTGGCCGAGCGGGCCCAGCACCAGAAAGAGGGCCGGTGTCAGGGGGAGCGGCAGCGGTCCCGCGGTGATGAGCCGGGTCAGGATCGGCGGCAGGGTCACGAGCGTGGCCAGCAGGCTCAGCCCGAACAGGGCGAGACTGGCGAGCAGCAGCGTCTCGCGGGGCCGGCCGGTGGGCAGATGCGGGGCCAGCAGCGGACCCTGGGCCGCGGAGACCATGGGGGCGACCAGCGGCAGCAGCCACACAGGGCTCGCCTGGTGCGGCTCGATGCGGTGCCGGGCGACCATCAGATACGGCACGGCGACGGCGGCGACGAGACCGATGACAGTGCCCGTGGTGAACAGGACGGCGTCCACGGCGACGGCGGGGCGCGCACCGATCCAGTCCCGGCCGACGGCCAGGGTGGCGCGCCGCCCACGGCGAGCAGGGCCATGGCCAGGCAGCCGTAGAAGGGGGCCACGGCGGGGTCGAGGAGATGGGCGCGGGCCTGGTCGCGGTGGTGGACCCAGTGCAGGGCGCGGCCGACGAGCAGGGCCGCGAGCAGAGCCGACGCCAGCGCCCAGACGGCCGTGCAGACGGTCCGCAGTCCCGGCGCGTGCACGGCGCCGGGCAGACCGGCGCCGGCGGTCGCCACCATTGCGGTGCCCATCACGGAGGCGTACCAGTTCGGTCCGAGGTGGCGGACGGCGGCGGCACGCCGGGGGCGGGCGGGCAGGGGGAGGGCGCTCCTCACGGATCTCCGTGAGACGGGCCCTGGGGGCTGAGCTGCGGTGACCATGGATACACGGTCCCGCCGGGCAGAGGCCGGCACCAGGGACCGCGCCTCTATGTGGGCATAAGCTGTGTTTATGGCTGAGGGTGTCGAGGCAGGGCTTCCGGGGGCGGGTCTGGCGCACCGGGTACCGGATCTGGGGGCACTGGAGCTGCTGCTCGCGGTGGCCCGGCTGGGCAGCCTGGGGCGGGCCGCGCGCGAGCTGGGGATCACCCAGCCGGCGGCCAGCAGCCGGATCCGGTCGATGGAGCGGCAGCTCGGGGTGGCGCTGGTGGACCGTTCGCCCCGGGGGTCCCGGCTGACCGCCGCGGGGGCGCTGGTCACCGACTGGGCGCGGCGGATCGTGGAGGCGGCGGAGGCGTTCGACGCGGGTGTACAGGCGCTCCGGGGCCGGCGGGACTCACGGCTGCGCGTGGCCGCGAGCATGACGATCGCGGAGTACCTGCTGCCCGGCTGGCTGATCGCCCTGCGCGCCCAGCGGCCCGACACGGCGGTGTCGCTGCTGGCCGGGAACTCGGCGGCGGTCGCGGAACGGCTCCTCGCGGACGAGGCCGACCTGGGCTTCGTGGAGGGGCTCTCCGTGCCGGCGGGCCTGGACGAGGCGGTCGTCGCCCGGGACCGGCTCATCGTGGTGACGGCGCCGGGACACCCGTGGGCACGCCGCCGCAGGCCGCTCACGGCCGGGGAACTCGCCTCGACCCCCCTGATCCTCCGGGAGGAGGGCTCGGGCACCCGTCAGGTCCTGGACGCGGCCCTTGGCGGCCTCGCCCGCCCCCTGCTCGAACTGTCGTCGACCACCGCGGTGAAGGCCTCGGCGGTAAGCGGCGCGGGCCCCGCGGTCCTCAGCGAACTCGCCGTGGGCGAGGAGCTCTCGGCCCGCCGCCTGGTGAGCGTCCCGGTCGACGGCGTACGCCTGAACCGCGCGCTGCGAGCCGTATGGCGCACCGGGCACCGTCCGACGGGCCCGGGACGGGATCTGCTGGGGCTCACGCGGCACAGAGGGCAGGGCTGACCGGCACAGAGGGCAGGGCTGACCGGCACAGAGGGCAGGCCTGATGCGGGGACGAGGCCAGGCCTGATGCGGGGACGAGGCCAGGGCTGATGCGGGGACGAGGCCAGGGCTGACGCGGGGACGAGGCCAGGCCTGACGCGGGGACGAGGCCAGGCCTGACGCGGGGACGAGGCCAGGGCTGATGCGGGGACGAGGCCAGGGCTGATGCGGGGACGAGGTCAGGCCTGACGCGGGGACGAGGTCAGGCCTGACGCGGGGACGAGGCCAGGCCTGACGCGGAAGATGAGCGCCAGGGTTGCGCGCGGCCTAGGCGTGGGCGGACGCCGCCTCCACCAGCGCCCGCATCACCCGGACGTCCTCGCCCATCTCCGGGTGCCACTGCACACCCAGCACCCAGGCCGCACCCGGCACTTCGACCGCCTCCGGTGTGCCGTCCTCCGCGTACGCCGAGATCACCAGTCCGTCCCCGAGGCGGTCCACGGCCTGGTGGTGGTAGGTCGGGACCGACACCGACTCCGGTGCCACCTCCCCGTAGCGCGTGCCAGGCACCGGCTCGACCGTGTGCCCGCCGAACGCGCCGACCTGGACGACGTGCCCGTCGAGGTGCTGCACGAGTGTGCCGCCCAGGGCGACGTTGAGCAGCTGCATCCCGCGGCAGACGCCGAGCAGCGGCGTGCCGGACGCGAGCGCCGCCCCGATCAGCGCCAGTTCCCAGGCGTCCCGCTCGGGCGCGGGCGGCCCGGTGCGCGGGGAGCGCTCCGCGCCGTAGCGGGCCGGGTCCACGTCCGGGCCGCCCGCGATCACCACACCGTCCAGCCGGGCCACCGTCGCCGCCGCCTGCGCCGGATCGTCCGGCGGGAGCATCGCGGCGAGCCCGCCGGCCCGCTGTACCAGTCGTGGATAACCCGCCGGCAGCAGCGCCGCCTCCAGCTCCCAGACGCCCCAGCGCGCCCCGGCCTCCAGATACGTGCTCACGCCGATCAGCGGCCGTCCGGTCATAGGGGCCTCCCAGAGCTACAATGGTCAACGGTAATACCTTTACAAGGGCGGTGCTCAGGCCAGGAAGCCCCGCAGCAGCGCCGCCGTCCCCGCGCAGTGCTCCCGCATCATCTCCCGCGCCCCGTCGGCGTCCCCGTCCAGCACCGCCTCCACCAGAGCCTCGTGCTGCCGCTGCGAGTGCTCCAGGTTGCGCACCAGCAGCGGGATGCAGTCCAGCAGTTCGTTCACCGTGGCCCGTACGGACGCGTACTGCGCCGTCAGCGACGGCGACCCGGCGAGCTCGGCCAGTGTGAGGTGCAGCAGCGTGTCCAGGCGCCGGTACTCCGTCAGCGGTGCGTCCTGGGTGCGAACCAGGGCCTCCCGCAGCCGTGCCGCCTGCTCGTCCGTGAGGCCGTGCGTCGCGCACAGGCCCGCCGCCCCCACCTCCAGCACCTCACGGAACCGCAGCACGTCCTCGATGTCGACCTCCTCGATGCGCCGGCGCAGCTCGTCCTCGCCGCCCGCGTCCACGCGCGGCAGGACGAACGTGCCGCCGTAGCGCCCGCGCCGCGACTCCACCAGGCCCTGGTCCTGGAGCACCTTCAGCACCTCGCGCAGCGTCACCCGGCTGATCCCCAGCCGCTCCGCCAGCTCCCGCTCCGCGGGCAGCCGCTCGCCGCCCGGCACCAGCCCCAGGCGGACCACCTGGAGGATCTGCTCCAGCGCCTCCTCGAAGCCGTTGCCCGCCCGCACCGGCCGCAGCACCGGCGTCAACCGGTCCCGCACGCCTGCGGTAAGGCCGTCGGGTCCCGCCTGCGACATCCGGCCGTGCCCCCTTCCCAAGCAATGGTTCTGGGAAATACCTTATGACTCCCGGCGGACCCGAAGGAGACCTCCTGTGGCAGACCGCACGTCCCCGCTCGGCCTCGAGGAGCTGCACACCCTCGTCGCGGGCGGCGAGATCGACACTGTCGTCCTGGCCTTCCCCGACATGCAAGGGCGCCTCCAGGGCAAGCGGTTCGCCGCGCGTTTCTTCCTCGACGAGGTGCTGGAGCACGGCACGGAGGGCTGCAATTACCTCCTCGCCGTCGACACCGAGATGAACACGGTCGACGGTTACGACATGTCCTCCTGGGACCGCGGCTACGGCGACTTCGCCCTCCACCCGGACCTGAGCACCCTGCGCCGGGTGCCCTGGCACGAGGGCACGGCCATGGTCATCGCCGACCTCGCCTGGAACGACGGCTCGCCCGTACTCGCCGCCCCCCGCCAGATCCTGCGCCGCCAGCTGGAGCGCCTGGCCGCTCTCGGCTACACCGCCCAGGTCGGCACCGAGCTGGAGTTCATCGTCTTCAAGGACACCTACGAGCAGGCCTGGGACGCGAACTACCGGGGCCTGACCCCGGCCAACCAGTACAACATCGACTACTCCGTACTCGGCACGGGCCGCATCGAGCCGCTGCTGCGCCGCATCCGCAACGAGATGGCCGGCGCCGGGATGACCGTCGAGTCCGCCAAGGGCGAGTGCAACCCCGGCCAGCACGAGATCGCCTTCCGCTACGACGACGCGCTCGTCACCTGCGACCAGCACGCCGTCTACAAGACCGGAGCCAAGGAGATCGCCGCCCAGGAAGGCGTCTCGATCACCTTCATGGCGAAGTACAACGAGCGTGAGGGCAACTCCTGCCACATCCACCTCTCGCTCGCCGACGAGCACGGCCGCAACGCCATGGCCGGCGGGCCCGGCGACCCCGGCGGGCTGTCGGAGGTCATGCGGCACTTCCTCGCCGGGCAGCTGGCCGCCCTGCGCGACTTCTCGCTGCTGTACGCGCCGAACATCAACTCCTACAAGCGCTTCCAGCCGGGATCGTTCGCCCCGACCGCGATCGCCTGGGGGTACGACAACCGCACCTGCGCCCTGAGGGTCGTCGGCCACGGCCGCTCGACGCGCTTCGAGAACCGGGTCCCCGGCGGCGACGTCAACCCGCACCTCGCCGTCGCCGGTTTGGTCGCGGCCGGACTGCACGGCATCGAGCAGAAGCTGGAACTGCCCGAGCCGTGCCCCGGCAACGCCTACACCGCCGAGTACGCGCACGTGCCCACCACCCTGCGCGAGGCCGCCGAACTCTGGGAGAACAGCGCCCTCGCCAAGGCCGCCTTCGGTGACGAGGTGGTCGCGCACTACAGCAACATGGCCCGCGTCGAACTGGCGGCCTTCGACGCCGCGGTGACCGACTGGGAGCTGCGCCGCTCCTTCGAACGCATGTGAGGGGTTCTTTCGTGCCGAACGTCGTGTCGAACGAGCTCGAGCTGCAGGTGCTGAATCCGGCCACCGAGGAGGTCGTCGCCACCGTCCCCGCCGCCACCGCGGCCGACGTGGACGCCGCCGTCGTACGGGCCGCGCGGGCGCAGTCACGGTGGGCGGCGCTCCCGCCCGGCGACCGGGCCCGGCTGCTGCGCCGGTTCGCCCGAGCCGTCGACGAACACCTCGAGGAACTGGCCGAGTCGGAGGTCCGCGAGGCGGGGCACACGATCGGCAACGCCCGCTGGGAGGCGGGCAACGTCCGTGATCTGCTCGACTACGCGGCCGGCGGAGTCGAGCGCCTGGCAGGGCGTCAGATCCCCGTCCCCGGCGGCCTGGACGTCACGATCCTCGAACCGCTCGGCGTCGTGGGCGTCATCGCGCCCTGGAACTTCCCGATGCCGATCGCGGCATGGGGCACCGCCCCGGCACTCGCGGCGGGCAACGCGGTGCTCCTCAAGCCCGCCGAGACGACCCCGCTCACCGCCCTGCGCCTGGCCGAACTGGCCCTGGAGGCGGGCCTGCCCGAAGGACTGTTCCAGGTGCTGCCCGGCCACGGCCCGGTCGCGGGCGCCGCGCTCGTCGAGCACCCGGGCGTGGCGAAGATCGTCTTCACCGGGTCGACGGCCGTGGGCAAACAGGTGTTGGCGAAGGGCTCCGCCCTGCTCAAGCGCGTCACCCTCGAACTCGGCGGCAAGAGCCCCAACATCGTCTTCGCCGACGCCGACCTGGAGACCGCCGCGGCGACCGCCCCCATGTCGTTCCTCGACAACTCCGGCCAGGACTGCTGCGCCCGCACCCGTATTCTCGTCCAGCGCTCCGCCTACGACCGCTTCCTCGACCTCCTCGCCCCCGCCGTCGAGTCGGTCCTCGTCGGTGACCCGGCCGACGAGCACACCCAGATGGGCCCGCTGATCTCCAGGACCCAGCTGGAGCGCGTCCGCTCGTACGTCTCCGCGGACGCCGAAGGGATCCGCGGCAAGGCACCCGAGGGGCGGGGCTTCTGGTTCCCGCCGACCGTCCTCACCGGGGTCGAGCCGCACGCGCGCGTGGCCGTCGAGGAGGTCTTCGGCCCGGTCGCCGTCGTCCTGCCCTTCGAGGACGAGGCCGACGCGATCCGGCTCGCCAACGACACGCCGTACGGGCTCTCCGGCTCCATCTGGACCCGGGACGTCGGCCGCGCGCTGCGTGTCTCCCAGGCCGTCCGCGCGGGCAACCTGTCCGTCAACTCCCACTCCAGCGTCCGCTACTGGACCCCCTTCGGCGGCTTCAAGCAGTCGGGGATCGGCCGCGAACTCGGCCCGGACGCCCTGACCGCCTTCACCGAGACCAAGAACGTCTTCATCAGCACGGAGGGCCCCGCACAGTGACAGTGACCTCGCAGACCTCTGACAACATCTGCCGCCGCCTGGTCGGCCGCACCGCCGTCGTCACCGGTGCCGGCAGCGGCATCGGTCTCGCCAGTGCGCGCCGCCTCGCCGCCGAGGGCGCGAACGTCGTCTGCGGCGACATCGACGAGACCCGCGGCAAGGCCGCCGCCGAGGAGGTCGGCGGGCTGTTCGTGAAGGTCGACGTCACCGACCCCGAGCAGGTGGAGGCGCTGTTCAAGGCGGCCTACGACACCTACGGGTCCGTCGACGTCGCCTTCAACAACGCGGGCATCTCGCCGCCCGACGACGACTCCATTCTCGAGACCGGCCTTCAGGCCTGGAAGCGGGTCCAGGAGGTCAACCTGACCTCCGTCTACCTGTGCTGCAAGGCCGCCATCCCCTACATGCGGCGCCAGGGCAAGGGCTCCGTCATCAACACGGCCTCGTTCGTGGCCCGCATGGGCGCGGCCACCTCGCAGATCTCGTACACGGCCTCCAAGGGCGGCGTCCTCGCCATGTCCCGCGAACTGGGCGTGCAGTTCGCGCGGGAGGGCATCCGGGTCAACGCGCTGTGCCCCGGGCCGGTCAACACCCCGCTCCTGCAGGAGCTGTTCGCCAAGGACCCCGAGCGGGCCGCGCGCCGCCTGGTGCACATCCCGGTCGGCCGGTTCGCGGAGGCGGAGGAGATCGCCGCGGCGGTCGCGTTCCTCGCCAGCGACGACTCGTCCTTCGTGAACGCCACCGACTTCCTGGTGGACGGCGGAATCGCGGGCGCGTACGTCACGCCCCTGTAGCGGGCCTTGGCCTCGTGACCCCGGGTCACGGCGGCATCAGGGGCGGCCCAAGGGCGCACCGGCGCCTGGCGCCGGTGCCGGTGGTCGCGTCAGAGGAAGGTGTGCCCCTCGCCGCGGTACGTCGGCACGGTCGCCGTGACCCGGTCGCCCTCGACCAGGTGGAGCGCGTCGAAACGCTCGCACAGCTCGCCCGCCTTGGCGTGCCGGAACCACACCTTGTCGCCGATGAGCAGGTCGTCGGCGGCCGAGCCCAGCAGCGGCGTCTGCACTTCGCCCGGCCCCTCCTGCGGGTCGTACTTCAGCCCCTCGGGCAGATACGGCACGGGCAGCCGGTCGGGGCCCGCGGCTCCCGACGCGGGGTAGCCGCCACCCAGCACGGTCACCACCCCGACGCCGGGCCTGCGCACCACCGGCTGGGCGAACAGGGCGGCCGGACGGCCGCGGAACGAGGTGTAGTTGTCGAACAGCCGCGGCTGGTACAGCCCCGAGCCCGCCGCTATCTCGGTCACCGCGTCCTCGGCGGCCGTGTACTGGACGCTGCCCGTGCCGCCGCCGTTGACGAAATCCAGGTCAGGTGCCACGGCCCGGACCGCGCGCACCACTTCCGCGCGCCGCCGGCCGAGCTCGCTGCGCGCCGTGGCCTGCATCAGCCGGATGGCCCGCGACCGCACCGGACGCCCGGCCACCGCGTCGCCGACACCGGCGACATGGCCCTCGTACGCCATGATGCCCACCAGCCGGAAACCGGGGGTGCGGAGCACCGTGCGGGCCATCTCGGCGACCTGCTCGGGGGAGTGCAGCGGCGAGCGGCGCGCGCCGACGCGGACCCGGCCGCCGAGCAGCTTCAGCGAGGTGTCCAACTCCAGGCAGACGCGCACCTCTTCGGTGCCGCCCCGGCGGGCGTCGTCGATGAGACGCAGCTGGGCCGGGTCGTCGATCATCACCGAGACGGCGGCGGCGAGCTTGGGGTCGCTGGTCAGTTCGGCGAACGCCTGGCGGTCGGCCGAGGGGTAGGCCAGCAGGACGTCGTCGAAACCGGAGCGGGCCAGCCACAGGGACTCGGCGAGCGTGAAGGACAGGATGCCGGCGAAACCGTCCCGGGCGAGCACGCGTTCGAGCAGAGCGCGGCAGCGTACTGACTTGCTGGCCACCCGGATCGGCTTGCCGCCGGCCCGGCGGAGCAGGTCGTCGGCGTTCGCGTCGAACGCCTCCAGGTCCACGATCGCGACAGGGGCGTCGAGATGAGCGGTGGCCCGGTCGTAGCGGGCCCGGTCTGCGGCGCGGGCAGTCATGGACGCAGCCTGCCAGATGTGATTACCGCAGGGTAGGGGGACGATCCGGGCAGATGCCGCCGGTGACGCGGACCGGTTCCCGTTCGAGGTGGATCAACCCGTAGAGTGACGCGCACGTGGGCAAGCGGCTGCTCCGCTCGGGCGCGTACGCCTGGGATGGGCGCTCGCTCGCGCGGGTATGTCTGCCCAGGACGGGCCGGCGTCCGCACCACGCCTACCGGCCGTCCGCCCTGGGCGGTCGAACACCCGGGACTTCCCGGGAGGCCCGGCGACAACGAAACGGGGGGTGCATGAGCACGGAAGCGCACCGCGCCTCCATCCCTCCGCGCCCCTCGACCCCGCCCCGCCCGGCCACGCAGCCGGGCGACCCCGTGACTCCACGCCGTCCGTCGACGGCACCGGACGAGCCGGCGACTGCGCCCCGCCCGGCGACGCACTCCGACGCCTCCGTGCCTCCGCCGCGCCCGTCGACGCCGCCGGGTGTCCCTCCCGCGGAGGCGAACGGCACCTCCGCGCCCGAAGGCGACCGACCTCGGCCCACGCAGCGCAACGGCTCCACCGGAACCATCCCGCCCCGCCCGGAGCAGCCGCCCGCGGCGGCACCCCTCTCCGGCCCGCAGGCCCCAGCCGCGCCGCGGCGAACTCCGCCTGCCCGCACGCTCTTCCCGCCGGTCCCGCCTCGCCCCGAGCAGCCGCCCCGGACGCGGACCGCGACCGGGTCCGGCGCCGCCGCGGCCACGGTGCGGCCGGGCGCGGACGAGTTCTTCGGGCTTTCCGGTGCGGAGGGCGGCTCTCGCCGGCCGGACACGGTGGACGCACCCGGGCGCTCCGCCGCAGCCGGGCACCCGGCCCGTTTCGGTGCGGGCCGTCCCCCGGCCGGTCCCGGTGCGGCCGGTGCGTCCGCCCGAACCGGTGCCGTCGCGCGGCCGTTCAGGCTCGGCGTGGATGCGCCCCAGCGGCCCGCCGGCGTCTCCGAGGGCGCATCCGGTGGTGACCGCGAACCGTCGGCGCGGCCCGCCCCCGAGTCCCACCGGCTCGCGGACGTCCGGCGCGACCCGCACGCCGAGACCCCCGGCCCGCCCCCGCCGGCGGCCACCGCACGCTTCCCCGACGCGCCCCCGGCCGTCGGCGCCGCCCACGCCGCCGACGCCCCCGGCATCGTGGAGACCACTGCGCGGCTGC
Organism: Streptomyces sp. NPDC051104; assembly: GCF_040682835.1. Taxonomy (NCBI): domain Bacteria; kingdom Bacillati; phylum Actinomycetota; class Actinomycetes; order Kitasatosporales; family Streptomycetaceae; genus Streptomyces; species Streptomyces sp. NPDC051104. The sequence goes on along the minus strand of NZ_JBFBBS010000006.1, from coordinate 122,364 downwards.
GACCCGTCCAACCGGCGCGGCCCTTCGTGACCCTCGCCCACCCCGACACGCGCGGTGTCGAACCCTCCGGGCCGCGGCTGCACTTGGGCGCCCGCATCCGCCCCCGGGTCGCCGCGTCCGCCGCCTGCCTCGTCCTCGGGCTCGGCCTCATCGGCGGTGCCGTGACCGGCAGTTGGCTCACCGGGGACGACTCACCGGACGGTGCGCGGGGCGCGTACGCCCTCGCCGGAACCCTGTGGCACAGCGTCTCCGTCGACCGGCTCTTCCCGCCCACCGTCAACGGCCCGGGCGCCGGCCCCGGCGCCGCCGACCGCACCTGGACCCGTATCGCCGTCGCCCCCGACGGCGGCTGCACGGACGCCTTCGACCCCCTCCTGCGCAAGGCCCTCGCCCCTGTGGGCTGCCTGCGCCTGCTGCGCGCCACCTACACCGACGCGACCAGCAGTCAGGTCACCACCGTCGGACTGCTGTTCACACGGGCCGACGCCGCCGCCATGGGCGCCCTCGCCAGCCGCTTCAAGGACGAGGGCCTGGACCGCCGCACCGACCTCATGCCCCGCCCGTACGCGGCCGAGGGCACCGTCGCGGCGGGCTTCGGCGACGCCCAGCGCGCGTCCTGGACGATATCCGTCCTCACGGACGCCCCCGTCGTCGTCTACGCCGTCTCCGGCTTCGCCGACGGCCGCACCGTCACCGAACCCGAGCCGGCCGAGAACGCCATGAAGACGGGCGCCACCACGGCCCCCGCCCAGGCGGGGCTCGGCAATGACGCGGCCGGCCTCGCCGACCGCATCGAGGTGGCCCTGCGCAAGACCTTCACCTCGGCCACGGAGAAGCCCTCATGAGCGCCCGTACGACCGGCGCGCGCCTGCTCACCCCCCTCATCGCCGCCGCCCTCGCCGTGCTGCCCGCCACCGCCGCCCACGCCGACGGCATACGAGCCCAGGAGTGGGCCCTCGACGCCCTGCACGTCCACCAGGCCTGGCAGACGACCAAGGGCAAGGGCATCACCGTCGCAGTCCTCGACACCGGCGTCGACGACACCCACCCCGACCTGGTGGGCAACGTCCTCCCCGCCAAGGACCTGGTCGGCTTCGGCGCCCACCGCGGCGACCCCGCCTGGGCCGTGCACGGCACCGCCATGGCCGGCATCATCGCAGGCCACGGCCACGGCCACGGCATCGACGACTCCGACGGCGTCATCGGCGTCGCCCCCGAGGCGAAGATCCTCCCCGTCCGCGTCATCCTGGAGGACGGCGACCCGGCCCGTACGAAGGCCCGCAACACCCGCGGCAGCGCACTCGCCGAAGGCATCCGCTGGGCCGCCGACCACGGCGCCGACGTCATCAACCTCTCCCTCGGCGACGACTCCAGCTCCGCGCACCCCGAAGCGGCCGAGGACGAGGCGATCCAGTACGCGCTGAAGAAGGGCACGGTCGTCGTCGCCTCGGCCGGTAACGGCGGCGAGCTCGGCGACCACACCTCGTACCCGGCGGCCTACCCCGGCGTCATCGCCGCCACCGCCGTCGACAGCGACGGCACCCGCGCCTCCTTCTCCACCCGCCGCTGGTACGCCACGGTCAGCGCCCCCGGCGTCGACGTCGTCATCGCCGAACCGGACCGCAAGTACTACGAGGGCTGGGGCACGAGCGCGGCCTCCGCCTTCGTCTCGGGCGCCGTGGCGCTCATCAAGGCGGCCCATCCGGGACTCAGCCCTGCCCAGATCAAGCAACTCCTGGCGAAGACGGCCCGCAACCCCCCCACCGGCGGACGGGACGACTCCCGCGGCTTCGGCTTCATCGACCCCGCGGCAGCCATCAAGGCGGCGGCCGGCCTCAGGCCGGACAACCTGCACCCGGCGGCGTACGGCAAGGAGTACTTCGGCTCCGGCCCGGACACGGCCGGCGCCGCCTCGGACTCCCCGGGCTGGGCGGGCCCCCTGGCGGGCGCCCTGGGCGTGGCGCTGCTGGTGGCTTCGGTACTGCTGTGGAGGGGCCGCAGAAGCGCCCCGTAGGCGACCCGCGGTGCTACAGCGCTCTCACCCGAAGACGGCGACGGCCGCTCGCGCCGCGGCCTCCACCACGGAAATCCCCTTCTCCTTCGTCGAGTTCCCGTCGGACAGCGCCGCCACCAGGAAGTCGCGCCCGCCGGCCGTCACCCGTCCGATGCTGTTGACGTCCCACAGCCCGGTCGTGCTCCGCGCCAGCCATCCGTTCTTCAACGCCCACGCGGAGCCGTCCGCCGCCGCGGAGACCCCCCACCGCTGATCCTCGGCGATGTCGCCCATGAGCCCCCGCAGGTAGGACCGCGAGGCCCCGCTCAGCCGCGAGTCGTCCCCGAACACCTGCCGGAGCAGGGTCAGCTGGTCCGCCGCCGTGGTCTGCGTGAGCCCCCACAGCGTGCCCTCACCACCGACCGTGTCCGTCAGACCGAAGCGTTTGTTCGCGCTGTCCAGGCCGTCGGCGCCCCCGATCGCGGTCCACAGAGCCGACGCGGACGCGTTGTCGCTGTTCCCGATCATCGCGGTGGCGTACGCCTTCTCCTGCGCGGTCAGGTGCCGGCCGGCGTCCTGCGCCTGGAGCAGCAGCGCCGCCAGGATGTCCACCTTCACGATGCTCGCCGTGTCGAAGGTGCCGTCTCCGTACGCGGCGCTCTCCCCTGAATCCATCGAGAGGACCGCCACGGCCACGTGCGCCGTGTCCTCGACGGCCACCGACGTCATCGCCCGCTTCAGCAGCGCGTCCCGGTCCACCGAGGGTCCCGCGGCAGGTTCCACCGACGCCTCCTGGCTCGACGAGGCCGACGCCGAGGGCGTCACGGACGACGCCGACGATACGGCGCCCGCGTCGGCGTGCGCCCGCTCCCTCAGGTACACCGTCCCCGTCGCCGTACCGCCGGCCACGACGGCTGCCGCCAGCGCCGTACAGACGAACGACCGGCGCCAGGCGCGGGCGCGGGCGCGGCGGCGACGGTGGGTTCTCGGGGACTCCATGGCCGCCGATGGTCATCACCCGCGCTGTGCACGCCGTGGGACGGGCGTGAGAGGTGTGTCAGGAGACGCTGAGAAACCGGTGAGAGCGGTGACCGCCGTGTCTCAGGGGCGGCACGACCCCGGCGAAGACCCCCCGATAGGGTCGGTGACCGTGGCGAACAAGAACATTCCCGACTCCGGCTTCTCCGACGACGACGGTTCGGCCGACCCCCGGCTGAGCGTGGCGCTCGCCGCCTGGGCCGAGGACCGCACCGCCGTGGGGCCCGTCCTCGACGCACTGAAGGGCGCACGGCTCCTCGTCCCCGTCGTCGCGATCCTCGGCGAGGTGGAGGAGGACGAGAAGGGGCTGCGCCGCGAGAAGACCAGCGAGATGGCCGTACCGACCCTGAAGGCCGGCGGCCGCACCGCCCTGCCCGCCTTCACCTCCACGGACGCGCTGGCCCGCTGGGACCCCGCGGCCCGCCCGGTCGCCGTCCCGCTGCACCAGGCCCTCGAGGCCGCCGCGCACGAGAAGGCAGACACGATCGTGCTGGACCTGTCCGGGCCGGTGCCGTTCGAACTGACGGGCCCCGCGCTGCTGGCCCTCGCCGAGGGCCGTACGACGACCGACCCGCTCGCCGACCCGGCCGTCACCGGTGCCGTACGCGCCGCCGTGGCCGCCGAGCCCGCCGTGCGGCGCGCCTACCTCGGCCCGGGCCGGGCGGACGGCATCCTCGCGCTCGTCCTGGACCCGGCGGCGAGCCCGGCCGAGGCCGCGCGCGCCGTGGCCGAGCGGATGGCCGCCGACGACACACTGAGGGCCCGCCTGGTGCGCGGCCTCGACCTGGCAGTCCTGCCGGCCGGAGCGACGCCCCCGGGCGAGCCCTTGTTCGTGCGTTCTTGACGATCTTCGTACGGTCGCGGGTCGGCTCTAGCCGTAGACCGGCCCGGTGTACTTCTCGCCCGGGCCCTGGCCCGGCTCGTCCGGGACGACGGACGCCTCGCGGAACGCCAGCTGCAGCGACTTCAGGCCGTCGCGCAGCGGCGCCGCGTGGAAGGAGCTGATCTCCGTCGCGCTCGCGTCGAGCAGCCCGGCGAGGGCGTGCACCAGCTTGCGGGCCTCGTCCAGGTCCTTGTACTTGTCGCCCTCCTCGGTGAGACCGAGCTTCACGGCGGCTGCGCTCATCAGGTTGACGGCGACCGTCACGATCACCTCGACCGCGGGCACTTCCGCGATGTCACGGGCCATGGCGTCGAAGTCGGGCTGCACGGCGGAATCCGGGGACTCCGCGGGGGCATCGGATTCCGAGGGGGAGGTGTCACTCATGCACCACACGATAGGTGCCGGACGTGCGTTCGCCTGAATTAGCCCTGGCCGACCGAAGCTGCTAGCCTTGACTGACGACCGGCCGGACACCTGATTGCCCGGCCCACAAGTGGAGGCTCCGATCTCCCACCTGGCCGCCCCGAGGGGCGGCGGGTCACCGGTCAGGCGGCCACCACCGTTCCGTACGGACGGTGGAGTCGCCCGAAATCGCGCCCCGCGGTCCACCGCGGCGGTGCTCCGGAAAGCTCGGAGTCCCGCCTGTGTCCCGTCCGGGGCATTTTTCATGCGCCGCGATGGTTGGTCGTCATGTCAAACCAGACATATACGCGGCCGTCCGCCAGGCGGCCGTAGGTGCTACCGAGGAGGATCCATCAGCGCCGAGCCCCGCATCAACGACCGGATTCGCGTTCCCGAGGTGCGACTTGTCGGTCCCAGTGGCGAGCAGGTCGGCATCGTGCCGCTTGCCAAGGCCCTGGAGCTTGCGCAGGAGTACGACCTGGACCTGGTCGAGGTCGCGGCGAACGCCCGTCCGCCCGTGTGCAAGCTCATGGACTACGGGAAGTTCAAGTACGAGTCGGCCATGAAGGCCCGTGAGGCGCGCAAGAACCAGGCGCACACGGTCATCAAGGAGATGAAGCTCCGGCCGAAGATCGACCCGCACGACTATGACACCAAGAAGGGTCACGTCGTCCGGTTCCTCAAGCAGGGCGACAAGGTCAAGATCACGATCATGTTCCGTGGCCGCGAGCAGTCCCGCCCCGAGCTGGGCTACCGACTGCTGCAGCGCCTCGCGGAGGACGTCCAGGACCTCGGTTTCGTGGAGTCGAACCCGAAGCAGGACGGCCGCAACATGATCATGGTTCTCGGTCCGCACAAGAAGAAGACCGAGGCGATGGCCGAGGCTCGCCAGGCGCAGGAAGCCCGCAAGGCGGAAGCGAAGGCCAACCCCGGCCGCTCGCAGAACCCCGCCGACACCGAGGCTGAGACCGCCGAGGCCCCGGCCGAGGCTTCCGCCGAGGCCTGATCCCGGGGCGTGAGCCCCGGGGGAGCCGGACGTACGGACGTACGACCGCCGCAGGGCGGACGTACGGACCCCGGAAAGCCCGGGACGCCAGTCCCAGGATGTAACCGATACAAGAGCGACACTCCATCGTGCCCGGTTGTTGCGACCGGGCACCGGAGTGCCACCGACGAGGAGAGAACGGCGCTATGCCGAAGAACAAGTCGCACAGCGGTGCCAGCAAGCGCTTCAAGGTCACCGGCTCCGGCAAGGTGCTCCGTGAGCGCGCCGGCAAGCGCCACCTGCTCGAGCACAAGTCGTCCCGTCTGACGCGTCGCCTCACCGGCAACGCCGAGATGGCCCCGGGCGACGCCAAGAAGATCAAGAAGCTTCTCGGCAAGTGACGCCACGGCGCTCGATCTTCTGATCAGTCCGCGCCGTACGTACGTCAGGACCGGGACCCAATCGTTTCGGGCCGTGTGAGGACCACCACGGCCCCGCTACAAGGAGTTAACAAGTGGCACGCGTCAAGCGGGCAGTCAACGCCCACAAGAAGCGCCGGGCGATCCTCGAGCAGGCCTCCGGCTACCGCGGTCAGCGTTCGCGCCTGTACCGCAAGGCCAAGGAGCAGGTCACCCACTCGCTGGTCTACAACTACAACGACCGCAAGAAGCGCAAGGGCGACTTCCGTCAGCTGTGGATCCAGCGCATCAACGCCGCTGCCCGCGCCAACGGCATCACCTACAACCGCTTCATCCAGGGTCTGAAGGCCGCGAACATCGAGGTCGACCGCAAGATCCTGGCGGAGCTGGCCGTCAACGACGCGAGCGCGTTCGCCGCGCTCGTCGAGGCCGCGCAGAAGGCGCTGCCGGCGGACGTGAACGCGCCCAAGGCTGCGTGACGCGACGGCGCTGCGCCGGCTTCAGCCGGATGTGAACCGGACCCGCAGGCTTACGACGGCCTGCGGGTCCGGTTGTGTCTGCGCAGCCGCAGCCGCAGCCGCAGCCGCAGCCGCAGCCGCAGCCGCAGCCGCAGCCGCCGCAGTACCGCGGCGGCCGCAGCACCGCAGCCGCCGCAGCCGCGGGCAGTCGTGCCTCCCCCAGAGCCTTGACGGCCTGGGGGGACCCCAGGGCGGCACGGGTGGACGCTGGGGGCACTCCCTGCTCGAAGAGCTTGGGGGAGGCGCCCTGCGAGCGCCGGTGAGCGACAACCCCCTGCGGTACGGCACGACACGCTGCGCGTCGCGAGGGACAGTCCGGCACCGCCGAAAACCGCCGTCGTGGCTGAACGCCGTCGCGGCGGAAAAGAGCCGGCTGTCACGCCACAAAGACCCCTGAGCTTCCGAAAGTGAACCGCATGCCCCCCGCCACCCCCGAGCTCATCTCCCCCCGCTCCCCCCGCGTCAGCGCCGCGCGGCGGCTGGCGAAGCGGAACTCCCGGGGCAAGGAGCGGCTGTTCCTCGCGGAGGGGCCGCAGGCCGTGCGGGAGGGCGCGGCGCACCGGAGCGGGGGCACGGCGACCCTCGTCGAGCTGTTCGCCACCCCGGAGGCGGCGGAGCGGTACCCGGACATCGTGGGGGCGGCCCGTGACGCCGGCGCCCGCGTCCACCTCGCCGCCGAGCAGGTCATCGCCGACATCTCCACCACCGTGACCCCGCAGGGCCTCGTCGGGATCTGCCGGTTTCTGGACACCGACTTCGACTCGATCCTCAGGGCCCGCCCCCGCCTGGTCGCCGTCCTCGCCCACGTGCGCGACCCGGGCAACGCCGGCACCGTCCTGCGCTGCGCCGACGCCGCCGGTGCCGAGGCCGTCGTCCTCACCGACGCCTCCGTCGACGTGTACAACCCCAAGGCCGTCCGCGCATCCGTCGGCTCCCTCTTCCACCTGCCCGTCGCCGTCGGCGTCCCCGTCGAGCGGGCCGTGGCCCGGCTCAAGGACGCCGGCGTGCGCATCCTCGCCGCCGACGGCGCGGGCGATCACGACCTCGACGACGAACTCGACAAGGGCACGATGGGCGTGCCCACCGCCTGGGTGTTCGGCAACGAGGCATGGGGACTGCCGGAGGAGACACGGGAGCTGGCCGACGCCGTCGTCCGTGTGCCCATCCACGGAAGGGCCGAGAGCCTGAACCTCGCGACCGCCGCGGCCGTATGTCTCTACGCGTCCGCCCGTGCACAGCGCGCCCCCGGAGGGTGCCGCTCCGTCACTCACGGCTAGTAGGGTGGCGGGCTCGGGGCCCACGGCCTGACGAGAGGTGGGGTACGGGGATGAGGGTCGGCACGAGCAGAGTACCGGAGGCACGGGACGCGCACCGCGCCCCCGGGTCCCGGTACGGCGATCTCGCCGAGCTCGGCATCGACCCGGACGAACTCCCCGACGGGCTCGTCATCGCCGACGAGCACGCGCGCGTCATCTGCTTCAACGCCGCCGCCGAGCGCATCACCGCCGTCCGCGCCGCCGACGCCCTCGGGCAGCGGCTCGACAAAGCCCTGCCGTTGGAAGATCTCGAGGGGCGGCGCTGGTGGCAGCTGACCGACCCCTACGGGGGGCTCACGATCCGCGTACGGCAGCCGGAGCGCAACCTCCTGTTGCCCGGGGGGCGCGAGGTCCTCGTCTCCGCGCGCTATGTGCGCACCCGCCCCACCGGGCCCATCCGCCGCGTCGTCGTCACCCTCCGCGACACCGAGGCCCGCCGACGTACCGAACGCAGCCACGCCGAACTGATCGCCACCGTCGCCCACGAACTGCGCTCCCCGCTCACCTCCGTCAAGGGCTTCACCGCCACCCTCCTGGCCAAGTGGGAACGCTTCACCGACGACCAGAAGCGGCTCATGCTGGAGACCGTCGACGCCGACGCGGACCGGGTCACCCGGCTCATCGCCGAACTGCTGGACATCTCACGGATCGACTCCGGGCGGCTGGAGGTGCGCCGCCAGCCCGTCGACATAGGAGCGGCCGTCGGACGGCACATCCAGGCATACGTCGCCGCCGGGCAGCCCGCCGACCGTTTCCTGCTGCGCATCGAGCAGCCCCTGCCCACCCTGTGGGCCGACCCCGACAAGATCGACCAAGTGCTCAGCAACCTCCTCGAAAATGCCGTGCGCCACGGGGAGGGAACCGTCACGATTGACATCACGCCCTCGGTGTCGCCCCGCGAAGGGGAGGACACCGGCACGTCGGTCACGGTGAGCGACGAGGGCCCCGGCATCCCGGAGGAGTCCATGAACCGCGTCTTCACCCGCTTCTGGCGGGGCAGCAAGCGCGGGGGCACGGGTCTCGGGCTCTACATCGTCAAGGGCATCGTCGAGGCCCACGGCGGCACCATCACGGTCGGCCGCGCCCGCGGCGGCGGCGCCGAGTTCCGATTTACGTTGCCCGTGGGGGCACCGGCTTATCTGGCCTGAGCAACCCACGGGCGCATTCACTTTCCCCAGCCCCGTTAGACTCGGCCATTGGCACCTTTGCGTCCCAATATCCGGAGACGATTCGTCCACGAGTCGGTGACGGGGACCGTCAGCCAGCCAATCGGAAGCACGGGAAGAGATGTCGGCACCCAATAAGTCGTACGACCCTGTCGAGGTCGAGGCCTTGAAACCGGAAGAGATCGAGCGCATGCGGGACGAGGCGCTCGCCGCCTTCGCCGCCGCGGACTCCCTCGACGCGCTCCACGAGGCCAAGGTCGCCCACACCGGCCCCACCTCGCCGCTGGCTCTCGCCAACCGCGAGATCGGCGCCCTGCCCCCGCACGCCAAGGCCGACGCCGGCAAGCGCGTGGGCCAGGCCCGTGGCGCCGTGAACAAGGCCCTCGCCGGCCGCCAGGCCGAACTCGAGGCCGAGCGGGACGCCCGCGTGCTGGTCGAGGAGTCGGTGGACGTCACGCTGCCCTACGACCGCGTGCCCGCGGGCGCCCGCCACCCGCTGACCACGCTCTCGGAGCGCATCGAGGACGTCTTCGTGGCCATGGGCTACGAGGTCGCCGAGGGCCCCGAGGTCGAGGCCGAGTGGTTCAACTTCGACGCCCTGAACATCGGCCCGGACCACCCGGCCCGCGGCGAGGCCGACACCTTCTTCGTGCAGGCGCCCGACGGCGGCTCGGAGTCCGGTGTCGTGCTGCGCACCCACACCTCACCCGTGCAGATCCGCTCCCTGCTCAACCGCGAGCTGCCGGTCTACGTGATCTGCCCCGGCCGCGTGTACCGCACCGACGAGCTGGACGCCACCCACACCCCGGTCTTCCACCAGGTCGAGCTGCTCGCCGTCGACGAGGGCCTGACCATGGCGGACCTGAAGGGCACGCTGGACCACATGGTCCAGTCGCTGTTCGGCGAGGGCATGAAGACCCGGCTGCGGCCGAACTTCTTCCCGTTCACCGAGCCGTCCGCCGAGATGGACATGGTGTGCTACGTCTGCCGCGGCGAGTCCGTCGGCAACCCCGACCGGCCCTGCCGCACCTGCTCGTCCGAGGGCTGGATCGAGCTCGGCGGCTGCGGCATGGTCAACCCGCGGGTGCTCACCGCCTGCGGCGTCGACCCGGAGAAGTACAGCGGCTTCGCCTTCGGGTTCGGCATCGAGCGGATGCTGATGTTCCGCCACAACGTCGAAGACATGCGAGACATGGTCGAGGGTGACGTCCGGTTCACCCGGCCGTTCGGGATGGAGATCTGATGCGGGTCCCGCTTTCTTGGCTGCGGGAGTACGTCGACCTGCCGGCGACTGAGACCGGGCGTGACGTCCAGGCCAAACTCATTTCGGCCGGCCTCGAGGTGGAGACCGTCGAGCAGCTCGGCGCCGACCTCACGGGTCCGCTGGTCGTGGGCCAGGTGCTGACCATCGAGGAGCTGGAGGGCTTCAAGAAGCCGATCCGCCACTGCACCGTCGACGTCGGCCAGGCCAACGGCACCGGCGAGCCTCAGGAGATCATCTGCGGCGCCCGTAACTTCGCCGTCGGCGACAAGGTCGTGGTGGCCCTTCCCGGCGCGGTCCTGCCCGGCGACTTCGCGATCGCCGAGCGCAAGACGTACGGCCGGATGTCGCGCGGCATGATCTGCTCCAGCGAGGAGCTGAACATGGGCGACGACGGCACCAAGGGCATCATCGTGCTGCCGCCCGGCACCGAGGTCGGCAAGGACGCGATCGAGCTGCTCGAGCTGGTCGACGAGGTGCTGGACATCGCCGTCACCGCCAACCGCGGCGACTGCCTGTCGATTCGCGGTGTCGCCCGCGAGACCGCCATCGCCTACGGCCTGCCGCTGCGCGACCCCGCGCTGCTCGACGTCCCGGCGCCGAACGCGTTCGGCCACCCGGTGAAGATCTCCGAGCCCCTCGGCTGCGACCGCTTCACCGCCCGTACGGTGACCGGCGTCGACCCCGAGGCCCGTTCCCCGATCTGGCTGCAGCGCCGGCTGCAGAAGGTCGGCATGCGCCCGATCTCGCTCGCCGTCGACATCACCAACTACGTGATGATGGAGATCGGCCAGCCGCTGCACGCCTACGACCGCAAGCTGATCCAGGGCACCATCGGCGTGCGTCGCGCCGAGGAGGGCGAGAAGTTCACCACCCTCGACGGCGTGACGCGCACGCTGCACACCGAGGACCTCGTCATCACCGACGACCGCGGCCCGATCGGCCTCGCGGGCGTCATGGGCGGCGCCAACACCGAGATCGCCGACCACGATGACACGGAGAACGCCACCACCGACATCGTCATCGAGGCCGCGCACTTCAACCAGGTCTCCATCGCCCGGACCGCGCGCCGTCACAAGCTGTCCTCCGAGGCGTCCCGCCGCTTCGAGCGCGGCGTGGACCCGCTGGCCGCGCCCGCCGCCGCCCAGCGCACGGTCGACCTGCTGGTGCTGCTCGCGGGCGGTACCGCCGACGCGGGCGTCACCGAGATCATCGCGCCGTCCGCGCCGCACACCATCGCCATGCCGGCCGACCACCCGGACAAGGTCGCGGGCGTGCACTACGGCCGTGAGACCGTCGTACGCCGCCTGCAGGAGGTCGGCTGCGACGTCTACGGTCAGGACGAGCTGATCGTCACCGTGCCGTCCTGGCGGCCGGACCTGGCGGAGCCGAACGACCTGGCCGAGGAGGTCATCCGGCTGGAGGGCTACGAGAACCTGCCCTCCACGCTGCCCAAGCCCCCGTCCGGGCGCGGTCTGACCCACCGGCAGCGGCTGCACCGCCGCGTCGGCCGGGCCCTGGGCGGGGCCGGCTACGTCGAGGCGCCGACCTACCCGTTCGTCAGCGAGCAGGTCTTCGACCAGTTCGGTCTGGAGGCCGACGACCCGGCCCGCCGCGTCGTCAAGCTGGTCAACCCGCTCAGCGACGAGGAGCCCGCGCTGCGTACGACGCTGCTGCCGGGCCTGCTCGGCGCGCTGCGCCGCAACGACGGCCGCGGCTCGCACGACCTGGCGCTGTTCGAGACCGGGCTGGTCTTCCACCCGCGCGAGGAGCGGCGTGTGGCCGCCCACCTGCCCGTGGACCGGCGTCCCACCGATGAGGAGATCGCCGCGCTGACCGCCGTGCTGCCCGAGCAGCCGCGCCACGTGGCCGTCGTCCTCGCGGGAGCCCGCGAGCAGGCCGGCTGGTGGGGCAAGGGCCGCCCGGCCGACTGGGCCGACGCGGTCGAGGCCGCCCGGACCGTGGCCCGCGAGGCCGGGGCCGAGCTGATCGTCCGCAAGGGCCAGTACGGACCGTGGCACCCGGGCCGCTGCGCCGAGCTCGCGGTCGTCACGGACGGCGCCGAGCGGGTCGTGGGCCACGCGGGCGAGCTGCACCCGCGCGTCCTGAAGGCGCTGGGGCTGCCCGAGCGCACCTGCGCGATGGAGCTGAACCTGGACGCGCTGGAGGCGGTCGGCGACGGCACCCCGCAGGCACCGGGCATCTCCACCTTCCCGGTCGCCACGCAGGACGTCGCGCTCGTCGTGGACAAGCCGGTGCCGCAGGCGGAGGTCGAGGCCGCGCTGCGCGAGGGCGCCGGTGAACTCCTCGAGTCCATCCGGCTGTTCGACGTCTACGAGAACGAGGAGCAGCTGGGGGAGGAGCGCAAGTCGCTGGCCTACGCGCTGCGCTTCCGCGCGGCTGACCGGACGCTCACGGTGGACGAGGCGTCCGCTGCGCGCGACGCCGCCGTTGCGCTGGCCGCTGAGCGAACGGGAGCAGCGCTGCGGAGCTAGCTCCGCCGGGGAGTGTCGGGGAACTGCGGGTTGTTCGCAGGCCGCGGGCCGTCCGTGGCCGGTCGCGCAGTTCCCCGCGCGCCTGTCGGGGCGCGTCCGCGTCGCGCTCGCGGAAACGTGCCCCTTCAGGGGCGCTGGGCTGCGACATTATGCGGCTCCGCCGCGTGTGCGCGAGAGACCACGACGAGCCCGCCCCCGACGAACGAACTGCAGTACCCGGCGCTTCCAGCGAAGCGCCTGGCACGGCCACGCCGTCCGCCGGCCACGGAGTGTCGGGCAGGCAGCCGGTCGGACGGCGTGGAGGGGCCGCCGCACTGTACGAGGGGGAGCTGGCGGCCCTGCCGGCCTCTTGCGAGGGGTTTCAAGTCAAGCGGCCGGAAACTCTCCGCGACAGCGCACGCACAGCCCGGATTCGGGCACTCCGTTCACACCCCGTGCGAAGCGGCTCGCACTACCCTGGCGAAACCGAGCCACCGGAGTGCACCCATGCAGCCCAACACTCTGCTCGACGCGATCCTCGACGAGGCCGGAATCTCGCACGCGGGACTGGCCGCGCACGTCAACCAGGCGGGGCGGGCACGCGGCCTCGCGCTCAGATACGAACACACTGCCGTGGCACGGTGGTTGAAGGGCCAGCGCCCGCGCGGCCAGGTGCCCGACCTGATCTGCGAGGTGCTCGCGGCCCGGCTGCACCGCCCGGTGACCCTCGACGACATCGGCCTCGGCGTGCCGGGCGAACCGGCCGCCCCGCACGGCTCCAGCCTCTCCGGGTTCGTCGAGCGCGCCACCGCCCTGTGGCGCTCCGACGAACAGCAGCGCCCCCACATCCTGGGCGCTCCGGCCGTGACGGGCACGCCCGCCGTGATGCCCGTGTGGGAGTGGGAGAACCCGCCCGAGGACGTGGACGTCTCCCGTGGCGGCCGCCACCGGGTCACCCCGGCCGACGTCGACATGCTGCGCGCCGCCCGCGCCCACTACGAGCAGATGTACCGCAAGGCCGGCGGCATAGCCACCCGGTCCCGTATCGTCGGCTTCCTCAACGCCGAGACGGCACCGCTGCTGCGCGGCGGCTACACAGATGCCATGGGCCGCCAACTGCACCGTGCCACCGGGGGGCTTGTGGCGATCGCCGGCATCTGCGCGTACGACTCCGACGCCCACGGTCTCGCCCAGCGCTACTTCCACCAGGCCCTGCGCCTTGCCAAGGCCAGCGGGGACCGGGGGCTCGGCGCGTACGTCATAGCCCTGCTGGTCAACCAGTCGCTGTTCATGCGGGAGTACCGGCAGGCCGTGGCCTTCGCCGAGGCCGCGCTGCGCGCCGCGGGCAAGCAGATCACCCCGGCGCTCGCCTCGGACCTGTACGCGATGCAGGCGAAGGCGTACGCGCACCTCGGGGACGCGTCGGGCGCGTTGTCCTGCATCCGGCGGGCCGAGTCGGCCGCCGAGCGGATCCGGCGCGGCCACGAACCGGACGAGACCGGCTACGTCCAGCCCGGCCTCGTCAACGTCCAGGTCGCCGAGGCGCTGCTCAGCCTCGGCGACCTGACGGCGGCCGGGGAGCACGCCGCGGCTGCGGTGGGCACGCCCGCGCACGACCGGGGCCGGGTGCACCGGCTCGCCATGCTCAGCCAGATCGAACTGCGCCAGGGCAACGCCGACAAGGCGGTGGCCACGGCGGTGGAGATGGCGGAGCGGGCGCGTGGAATGGAGTCCATGCGCCTGCGCGACAGACTCCGGGCGGTGCGCGAACACCTCGTCCGCAGCGGCTGCGCCGGAACGGCCGATGCGGCCGAACTCATCGACGGGGCCCTGCGCGTACCGCTCTAGTGCCGCGGCAGGCAACGTTTGCCCGTCAAGGAGCGGTGTCCGGTGCGTGCTCTGGGGGTACCCTCTGCTCGAAGAGCTTGGGGGAGTGCCGGCCGGAAGTCCTCGTACTGGATGTACTTGGGCTTTCGGCCGGTGCGGCGAGTGGGGGTGCCCCCTGCTCGAAGAGCTTGGGGGTGGGGGTCCCCCCTGCTCGAGCGAAGCCGAGAGCTTGGGGGAGTGCCGGGCGTCGCGACGGGGCGAACGTTGCCTGTCGGGGCACTAGTCACCGCCCCGCCCACTGCATGAGAGCCGCGCGATGTCCGCTGGCACGGACGACTGCGCCCGCCGCTGCGCCGGGCGTGCGCCGCTGTGAGCCTGCTGAGTCGCCGCTCCTGCTGCCATATTGCCCCTTACTCGGCGGAAGGTGGCAGAACCATGCAGTGGATGAAACAGAACGAACAAACTGTGTATGAAAACCGCTGGTTCAGCGTCAAACTGGCGGATGTCGAGCTGCCGGACGGCCGGCACCTCGACCACTTCCTGATACGGCTGCGGCCCGTCGCTGTGGCCACCGTCGTCAACGAGGCCAACGAGGTGCTGCTGCTGTGGCGGCACCGCTTCATCACCGACAGCTGGGGGTGGGAACTCGCGGCGGGCGTCGTCGAGGACGGCGAGGACATCGCCGACGCGGCGGCCCGTGAACTGGAGGAGGAGACCGGCTGGCGGCCGGGACCCCTGCGCCATCTCATGAGCGTGGAGCCCTCCAACGGACTCACCGACGCCCGGCACCATGTCTACTGGGCGGACGAGGGCGAGTACGTCGGGCACCCTGTGGACGACTTCGAGTCGGACCGCCGGGAATGGGTTCCCCTCAAACTCGTCCCCGACATGGTCGCCCGTGGGGAGGTCCCGGCCGCCAACATGGCGGCCGCGTTACTGCTTCTGCATCACCTCAGGCTGGGGCAGGACGCGATGCCCTGAGCCCCGTGGGTCCCGCTCTAGTGACCCAGTGCCTGCCAGACCGCCACGACGAGCGCGCCCACCGCGGTGAGGGCGGCGACGGCGGGCAGCGGCCAGCGTGCGTGTTCCAGCGTGATGAGGCGGGTGTGCAGTTCGTCCAGCTCCTTGGCCGTCTCCTCGGTGCGATGGCTGAGCAGCGCCAGCCCACCCTCGACGCGTGCGTAGGCCACGTCGAGTCGGCGGCGTAACTCTGCGAGTTCTCCATGGATGACGGGATGCTCGGGATCGGCGGTCACAAGTCCGCTCCTTTCCGTAGTCGTCTCACATCCCTTGCATGCGCATGCTGAGTCAACCCGCCTGGTGGGCGCGTGTGGAGAGTGTGCGAGCGGCATATGCGGGTCCGGCGCGCACACGCCGTGTGAATTTCGCGTGGGCTCGGCACCGTCCGACGGTGCCGGGCCCACGCGAGCCGGGTCCTGACGCTGCGTAGTCAGGAGTAGGTGTAGAAGCCCGATCCGGTCTTGCGCCCGAGCCGGCCCGCCTCGACCATCCGCTGCAGCAGCGGCGGAGCGGCGTACAGGGGCTCCTTGTACTCGTGGTACATCGAGTTGGCGATCGAGACGACGGTGTCCAGCCCGATCAGATCGGCGAGCTTCAGCGGGCCCATCGGGTGGGCGCAGCCCATCTCCATGCCGTTGTCGATGTCCTCGCGCCCGGCGATGCCCGACTCGAACATCCGGATCGCGGACAGCAGGTACGGCACCAGCAGCGCGTTGACGACGAAGCCCGAGCGGTCCTGGGCGCGGATGGCGTGCTTGCCGAGGAGCTTCTCCGTGAACAGCTGCGCCCGGCTCAGGGTGCCCTCGGAGGTGGTGAGCGCCGGGATCAGCTCGACGAGCTTCTGCACCGGGGCCGGGTTGAAGAAATGGATGCCGATCACATGGTCGGGCCGCGAGGTCGCCACGGCCAGCTTCACCAGCGGGATCGAGGAGGTGTTGGAGGCGAGGATGGCGTCCGGGCGGGTCACCACCTGGTCGAGCACCTGGAAGATCTCGGTCTTCACCTGCTCGTTCTCGACGACGGCCTCGATCACCAGGTCGCGGTCCGCGAACTCGCCGAGGTCGGTGGTGAAGGTCAGGCGCGCCTGCGTCGCCTCCCGCTCCTCCTCGGAGATCTTGCCGCGCTCGGCCGCCTTGGACAGGGAGTTGAACAGGCGGGTCCGGCCGATCTCCAGGGCCTCGCCGGTGGTCTCGGCGACCTTTACGTCGAGTCCGGCGCGGGCGCACACCTCGGCGATGCCCGCGCCCATCTGGCCGCAGCCCACCACCCCGACGCGCGCGATGTCTCCCGGGTTGTCCGTCACATCGTCCCTTTCGCTGATCTCCGGCTGTGGCAGGTCCGATCGGGTTCCGGTCGCCTGCTCCGATCGTGCACGTTACTCCCAAGTATCGATGATCGATCGTCCGGGTGGGTGCATGCTGGGGCACCGGGACGATCCGTGACGAGGCGGGTCCGCAGAGTACGGGGGTACGCCGATGGGCCGGTTGTCACGCCGGGCGTTCACGGTGGCCGCGCTGGCGAGCCTGGTGACGGCGGGCGACGCCGCGGCCGCACCGCGGGGCGCGGCGGCCGGGGAGATGCGGGGCATGTGGCTGGCCTGCGTGGCCAACCGCGACTGGCCCTCCCGTCCCGGTCTGACGGCGTCGGCGCAGCGCGCCGAGCTGTGCGCCCTGCTCGACGTGGCCGTACGGCGCCGGCTGAACACGGTGTTCCTCCAGGTGCGCCCGACGGCCGACGCCCTGTGGCCCTCCCCGTACGAACCGTGGTCCCAGTACCTGACCGGCGTCCAGGGGCAGGACCCCGGCTGGGACCCCCTCGGCACGGCTGTCACCGAGGCGCACGCGCGGGGCCTGCAGCTGCACGCCTGGTTCAACCCGTACCGGATCGCACAGCACACCGACCCGTCCCGGCTCGCCGCCGGGCACCCCGCCCGGGAGCACCCCGACTGGGTCGTGGCCTACGGCGGCAAGCTCTACTACAACCCCGGACTGCCCGAGGTCCGCGCCTTCGTCGAGGACGCGATCCTGGACGCCGTACGCCGCTACCCGGTCGACGGCGTCCACTTCGACGACTACTTCTACCCGTACCCGGTCGCCGGGGAGGACTTCGACGACGACGACGCGTACGAGGAGTACGGCGACGACTTCCCGAGCCGGGCCGCCTGGCGCCGGGACAACATCGACCAGCTGGTGCGCGAGACCGCGAGCCGTGTGCGGCAGACCAGACCGGCCGCGCGCTTCGGGATCAGCCCCTTCGGGGTGTGGCGCAACGCCGACACCGACCCCCGCGGCTCGGACACCCGGGCCGGGGTGCAGACGTACGACGACCTGTACGCGGACACCAGGACCTGGGTGAGGTCGGGATGGCTGGACTACGTCTGCCCGCAGATCTACTGGAACGTCGGCTACGCCGCCGCCGACTACGCGCGCCTCGTGCCCTGGTGGGCAGGTGTCGTCCAGGGCACGGACGCCCAGCTGTACGTGGGTGAGGCGCTGTACAAGGCCGCTGCCGCGGCCGAGCCCGGAGCCTGGCAGGACCCGGCCGAACTCTCCCTGCACCTCACTCTGGCCAGGCGTTACCCGCAGGTCCGCGGGCACGTCTTCTTCGCTGCCCAGGACGTGGCCAAGGACCCGATCGGCGCGATGACGCGGGTGGTCGCCGATCACTACCGGCAGCCGGCGAAGCCCCCGCGCTGAACCCCTACTGTCCGATCGGCCGGCCGGCGTCCTCCTTGTGACGGATCTCGGTGTCCGGGCCGGGTGAGCACACCCCTTCGTGCCCGTCCTGGAAGCGGACCCGGTACGGCGGGGTGCCGTCCGCGCCCATCACTTCGACGATCTCGCCGACCTTGTCGTGCTGCCCGACGATCCTGCCGTGCTGCACCAGCTTGTCGCCCACAGTTGCGCGCATCTGTTGGGCCCTCCTCGTCACGTTGCGGGAGTATCGGTCCCATCTTCAGGCGGCTCGCCTCCGGGACGCTGCAGCCCCTTCGGCTCACTCGCTGCGACCGCGAGCCGCGGCCGGTGGCGCCGGACGTCCCGGTCCGTCCCCCGCCCCGGTTAGCCCCGCGCCCGCTGGGTGACCGCGATGCACACGAGGACCGCGGCGGCCGTGAGCGGTGCGGCCGGGGTGAGGTGCTCACCGAGGAGCAGTACCGACCACACCAGTGTGAGCAGGGGCTGGGCCAACTGCAACTGACTGGCCTTGGGGATGCCGATCGTCGCCATGCCCCGGTACCAGACGACCAGACCGAGGAACTGCGATCCGGCCGCCACCCACAGCAGCCCCGCCACGCCGTGCGCGGTGAGGTGGACCGGCTCGTACGACAGCGCCACGGCCGCGGCGGGCACGGTGAGCGGCAGGCACAGCACCAGGGCCCAGCCGATGACCTGCCAGCCGGGCATGACCCGGGCCAGCCGGCCGCCCTCGGTGTAGCCGGCGGCGCAGACCAGCAGGGCGCCGAAGAGGTAGGCGTCCGCGCCGGTCAGCGCTCCGCCGCTCTGCTGCACGGTGAACGCGATGGCGGCGGCGGCGCCGGCGAGGGCGGCGAGCCAGAAGGTGCCGGAGGGTCGGGTGCGCACGCGCAGCGCGGAGAGGAGGGCGGTGGTCAGGGGGAGCAGCCCGACGACCACGGCGGCGTGCGCGGTGGTCGAGGTCTTCAGGGCGAGGGTGGTCAGCAGCGGGAAGCCGAGCACCACGCCGGCCGCTACCACGGCGAGCCCCGCCCAGTGGGACCGGGCGGGGACCCGAACGCGGAGTGCGAGCAGGCACCCGCCGGCGATGAGGGCGGCGAGCACACTGCGCGCGGCCACGAGCGACCAGGCGCCGAATCCCTCGAGCCCCCAGGCGGTGGCGGGAAAGGTGAGCGAGAAGGCGACGACGCCGAGGGCGGCCTGGAGGGTGCCGGTGCGGCGGCGGGCCGTGTCGGTCTCCGTGACGGCCGCGGTCACTGCTATCGATGTGGGAGCGGTAGCGCTATCCTGGGTCCTCATGCAAGAGAGTAGCAGTGTCGCCGAGCTGGCCAATCACCTCCGGCGTGAGCTGAAGCGCTACTCGCCCGGAGAGAAGCTGCCGTCCAGCCGTGCGCTCGTCGAGCGGTTCCGGGTGAGTCCGGTGACCGTGTCGCGCGCGCTCGCCCAGCTGGCCGCCGAGGGGCTGGCGGTCACGCGCCCCGGAGCCGGGGCCTTCCGGGCGGAGTCGCGGGCGGCGGCCCCGGCCGTGGGGGACACCGCCTGGCAGGAGGTCGCGCTCAGCGCCGATGCCTCCGCCGAGCTCGTGCCGCGCAGCGTCGACGCGTCCGGAGTGGTCGTCTCGCTGGCCGCCCCGCCCGCCGGTGTCATCGAGTTCACCGGCGGCTACCTGCACACCTCACTGCAGCCCGAGCGGGCCATGGCCGCGGCCCTGTCGCGCGCCGGCCGCCGCCCCGGCGTCTGGGCCCGGCCGCCCGTCGAGGGCGTCGCCGAACTGCGCGAGTGGTTCGCGCGGGGCATCGGCGGCGCGACCACCGCCGCCGACGTGCTGATCACCGCGGGCGGCCAGTCCGCGCTGACCACCGCGCTGCGGGCCCTCGCGCCGCCCGGCGCCCCCGTCCTGGTCGAGTCGCCCACCTATCCCGGCATGCTCGCCATCGCTCGCGCGGCCGGCCTGAGGCCCGTACCCGTGCCGGTCGACGCGGACGGGGTCAAGCCCGCCCTGCTCGCCGACGCGTTCCGCGCGACCGGCGCCCGTGTCGTCGTCTGTCAGCCCCTGTTCCAGAACCCGACCGGTGCGGTCCTCGCCCCCGAACGCCGAGGCGAGGTGCTGCGCATCGCCCGCGACGCCGGAGCGTTCGTGATCGAGGACGACTTCGTGCGCCGGCTGGTGCACGAGGACGCCGGCCCCCTGCCGCCCCCGCTGGCCGCCGAGGACCTCGACGGTGTCGTCGTGCACGTCAACTCACTGACCAAGGCGACCTCGCCCAGCTTCCGGGTCGGCGCCCTGGCCGCCCGCGGCCCTGTCCTGGAACGGCTGCGCGCCATCCAGATCGTCGACACCTTCTTCGTGTCACGCCCCCTCCAGGAGGCCGCGCTGGAACTCGTCGGCTCGCCCGCCTGGCCCCGGCACCTGCGCGCCGTCGCCGCCGAGTTGAAGCACCGCCGCGACACGATGACCGCCGCCCTGCGCCTGCACCTGCCCGAACTCGCCCTGCCGTACATCCCGTCCGGCGGCTACCACCTCTGGGCGCGCCTGCCCGAGGGCACCGACGAGTCGGCCCTCACCGCGGGCGCCCTGCGCGCGGGCGTCGCGGTCACCCCCGGCCGCCCCTACTTCAGCGCCGAACCCCCGGCCCCGCACCTGCGGTTGAGCTTCGCGGCCGCCGCGGGGGAGGGGGAGATAACCGAGGGCGTACGCCGCCTGCGCCTCGCCTGCGACGAGGTGCTCGGGCCCCGCTAGTGCCGCGGCAGGCAACGTTTGCCCGTCAAGGAGCGGCGTCCGGTGCGTGCTCTGGGGGTACCCCCTGCTCGAAGAGCTTTGGGGTGGGGGTCCCCCCTGCTCGAGCGAAGCCGAGAGCTTGGGGGAGTGCCGGGCGTCGCGACGGGGCGAACGTCGCCTGTTGCGGCACTGGCGCAATCCACCCGCTCGAAATGGTTCGACAGCGCCGCCCCGGCCTGCGAGTCTCCCGCCATGACAGCCAGGACCGACACATCCCGCCTCCCCGAGGGTTACGAGTTCTCCGCCGACCTCGCCCGGATCGACATCGACCGCACCCACCACTGGCTCGCGACCGACGCGTACTGGGCGATCGACCGGCCCCGGGACAAACACGAGCGCGCCGTCGCGAACTCCGTCAACTTCGGTGTGTACGACACCGCTTCGGGCGAGCAGGTGGCGTACGCGCGCGTGGTGACCGACGAGGCGTCCTTCGCGTGGCTCTGCGATGTCTACGTCGACCGTTCGGTACGCGGCAAGGGCATCGGCACCGCCATGGTCGGTGCCGTCCGCGACCACCTCGCTCCGCTCGGGCTGCGCCGTGTCCTGCTGGCGACGAGCGACGCGCACGGCGTGTACGCCAAGCTCGGGTTCGAGCCGCTCGACCGGCCGGACCAGTGGATGGTGCACCGGTTCGACCCGTCGAACCAGGTCCGTACGTGATCCCGGCGACACCCTTGGTAACTCATGAGTAATCCCTCTTGACCTGCGCAGTTGCGCCCCCGACGATCGCCGCATGCATCTTCGGGTCACGTTCGTCGCCGCCGCGCGCAGTTCCTCGCTGCTCGCGGAGCGGTTCGAGGACGACCGGCCGCTGGACCAGGCCGGCTGGGACGAGGTGCAGCGTGTCGCCCCCGACCTGGTGCCTCTGGCCGCGGCCGAGCTGCGCTACTGCTCGCCCACGCCGCGCAGCCGGGCGACCGGGGACGCGCTCGGGTACGCGCCGCTGGTCCAGCCGGCGCTGCGGGACTGCGACATGGGCCGCTGGCGCGGGTTCACGCTGGGCGAGGCGATGGCCCGGGAGCCCTCGGCGGTGGACGCCTGGCTCGCGGACCCGCGTTCCGCACCGCACGGCGGTGAGTCGCTGCTGGCGTTCATCTCCCGCGTCGGCGGCTGGCTGGACACGCGCCCCGTGGAGGACGGCAGCCGTATCGTCGCCGTGGCGGAGCCGTCGGTGGTGCGGGCGGCCCTGGTGTACGCGCTGAGGGCGCAGCCGTCGTCGTACTGGAACATCGACGTCCGCCCCCTGTCGACGGTGACGCTGGCCGGGCACGGAGGCCGCTGGAACCTGCGCCTCGAGGCCGCGTCACATCAGCGCGTCTGACGTTCCGGAGGCCGGCGCTCGCGTGTGTAGTCGGTGGTCAGGAGCAGGTCCTTCGCGGGCCCGCCGACCCGCCACACCGTGCGCCAGCGGTCCTCGTCGTACACGGTGAACTCGCCTCGGTAGAGGTCCGCCGCGCACGGATGCTCGGCGACGTGGCGGCCGGTCGTGAGGTCGAGGTCGTGGAACGGGCGGCCGTCCGCGAACCGCACCTCCGAGGTGCCCGGCGAGGCCCCGGGCAGGAACAGCAGCGTCCGCTCGGCGGGGCGGGACGCACCCTGCCAGAGGAACGTGCCGGACTCGTGGTGCAGCAGCCCGCCGCCCTCCCGTGGCGAGAACACCGTCGTCCCGCTGAACCGGCCCTCCTCGCCGCTCGCGACATCCCGCACGGCGCGCTCCAGGTGCCAACGCCCGGCCAGATGGGCCAGCACGTCCTCGACCGGCCAGAAGGTGTCCACCGCCATAGCTCTCCGCCTCCTGTCCTTGCGCGCCCCATTGACGCGATCATGCCGCCTCTCTATCTTGCCGTTCGAAGTGCTGACCAAGATTCGATATTTCGAACAACTCCCCTGATAGAGAGCCGCGGAGTATCCATGTCACGCACCCGCACCCGCTGGAGACTGGGCCTCACCGCCACCGCCACCGCCGTTCTGGTGGCCTCGGCCGTCGTCCCCGTGTCCGCGCACGCCGAGAACGTCACCGACTACGCCATCGCCGTCGATCCGACCGCCGAGGGACCGGCGATCGAGAAGACGATGTACGGCGTCTTCTTCGAGGACATCAACCGCGCCGCCGACGGAGGCCTGTACGCCGAACTCGTCCAGAACCGTTCCTTCGACAACTCCACCGACGACAACCGGTCCTACACCCCGCTGACCGCCTGGTCCGTCGACGGCACGGCACAGGTCCTGAACGACGCCGGCCGCCTCAACGACCGCAACCGCAACTACCTCTCCCTCGGCGCCGGTTCGTCGGCGACCAACTCCGGCTACAACACCGGCGTCCACGTCGAGAAGGGCAAGACGTACGACTTCTCGGTCTGGGCCCGCGCCGAGAGCGGCACCACCCTCACGATCAGCCTGCACGACGCTCCCGGTGCCCTGGCCACCGTCCGCCAGGTGGCCGTCAGGGGCCGCTGGGCCAAGTACACCGCCACCTTCACCGCGACCCGCGCCAGCAACACCGGACGCCTCACGGTCGCGTCCTCCGGCGCCGTGGCGCTCGACATGGTCTCGCTGTTCCCGCGCGACACCTACAGGAACGAGCCGAACGGCCTGCGCAAGGACCTCGCCGAGAAGATCGCCGCCCTGCACCCGGGATTCGTCCGCTTCCCCGGCGGCTGCCTGGTCAACACGGGTTCCATGCAGGACTACAGCGAGGCCTCCGGCTGGCAGCGCAAGCGCTCCTACCAGTGGAAGGACACCATCGGCCCGGTCGAGCAGCGGGCCACGAACGCCAACTTCTGGGGCTACAACCAGTCCTACGGCCTCGGCTACTACGAGTACTTCCGCTTCGCGGAGGACATCGGCGCCATGCCGCTGCCCGTCGTCCCGGCCCTGGTCACCGGCTGCGGCCAGAACAAGGCCGTCGACGACGACACGCTGCTCAAGCGGATCAAGCAGAGGTAGCCGCGGCCTGCGCGGGCTGCTGCCCCAGCGGCAGCAGCCCGCGCTCGGCGAAGACCTTCTTCGCGGCGAAGGTCGCGTTCAGCGCCTTCGGTATGCCGCAGTACACTGCCGAGTGCAGCAGGACCTCGACGATCTGCTCGGGAGTGAGGCCCACGTTCAGTGCCGCGTTCACGTGCACATCGAGCTGGGCCTCGCAGCCGCCGAGCGCGGTGAGCATGCCCAGCGTCACCAGCTGGCGGTCGCGCGGGGCGAGCCCGGGCCGGTCGTAGATCTCGCCGAAGGCCCAGGAGACGATCTGGTGGCCGAGCTCGGGACTGATGTCGGCGAGCGAGTCGACGACCCGCTGCCCGGCCTCGCCGTCGACCTTCCTCAGGACCTCGAGGCCGTGGGCGAAACGCTCGTCACGTGTGGTGCTCTCGCTCATGCCCGCTCATCCGTTCCCGGCTGCGTGGGCATGTCGCCGAGCAGCCGTTCGTAGTGGTGGATCTTGTCGTCCAGCGCGGCCGCGTCGCGGCGCAGTGCGCGAATCCGTTCCGCCAGCTCCGCGCGGTGCTCCCGCAGCATCGCCAGCCGGTCCGCGACCGTGGCATCCCCCCGGGCCCGCAGCTGTGCGAAGCGCTGCATGTCGGCGATCGACATGCCCGTCTCGCGCAGCCGCAGCAGGAACTGCAGCCAGGCCAGGTCGGCCGTGTCGTAGCGCCGCTGGTTGCCGGTGGTCCGGCCGACCCGCTCGATCAGGCCCGCCCTCTCGTAGTAGCGCAGGGTGTCGTGCGAGAGGCCGGTGCGCTCGGCGACCTGGGCGATGGTCAGGGTCGGTTGCCGATCCCGCGGGAGGGGTTGTCCGCTGGTCATGACAAGACCGTAGGACCTGGAGCGCGCTCCAGGCAAGCGATGCCCGGTGAGCATGCCCGGACGCGCCTGACGGGCATCGCCGCGGCCCGAGCGCGGCGCCGGGTGAACGCCCGCACGACACCTGAGTGAAATTCGGAATTCATTCTCTATTCCTCCGGCGGTGCCGCAACCATTCGGAATCACTGCCCGTCTAACCGGCGAATCCATGACGGCCCTGGGAGTGAATTCCCAGGTCGGACGCCATGCGTCCTGAATTCTCCGGAGCTTGCCGAGAATGATGTGTCCAACCCTGTTCATTGCCCGTTCACCGGACGTTTCTCCGGTATTCGGGGTAGTCGCTGAATTTCCCTCAGTCGGCTCTCTTCGCGCACGTGACACCGCTCACGGGAACATACGGCGTCGACCGAACAGGAACAGGGTGTGAACCTCACCATTCAGCACGACCGCGGTGCGTGGCTCCGGCTGCCGCGCCCGATCGGACCCCGGCAGGCCGGCGCCCTGCTCGCTGCGGTCCTCACCACCGCCGCGTTCTGCGCGGCCGACGCCGTCGCCCGCAGCTACCCGTTCGGACCCCGCACCCGGAGCGTCAACGACCTGGGCAACCAGTACGTCCCGTTCCACGCGCACCTGTGGGACCTGCTGCACGGAAGGGGCGACGGGGGACTCCTCGTCAACTGGCAGTCCGGGTACGGCTCCAGCTTCCTGCCCGACCTCGGTACGTATCTCAGCAGCCCGTTCGCCCTGCTCGTGGCGCTGTTCCCGCGCGACGAGATCGACCTCGCGGTCTATGTGATCACGGTGCTGAAGACGGCGTGCGCGGGCGCCGCCATGGCCTGGCTGCTGCTCACCCTGCGTCCCGGCCGCTGGTGGGCCGCGGGGCTGCTGGGCACCTCCTACGCCCTGTGCGGCTGGAGCGTGGCGTCCGCCGTGTACAACCTGATGTGGCTCGACGGGCTCATCGCCCTGCCGCTGCTGTGCCTGGTCGGCGAATGGGCGCTGAACGGACGGCACCGGGTCCTCGGTGTGCTGATCGTGGCGCTCGCATGGACCGCCAACTTCTACACCGCGTACATGGCCACCCTCGGCGCCGGTCTGGTGCTGCTGCTCCGGCTGCTGCTCGCCGGACTTCCGCGCCGCCGGGCGCTGGGGGCGGCGGGCCGCGCCGTCCTGACCGTGGCACTCGGCATGGGCCTGGCCGCACCACTGGTGATGGTCGTGTACTTCGGCACCAAGCACGCCTCCCCGGGCACCTACGGGCATTTCGTGCCGGTGGCGGCGCGGGACCTGCTGGCCCGTCTGCTGCCGACGACGTACAGCTTCAGTACGCCGGCCGTCTATGTGGGCGTCACTGCCCTGCTGCTCGCCCTCGCCCTGCCGTTCCACCGGGCGGTTCCCTGGCGGGTGCGCGTGGGCTGGACACTCCTGGTGGCCGCGATGGTGCTGTCGATGCAGTGGGCGCCGACCCAGCTGGCCTGGCACGCCTTCACCGAGCCTCAGGGCAGTTCGTACCGCCAGGCCTTCGTCCTGTGCGCGCTGCTGGTGATCGCCGCGTGGCACTCGCTCTCGTACGGCGCGCCCGACTGGCGAGCGCTGGCTCCGGCGGGTGTGCTGCTCGCACTGGTCACTGCCGTCGCGAGCCGAAGCACTCTCGTGAAGTCCACGACCTGGTGGGTGCTGCTGTTGGCCGTCGTGGGCGCGTTGGGCGGGCTGGCCCTGCTCGGCCGCACGGACGACGGGCGCCGAGCGGGCAGCAAGCGCCCCACCGCGCTGGCCGGGTTGGCCGTGGTGCTGCTCCTCGGCGGGCAGTTCGGCGAGGCCGCCGCCACCTCCGCCGAGGCCACCCGGCAGCGGCTCGAGCACCTGGACGACTACGCGCCCTGGGGCACGCGCCAGCAGCAGCAGGCGGAGGCGATCGCCCAGGCCGACGGCTGGCCCCGGTACCGCACCGACCCCGGCCGGGAGCAGACCGTCGCCAACGACCCGATGCTGGTGGGCGGCCAGGGCGCCCAGTACTACAGCAGCCTCACCTCCGACGTCCTCAACCGCATGCTCACCGCCATCGGCGGCGGCTGGACCTCACGCGGCCGGAGCCTGCAGAGCCTGGACAACGCCGTCACGGACGTCGTCTTCTCCGTCGGCGCGCGGGTGCACTCCCCGCCGGACCCGCACCAGTGGTGGAACCCGCCGAACGCCGGCCCGGTGACCGTGTCCCGCCAGGACGTACCGCCGCTGGTCACGGTGCGGCCGTCAGTCACCCTCGATCCCGCGCGGACGGGCGTCTCCGCCTTCGGCCCGTCGCCGTACCGCAACCAGGAGATGCTGCTGGGCACCCGCGTCTACACCGTTCCCCCGCTCACCGTGCGCACGGGCGACGGAAAGCCGTCGGCCCGCAGCCACGACGACCGGCCGGGCCTGGTCATCGACCGTCCGGCGGCCGGGAGCGCCGCGCGGAAGCCCACCATCATGGCCCAGTGCCCGGCGCGCAGTGAGGTGTACCTGTGGGCGCCGTACTACTCGGGCACCGCACGGCTCGCCGGCGCCCCGCAGGGCACGATCGGGCGGTTCACGTCCGACCACCCCGTCAACAAGATCGCCGCCATGCAGCCGCTCGGCGAGGCGCCGGCCTCCGGCCGGGTGCGGATCGAGCTGTCGCCCGACTGGACGAGCGTCGTCCCCGACGGTGCGGTCGGCTGCCTGGACACCGCCCGGCTGCGCACCACGGTGGAAGGGCTCAAGGCCACCGGTGCCACCGAGGTGACCGTCTCCGACGGCACGATCCGGGCCACGATCCCCGCCGGCAGCAAGGGGACCGCGGTCGTCGCGGCACCCCGCATCGCCGGCTGGCGCTGCGCGGCGGGGGATGCTCCGGCCACACCCGCGGGCGACTACCACGGACTGATCGCCGTGCCCCTCGACGGCTCCTCGACCAGCCTCACCTGCACGTTCCATCCGCCCGGGCTGCGGCTGGGCACGGCCGTCGGGGCCACCTCGCTGCTGGCCCTGATCCTCCTCGCCGTCCTCACCGCCGTCCGCCGGCGGCGCGCCACGGGCCGACCGGCACCGCCCACGACCACCCCACCGCTCGAGCGCACGACCCACGCTCTCTGACCGCGTCCCCAAGGGAACAGCCATGCTCATTTCGATCGTCGCACCCTGCTACAACGAAGAAGAAGTCATCGGACGCTTCCACGAGGTGGTCCAGAAGGTCGCGGACGAGCTCCTTCCGCTCGGTCACGACATGGAGTTCGTGTACGTGGACGACGGCAGCCGGGACCGCACCCTCGAGGTCCTGAGGCGGCTCGGCGAGCTCGATGCGCGGGTGCGGTACGTCTCCTTCAGCCGCAACTTCGGCAAGGAGGCGGCCCTGCTCGCCGGCCTGCGCCACGCCTCGGGGGACTGCGTGGTCGTCATGGACTCGGACCTGCAGCACCCGCCGGAGCTCATCAAGCGGATGGTGGAGCTGAGCGAACAGGGCTACGACCAGGTCATCGCCAAGCGCACCAGAAGCGGTGACCGGATCACCCGCACCGTCACCGCCCGCCTGTACTACCGGCTCATCAACCGTCTCGTCGACGTGGAGCTCGTTGACGGCGTCGGCGACTTCCGTCTGCTGTCCCGGCGCGTGGTGGACGCGATCCTCGCCCTCACCGAGTACAACCGCTTCTCCAAGGGCCTGTTCGCCTGGGTGGGCTTCCCCAGCACCACCTTCGAGTACGAGAACGCCGTACGTGAGCACGGCCGCAGCTCATGGAACTTCCGGAGCCTGCTCAACTACGGCCTCGACGGACTGCTCTCCTTCAACAACAGGCCGCTGCGCGCCGCGCTCTACCTCGGCATGGGCCTGCTGCTGTGCGCGGGTCTGTACACCGCGTGGATCGTGGGCGCCGCGCTCATCCACGGTGTGCAGACACCCGGCTACGTCACGACGATCACCGTCGTCACCGCGCTCGCGGGCGTGCAGATGGTCATGCTCGGGGTCATCGGTGAGTACACCGGCCGCATCTACTACGAGGTGAAGGGCCGCCCGCACTTCCTGGTGAAGGCCACCAATGTGGAGCGGACGGAAGCCGGCGCGCCCCGCGGCACCGCGAAGGACCTCATTCCCTGATGTCCACCACCACTACGCGCCCCATCATGGGGCAGGTCGTCACCTTCGCCGTGGTCGGCGTCATCAACACCATGACGTATTACGGTCTTTACCTGTTGTTCCTCACCCGTTTGCCGTACCTTGCCGCGCATATTCTCGCGTTCATTCTGAGCATGATCGGAAGCTTTTTCCTGAATGCGCGTTTCACCTATAGGACGCGGCCGACGTGGAGGAAATTCCTGCTGTTCCCGCTGACGAACGCCACCAATTTCGTGATCACGACGGTGGGGGTCTATGTGATCGTCGACGTCCTGCACGCCGGGAGCCGGTTCGCGCCGCTGCTCGCCTCCGCCGCGGCGATTCCGGTGACCTTCGTCGTCTCCCGCACGATCATGCTGCCCAAGGAGCAAGGCACCGCCTGATCGCATCCGGCACACGGGCCGTCATGGGACCCGATCTCCAGGATTGCATAAACGTGCGGCGATACGTATAGTCATGCCATCCAGGAGGAGGTTCCATGACGGTACGTGCCGCAGTCGCCGGAGCGAGCGGATACGCGGGCGGAGAGGCGCTGCGTCTGCTCCTCGCGCACCCCGAGGTGGAGATCGGCGCCCTGACCGGCAACTCCAACGCCGGACAGCGGCTCGGTGCGCTGCAGCCGCATCTGCTGCCCCTCGCCGACCGGGTGCTCGCCGAGACCACCCCCGAGGCCCTCGCCGGACACGACGTCGTCTTCCTCGCACTGCCGCACGGACAGTCCGCCGCCGTCGCCGAGCAGCTCGGTCCGGACGTCCTCGTCATCGACATGGGTGCCGACTTCCGCCTGAAGGCCCCGGCCGACTGGGAGAGGTTCTACGGCTCCCCGCACGCCGGGACCTGGCCCTACGGCCTTCCCGAACTGCCGGGTGCCCGCGCTGCGCTGGAGGGGTCCAAGCGCATCGCGGTACCCGGTTGCTACCCCACGGCCGCCTCCATCGCGCTGTTCCCCGCGTACGCCGCCGGGCTCGCCGAGAACGAGGCCGTGATCGTCGCCGCCTCCGGCACCTCCGGCGCGGGCAAGGCGCCCAAGCCGCACCTGCTGGGCAGCGAGGTCATGGGGTCCATGTCCCCGTACGGCGTCGGCGGCGTCCACCGGCACACCCCCGAGATGATCCAGAACCTCAGCGCGGCCGCCGGGGAGCCGGTCACCGTCTCCTTCACGCCGACCCTCGCGCCGATGCCCCGAGGCATCCTCGCCACCTGCAGCGCCAAGGCCCGGCCCGGCGTCACCGGCGAGTCGCTGCGCGCCGCCTACGAAAAGGCCTTCGCCGACGAGCCCTTCATGCACCTGCTCCCCGAGGGGCAGTGGCCGGCCACCGCGTCCGTCCACGGTTCCAACGCCGTTCAGGTGCAGGTCGCGTACGACGCCGCCGCGCACCGCATCATCGCGATCAGCGCCATCGACAATCTGACCAAGGGCACCGCGGGCGGTGCCGTGCAGAGCATGAACATCGCGCTCGGCCTCGACGAGACCACCGGGCTTTCGACGATCGGAGTCGCACCGTGAGCGACGCACGTGCAGCCACCGGGCCTCAGACGACTGGGGGCACCTCCCAGGCCGTCAAGGCACTGGGGGAGATGACCGCACCGCTGCGCTGCACGGGCGGCAGTGACATCAGCCGCTACCGCGGCGGGGCGAACAAGGAGATGCAGTGAGCGTCACGGCAGCCAAGGGATTCCAGGCTGCGGGCATCGCCGCCGGAATCAAGGAGAACGGCAACCCGGACCTGGCCCTCGTGGTCAACACCGGGCCGCGCCGCGCCGCCGCGGGGGTCTTCACCTCCAACCGTGTGAAGGCCGCGCCCGTGCTGTGGTCCGAGCAGGTCCTCAAGAGCGGCCAGGTCTCGGCGGTCGTCCTCAACTCCGGCGGCGCCAACGCCTGCACCGGCCCCAAGGGCTTCCAGGACACCCACGCCACCGCCGAGAAGGTCGCCGAGGTGCTCGGCCGGGGCGCCATCGAGGTCGCCGTCTGCTCCACCGGCCTCATCGGTGTGCTGCTGCCCATGGACAAGCTGCTCCCGGGCGTGGAGACCGCCGCCGCCCAGCTCTCCGAGCACGGCGGCGAGAAGGCGGCCATCGCCATCAAGACCACCGACACCGTCCACAAGACCTCCGTCGTGACGAAGGACGGCTGGACCGTCGGCGGCATGGCCAAGGGCGCCGGCATGCTCGCCCCGGGCCTCGCCACCATGCTGGTCGTCCTCACCACCGACGCCGACCTCGACAGCGAGACCCTGGACAAGGCCCTGCGCGCCGCCACCAAGGTCACCTTCGACCGCGTCGACTCCGACGGCTGCATGTCCACCAACGACACCGTGCTACTGCTCGCCTCGGGCGCGTCCGGGATCGCCCCCGAGTACGACGAGTTCGCCGAGGCCGTGCGCGAGGTCTGCGCCGACCTCGGCCGGCAGCTCATCGGCGACGCCGAGGGCGCCAGCAAGGACATCAAGGTCGAGGTGATCAACGCCGCGAGCGAGGAGGACGCCGTTGAAGTCGGCCGTTCCATCGCCCGCAACAACCTCCTGAAGTGCGCGATCCACGGCGAGGACCCCAACTGGGGCCGCGTCCTGTCCGCCATCGGCACTACGAAGGCCGCCTTCGAGCCGGACCAGCTCAACGTCGCCATCAACGGCGTGTGGGTGTGCAAGAACGGCTCGGTCGGCGAGGACCGCGAACTGGTCGACA
Organism: Streptomyces sp. NPDC051104; assembly: GCF_040682835.1. Classification (NCBI taxonomy): domain Bacteria; kingdom Bacillati; phylum Actinomycetota; class Actinomycetes; order Kitasatosporales; family Streptomycetaceae; genus Streptomyces; species Streptomyces sp. NPDC051104. Next base: position 90,981 of record NZ_JBFBBS010000006.1, on the reverse strand, counting down.
TGCGCTACCGCGAGGTCCACATCGTGGCGGACCTCGCCGCCGGCGCCGAGACCGCCACCATCTGGACCAACGACCTCACCGCCGACTACGTCCACGAGAACAGCGCGTATTCCTCATGAGCGACACTTCTCCCAAGTCCGGCACGACGCGCAAACACACCGCGCTGCCCAAGGCCAAGATCCTCATCGAGGCGCTGCCCTGGCTGACCCGTCACCACGGCAAGATCGTCGTCATCAAGTTCGGCGGCAACGCGATGGTGAACGAGGAGCTGAAGGCCGCGTTCGCGCAGGACGTCGTCTTCCTGCGGCACGCCGGCCTCAAGCCGGTCGTCGTGCACGGGGGCGGCCCCCAGATCAGCGCCGCCCTCGACCGGCACGGCATCGCCAGCGAGTTCAAGGCGGGCCTGAGGGTCACCACCGAGGACGCCATGGACGTCGTACGGATGGTGCTCGCCGGGCAGGTGCAGCGCGAACTGGTCGGGCTGCTCAACCAGCACGGCCCGTTCGCCGTCGGCCTCACCGGCGAGGACGCGCACACCATCACCGCCACCAAGCACACGCCCGAGATCGACGGCGAGCCCGTCGACATCGGACGGGTCGGCGAGATCACCCAGATCGACACGGGCGCGATCGAGGCCCTGCTCGCCGACGGCCGTATCCCGGTCGTCTCCTCCATCGCCCGCAGTCAGGACGACGGACATGTCTACAACGTCAATGCTGATACGGCGGCTGCGGCACTCGCTGCGGCACTGGGCGCCGAAACCCTCATGGTCCTCACCGACGTCGAGGGCCTCTACGAGGACTGGCCGAACTCCGACGAGGTGATCAGCCGCCTGACCGCCTCCCAACTGGAGAAGCTGCTGCCGGAGTTGTCCTCCGGCATGGTGCCGAAGATGGAGGGCTGTCTGCACGCCGTGCGGGGCGGCGTCAACACCGCCCGCGTCATCGACGGCCGGGTCCAGCACTCGATCCTGCTGGAGATCTTCACCGACGAAGGCATCGGCACGATGGTCGTGCCCGACGAGAAGCCGGACGAACAGGGGGAGTCGTGAGCAACGAGGAACTGACGGCGCGGTGGCAGGGCGCGCTCATGAACAACTACGGCACCCCGCGGCTGCCGCTCGTCCGCGGTGAGGGCACCCAGCTGTGGGACGCCGACGGCAAGCGGTACCTCGACTTCGTCGGCGGCATCGCGGTCAACGCCCTCGGCCACGCCCACCCCGCGGTCGTCGAGGCGGTGAGCAAGCAGATCGCCTCCCTCGGCCATGTCTCCAACCTGTTCATCGCCGAACCGCCCGTCGCTCTCGCCGAACGGCTCCTGCAGCTCTTCGGCCGCGACGGCAAGGTCTTCTTCTGCAACTCGGGCGCCGAGGCCAACGAGGGCGCCTTCAAGATCGGCCGGCTGACGGGCCGCCGGCACATGGTCGCCACCCACGGCGGCTTCCACGGCCGCACCATGGGCTCCCTCGCGCTGACCGGCCAGCCCGGCAAACAGGAGCCGTTCCTGCCGCTGCCCGGCGACGTCACCCACGTCCCCTACGGCGACGCGCAGGGCCTGGCCGCCGCGGTCACCGAGGAGACGGCACTCGTCATCATCGAGCCGATCCAGGGCGAGAACGGGGTCGTGGTCCCGCCCGCCGGATACCTGAAGGCGGCCCGCGCGATCACCGCCGCCACCGGGGCGCTCCTCGTGCTCGACGAGGTGCAGACCGGCGTCGGCCGTACCGGGCACTGGTTCGAGTACCAGGCCCACGAGGGCGTCCTGCCGGACGTCGTCACCCTCGCCAAGGGCCTCGGCGGAGGGCTGCCGCTCGGCGCCACCGTCGCCTTCGGCCGCGCCGCCGAGCTGCTCCAGCCGGGCCAGCACGGCACGACCTTCGGCGGCAACCCCGTCGCGTGCGCCGCCGGGCTCGCCGTGCTCGACACCATCGCGGCCGAGGGCCTGCTGGAGAACGTCAAGCGGCAGAGCGAGAAGCTGCGGAACGGAACCGAGTCGCTGGGCCACCCGTTGATCGAACATGTCCGGGGCGCGGGCCTTCTGCTGGGTATCGTGCTCACCGAGCCGCTCGCCCCGCAGGTGCAGCAGGCGGCTCAGGACGCCGGCTTCCTGGTGAACGCGCCCGCCCCGAACGTCGTACGGCTGATGCCGCCGCTGAACCTCGGCGACGACGAGGTGCAGGCGTTGCTCCAGGCGCTTCCCGGTGTCCTCGAGGCAGTGCACCCAGTGAATGGGGACGGACGATCCGGAGAATGAGACGACGATGAGTCAGGCCCAGGACCACGAGCACACGGGGCCCGCCGTGCCGCAGACCCGCACCGCACGCCACCGCCGGATCGTGGACATCCTCAACCGGCAACCGGTGCGCTCCCAGAGCCAGTTGGCGAAGCTCCTCGCAGACGACGGGCTGAGCGTCACGCAGGCGACGCTGTCCCGGGACCTGGACGAGCTGAACGCGGTGAAGATCCGCAACACCGACGGCGACCTGATCTACGCGGTGCCGAGCGAGGGCGGCTTCCGCACGCCTCGCGCGCCGCTGGGGGAGTCGGCCAAGGAGGAGCGGATGCGGCGGCTGTCGCAGGAGCTGCTGATCTCGGCGGAGGCCTCCGCGAACCTCGTGGTCCTGCGCACCCCTCCGGGGGCGGCACAGTTCCTGGCGTCGGCGATCGACCAGGCCGAACTGCACGACATCCTGGGGACGATCGCGGGGGACGACACGGTGCTGTTGATCAGCCGGGAGGCTACAGGGGGCCAGGCGCTGGCGGACCACTTGCTGCGGCTGGCTCAGAACGGGCACTGACCCAGCTGCGGGCATGCGTGCCTCGCCCAGTGCCTTAACGGCCTGTGGGGGGACCCCCAGGGGTGGCACGGGTGGGCGCTGGGGTCCCCTGCTCGAAGAGCTTGGGGAGGTCCCGCAAGCGCGGGCAAGCGAAACCCACCCCGCCGCCGGGCGCGCCAGGCCCGATGCTCACCCCAGCCGCGCGGCGAGACCCCCCGTGCACCGCACCTCGTCCCCGGCGGTGATCAGCAGCGCCTCCACGTCCGGCAGTGACTCCAGCCACGCCAGCCCCGCCCGTGACCCCATCGCGAACGCCGCCGTGGCCCAGGCGTCCGCCCAGATCAGGCTGGGGCCCACCACCGTCACCGCCACCAGGTCGGTCACCGCGGAGCGCCCCGTGCGCGGGTCCACGATGTGCGCGCCGCGCTCCGCGGTACCCGAGGTGGCCACGGCAAGCTCCTCCGCGCCGGCCGCGGACACGACCGCCGCCAGCCCGCCGGGCCGCAGCGGATCCGACACGCCGACCCGCCAGGGCCGGTGCGGTTCCGGCGTGCCGTACATCTGCACGTCCCCGCCGCCGTTGACGCTCACCCCGCTCGCCCCGGCCGCCGCCAGACGCCGGGCCGACCGTTCCACCGCCCAGCCCTTCACGATCCCGGTCGGATCGATCCGGCCCGCGAATCGGGTGCTGAACCAGCCGTCGCTGACCTGCTCCGCCTCCGCCCCCAGAGCGAGCACCTCGGCGACCTCGGGGTCGCAGTCCTCCACACCCACTTCACCGCGGGCGAGCCGCGATAGCTGGCTCTCCTCGCGGTAGGGGCTGAACACCTCGTCCACCCGGTGGAGATGGGCGATCGCCCCCTCCAGCGCGGCCCGTACGGCCTCGGGTGCGCCGCCGCGCACGTCGAAGGAGAAGACGGTGCCCATCACCTCCTCCGCGTGGCGCAGCACGGGCGGTGCCTCGGGGTCGGTCACCTGGTCCGCCACTCAGCCACCGGCCTTGTCCAGGGCCGACTGCAGGGACTGCTTGTATCCGGTGCTGGTGTAGGTCGCGCCGGAGACCGCGTCGATGCTCGCACTCTGTGCGCTCACCGCCTCCTGGTTGAGTTCGGGGACGGCCATGGCGGTCTTCCGGCCGCTGAGCCCGCCCTTGGGTGCCTGCACCGCCTCGGCCTTGGTGATCTTTCCGCCGCTCACCGTCACGCGGACCTGGACGGGGCCGTACCGCGTCTGCGCCACGTTACCGGTGACCGTGCGCGCCCGGGCCGCCGACCCCGACGCCCCGGAACCGCCCGCGGACCCGGACGGGACCCCGCCGCCGGAGGTGGCCTTCGCCTTGTCGAGCGCCGACTGCAGGGACTGCTTGTAGCCGCCGCTCGTGTACGTGGCGCCGGAGACCGCGTCGATCTGCGCGCTCTGCGCGGCGACCGCCTCCTGGTTGAGCTTGGGGACGGCCATGGCGGTCTTCTGGTCGCTGAGCCCGCCCTTGGGCGCCTGCACCGCCTCGGCCTTGGTGATCTTCCCGCCGCTCACGGTCAGGCGCACCTGGACCGGGCCGTACTGCGTCCTGGCCACCTCACCGGTGACGGTCCGGGTGCCGGTCTGCTGTCCGCTGCCGCCCTGCGGCGACTCCTGGGCGGCGGCGGTCTGCTGCGGTGCGGCACCGCCCGCCGCCTGGGCCGAGGCGGGACCCGAGGCCGGCTTCAGGGACAGCAGCAGCACGATCCCGGACACGGTGGCGGCGGTGGCGAGCACGACACGCCGTACGGGGTGGCTCTTCCTCATCTTCTTCCAGGCTCCTGGTTTCCCGTCGCTCACATCTCGAACGACTCGTGATGGATGCGGCGGGCGGGGACCCCCGCGCCGCGCAGTGCTTCGTACACCTGCTGCGCGAAGCCGGGCGGCCCGCACATGAAGACGTCGTGGCGGTCGATGTCCGGCAGCTTCCGGCTCAGGGTCTCCGCCGAGATGTCGGGGCGCTCCCCGTCCGGACTGTTGACCGCGTACATCAGCCGGGCGCCGCGCTCCTCGGCGATCTGCGCCAACTCGTCCCACAGGGCCAGGTCGTGGGTCGTGTTGGCGCGGTAGAGGAGGGTGATGTCGCCGGGGGCGCCCGGCAGCGTCTCGAACAGGGCCCGCATCGGCGTGATGCCGACACCGCCGGCCACCAGCAGCACCTTGCCCCGGCTGCGCCGGTCGGCGGTCAACGCCCCGTACGGGCCCTCCGCCCACACCCGCGTCCCGGGCTCGAGGTCCCGCAGCGCGGAGCTGTGGTCACCGATCGCCTTCACCGTGATCCGGAGCATGTTCGGGCGGGGCGCCGCCGACAGCGAGTACGGGTGCGAGCTGAACCGCATCCCGGGCGCGAGGAACCGCCAGCGGAAGAACTGCCCGGCCTCCGCACCCATCCGGTGCAGTTTCCGCCCGGTCATCAGCACCGACACCACCCCGGGCGTCTCCTCGACGACCGCCTCCACCCGCAGCCGGTGCCGCAGGTTGAGCCGGATCGGCGTGAGGATCCGGTACCAGATCACCAGCGCGGTCACCGACCCGTACAGCGCGTACCAGGCGGTCTTCGCCTCCGGCTGCACGGCGAACTCGTTGCCCGTCGACAGCTGGTGCCAGAACGACAGGTACGTGGCCGCGTAGGTGAGCAGATGGACGTGGTACCAGAGGTCGTAGGAGATCCTGCGCCGGACCGGTCCGATCGAGAGCAGGCCGATGAGGACCAGCAGGCCCGTGCCGATGGTGGCCTTGCCCACGTCCGGCAGTTGGTCGATCGAGTCGATGGTCTGCTGGACGATCCCACCGAGCCCCTTGCCGCTCTGCAGGGCGTAGCCCCACATGGTCAGGAACAGGTGGGCGAGGACCAGGCAGACGGTGTACCGGCCGGTCATGGCGTGCCAGCGGGCGACCCGGTCGGAGCCGACCCGGCGCTCCAGCGCGGGCACCCGGGCCATCTGCAGCACCACGAGGGCCATGAGATAGCCGGCGAGCAGGCCGGTGATCCGCCCCGCGTTGAGGATTCTGCTGTTGTTGTCGGCGATGGACGGCGTGTTCATCCACCACAGCCAGATGACGCCCGCCGCGCCCGCCCAGACGGCGAGCAGCAGCGGGACGGCGGGGGAGCGGCGTGGGCGGATGGCGCGCATCGTCTGGCGCCGCGCGGCGCGGCCACCGGCGATCGTGGACACGGTCTCCTCCGTGTTCCTCCATGGGACGGGTGAGGCCAGTGGCCCCCTTGGCCCAGAGGTACGTGGTGGAGCCGCCGTGCGTTCAACCCTTCACGGAGTCCAGCGCCGACTGGAGTGACTGCTGGTAACCCTGGCTCGTGTAAGAGGCGCCGGAGACCACGTCGATGTTCGCGCTCTGCGCCGCCAGCGCCTCCCGGTTCAGCTGCGGGACGGCGTAGCTGTTGATCTCCTGGTCCCTCGGGTTGTCCTGGGGGTATTCCACGGCGGTGACGTCGGTGAGCTTGCCGTTCTTCACCGTGATACGCACCTGGACGGGGCCGTAGCGGGTCTGGGCCTCTTCTCCCGTGACGGTCTTGGTGCCGGTGGACCCGGCGGATCCGCTCGTGCTGCCCGAGCCACTGGAACCGGTCGAGCCACCGGACCCGCTCGACCCGCTCGACACGCCCGCACTGCTCGACGGCGCGGGCGCGGCCACGGTGATGCCGGGCGACGAGTGCGGCTTCATCGACAGCAGCAGCACCATCCCGGAGACGGTCGCGGCGCTCGCCAGCACGATCCGGCGCAGCGGGCTCTTCCTCTTCAACGCGTGCATGACGGCCTCACAGCTCGAACGACTCGTGGTGGATACGGCGGTCGGGGACCCCGGCCGCCCGCAGCGCCTCGTACATCTCCTCCGCGAACCCGGGCGGACCGCACAGATACACGTCGTGGTCGGCGAGCTCGGGCACCGCGCCGTGCAGCGCGCCGGGGGTGAGGCGGGGCCGCGAGCCGTCCGCGCCGTTGAGGGCGTACAGCACCTTGGCGCCGCGCCACCTGGCTATGGACTCCAGCTCACCGCCGAGCGCCAGGTCCTCCGCCGAACGCGCCCGGTACAGGAGCGTCACCTCGCCCGGCAGCGTCTCGAACAGGGCGCGCAGCGGGGTGACACCGACGCCGCCCGCTATCAGCAGGGACCTGCCGGTGGTCTGCCGGTCGGCGGTCAGCGACCCGTACGGGCCCTCCGCCCACACCCGGGTGCCCGGCCGCAGCAGGGTCACCGAGGTGCTGTGGTCCCCGAGCGCCTTGACGGTGATGCGCAACTGGGTGCGGCGGGGCGGCGCCGACAGCGAGTACGGCGTGGACGTCCAGCGCAGTCCGTCCGTGAGGAACCGCCAGCGGAAGAACTGCCCCGGCTCGGCGCTCAGTTCGTCCAGGCGCCGGCCGCGCATGACGACGGACCAGACACCCGGCGTCTCCTGGTGCACCGACTCCACGCGCAGCCGGTGGCGCAGGTTCAGCCGCACCGGGGTGAGGAGCCGGAACCAGACCACCAGGGCCGCGACGCCCAGGTAGAGCGCGTACCAGGCGGCCTGCGCCACCGAGTTCCCGGTGAATTCGGCGCCCAGCGCCAGCTGATGACCGAAGGCGAGGAACACCGCCGCATAGGTCAGCAGGTGCACGTAGTACCAGAACTCATGGCTGACCTTGCGGCGCACGGCCCGCGCCGAGGTGATCCCGACGGCGAACAGGATGATCGTGCCGATGGTGGCCTTCAGCATCTCCGGGTAGTCCAGGACCACCGTGACCGTCTCGTGCACGAGCGAGGCCCGGTCCTGGGCGGCGTACCCGGTCAGGATCAGCACGATGTGCGCGACGAGCAGACAGACCGTGTACCGCCCGGCCATGGCGTGCCAGCGCGCCACCCGGTCCGAGCCGATCCGCCGCTCGAGAAGCGGCACCCGGGCCATCAGGCCCACGAGCACCGCGCAGGAGTACCCGCACAGCAGCCCCGCGATCCGCCCGGCCCCGGTCAGCCAGCCCGCGGTGCCCACCACCGAGCCGGTGCTCTGCCACCACAGGGCGACCACGGCGGCGGCCCCGGCCCACAGCAGGGCCAGCAGGGGGGCCGCCGGAGAGCGCCGGACGACCGGCGGCAAAGGTGGCGCCTGCTGCTGGTAGACCGTGGTCATGATCTGTTCCTTTCGGGCGTATCGACCCGGCAACTGTGCAGGCGTAACTTCTGAAGCGGCTCTGAGGAATCTGAGCCTGTCCTGAGGGCTGCGGGGGACAAGCGCCCTCGTCAGGGAACTCTTGGCGGTCGTGACCCGTCACTCATAGGGAACTCAGAGCGGCCCGCGTCCTCGGCCGCCGCCGGCAGAGTGGATCCTGGTAAGCGCGATGAACACACCCCGCTCCGGCCGCCCCGCCCTCGCCCGCCCAGACGGCACGCCCCTGCGCGTCCTCGTCGTCGACGACGACCCCGACCTCGCCGAGGTGCTGTCCGGGGCCCTGCGCTACGAGGGCTGGGAGGTGCGCACCGCCGGCGACGGCGCCGACGCCGTCGCGGAGGCCCGTGACCTGATGCCCGACGCCGTCGTCCTGGACGTGATGCTCCCCGACACCGACGGCTTCGCCGTACTGCGCGAGCTGCACCACGTGAAACCGGACGTCTGTGTGCTCTTCCTCACCGCCCGCGACGCCGTCGAGGACCGCATCGCCGGCATCACGGCGGGCGGCGACGACTACGTGACCAAGCCGTTCAGCCTGGAGGAGGTCGTCGCGCGACTGCGTGGCCTGCTGCGCCGTGCCGGCATGGCCCGGCAGCTGGAGGACGGGCCCCGGCTGACCGTCGGCGACCTGGCCATGGACGAGGAGGCCCGCGAGGTCACCCGGGCCGGCGAGCTGATCGAGCTGTCACCGACCGAGTTCGAGCTGCTGCGCTTCCTGATGCGCAACCCGCGGCGCGTCCTCAGCAAGGCCCAGATCCTCGACCGGGTCTGGTCCTACGACTTCGGCGGCCAGGCCCATGTCGTCGAGCTGTACATCTCCTACCTGCGCAAGAAGGTGGACGTGGGCCGCGAGCCCATGATCCACACGGTGCGCGGCGCCGGGTACGTGCTGAAGCCGGTGGCCCGGTGAGGGTCCGGCTGCGCGAAGCGGTACGGCGCCTGCCCCGGCCGCGCACCCTGCGGGCCCGGCTCACCGCCGGGCTCGTCCTGCTGCTGGCGCTCAGCTGCGCCGCCGTCGGGGTGGCCGCCGTGGTCGAGCTGAACGGCTTCCTCACCGGCCGGCTGGACCAGCAGCTGCACGACGTCGGCCCGCGGTTCGCGGCGAGCCTGGAGCACGGCGTCAAACCGCCGGACCACGACGGCGACGAGCACGCCGACACCCGCAAACAGTCCTCCGGGACCTTCGGCGCCCGGCTGGTCGGGGGCAGGGTCACCAACGTGGGGCTGGTGCACCCCGGCAGCGACAGCACCGATCTCAGCGCCCCGCTGAACGCAGGGGACAAGCGTAGGCTCGCCGCGGTGCCCGTGGACGGCAGGGGCCACAGCGTCTGCCTGTCCTCCCTCGGCGAGTACCGCCTGGTGGCGAGCAGCGGCATGGACGGTGACGTACTGATCACCGGACTGCCGCTCGAGCCGGTGGATGCCGCGGTGCACCGCCTGGAACTGGTCGCCGCGGTCGTCCTCGGGGCCGGCCTCGCGGTCACCGGCGTCGCGGGCGCCCTCTGGGTGCGATGGTCCCTGCTTCCGCTCAGCCGGGTCGCCGCGACCGCCACCCGGGTCAGCGAACTCCCCCTCGCCAGCGGCGAGGTGGCCTTGCCACCGCGCGCCCCCGAGAGCGACCCGCGCAGCGAGGTGGGCCGGGTCGCCGGCGCCTTCAACCGCATGCTCGGCCATGTCGAGGACGCGCTCACCAAGCGGCACGCCAGCGAGGAGCGGCTGCGCAGCTTCGCCGCCGACGCCAGCCACGAGCTGCGCACGCCGGTCGCCTCGGTCCGGGGGCACGCCGAGCTGGCGCTGCTGCATCCGGGTCCGGTGCCGCCGGAGGTGACCCGCGCCCTGGAGCGGATCGCCGCGGAGTCGGGGCGCATGGGCGAGATGGTCGACGATCTGCTGCTGCTGGCCCGCCTGGACGCGGGCCGCCCCCTGGAACGGCGTCCTGTCGACCTCACCCGCCTGGTCCTCGACGCGGTCACGGACGCGCGGGCCGCGGGTCCCGGCCACGGCTGGACGATGGAGCTGCCGGAGGAGCCGGTGACGGTGACGGGGGACGCGTACCGCCTCCATCAGGTGCTGGCGAACCTGTTGGCCAACGCGCGTTTGCACACACCTGTGGGCACCAGGGTGACCGTGTCCCTGGAGACGGACGGCACGGCAGCCGTCCTCACGGTCCACGACGACGGACCGGGAGTCCCCGCCGAGATCCAGCCGGGGGTCTTCGAACGCTTCACCCGGGCCGAACACCGCCGCCGCCCGGAGCACCAGGGCAGCGGAGCGGGGCTGGGCCTGTCCATCGTGGCGGCGGTGACGGAGGCGCACGGGGGGAGCGTGGCCCTGGAGAGCCGCCCGGGGGCGACGACGTTCACGGTACGCCTGCCTGTCGGCGGCCCCGGCCGCCCTAGTAACGAGTGATCGCGGTCTCCCCGCTCGGCGTCCCGATCGCGATGTGCGGCCGGCGCCCGGGATTCGCCCACGTCAGGATCCGTTCCATCGCGTCCTCCGGCACCGACACACAACCCTCCGTCGCCCCCTTGCCGTTGACGTGCAGGAAGATGCCGGCGCCACGGCCCCGCACCGGCAGGCGGTAGTTGAACCCGATGACGAGGGCGTAGTCGTACTGCGGGTCGTACGCGATCAGGTGTTCCGACTCGGAGGCGCGGCAGTCGGCCGGGAGGGGCTCCGTCCAGCGGTTGTAGGAGAGCGAGTCGTTGTCCTGGCACCACCAGGTGTCCTGACGCACCCGCCGGTAGGGCGCCCTCGCACCCGAGGGCGCGGCCTTGATGCCGAACGCGAACGGCAGGTCGTACAGGCCCGTCGGTGTCGTGCTCGTGCCCTGCCGGCGTGAGCCGCCCTCCACGAGCCCCTTCGCCCCAAAACGCGCGGGTGCCGAGCCCGCCTTCACCCACCGCCCGCCGGTGCGCTCCCACCAGCTGACCGTGCCCGAGGTCGCGCCGGTCGTGGCGGCCTCCGCGGTGATCAGCTGGGTGCCGCCGCCGGTGTCCGCCATCCGCTCGGGCAGCGGGGCGTCCTCGGCGGGGTCCGGCGCGGCACCGAGCAGGAGGAGGGAGGCGGAGGCGAGAGCGGCGACGACACCGGGGCGCATGCCTCAGAACGTAGACGGAGGCAGGGGCAAAGGCAGTCCCGGCAGGCCGTCCAGACTCGTTCGGACGTGTTCTTTCCTCCGGAAGTATTCATCGAGGGAGGCGTCGTCCTCGCGCGCGAAGCGCTTGGCGTGCAGGTCGCGGTCCTCTTCATAGGCCATGAAGGGCACCGCGTAGCCACAGGTGTCCCGGATGAGCTCGGCCGTCACGACGACGACGGCGCGCAGACCGTGCAGGGTGGGGTCGATGTCCGGGAAACGCGTGAGCAGCTCCTTGAAGCGGGGGTCGTCGCGGAAGACCGGCTCACCGCGGCCGTGCACGCGCACGATGTTCGGCGGGCCCTGGAAGGCGCACCACATGAGGGTGATCCGGCCGTTCTCGCGCAGGTGCGCGATCGTCTCGGCGTTGCTTCCGGCGAAGTCCAGATATGCCACGGTGCGTTCGTCGAGCACGGCGAACGAGCCCTTGTGGCCCTTGGGGGAGAGGTTGACCGTGCCGTCGGCCGACAGGGGAGCGGTCGCGGTGAAGAACAGGTGTTGTGCCTCGATGAACGTGCGCAGTCTGCCGTCTATGCGCTCATAGGTCTTTCCCATGTCCACCGAGTATCGGGCTATATCGTTCGACTGTCTAAGGAATTCTGGGGAATGACCGGGGATTGCCCTCGAACGGCGGTGTTCGGTCGCTCGTGGCCGCCCCGGCTGGCGCGCGGGGCGGCCACGACGCCTGTCACGTCACTTGGTGAGCGTGCAGGCGGCCAGGGAGTCCAGGCCCTGCGGCTTGGCGGCGGTGCGGCCGATCGCCGTCGCGATGCGGTTGATCGTCGCCACCCGCGCCGGAGAGCACCACTGCCGCGGCGCCGCCGATGATCGCCACGCGGCGCTTGTCGTACTTCGGAAGAGCCCTGGACATGAAGACGCCTCACTCGGGTGGGGTGACTGCTGTGACGAACACGGCAGTCACGGGCGTGACTGCCGTGAAAACGCGGCGCCTTCGTTCGGCGAGAGATACGGGAAAACGATTGCTCCCGTTCAACGGGTTCGCAAAGAGAGCGGGTCGCACAGCAGGTCGCGAGCGCGTCGCATTGACGAATCATGCAGAGTTCTGCATACTCATGCATGTCAGTGAGCGCAGTGTGAGGAGAACCCCGTGACCGAGCGCGTCGTACTCGCCTACTCGGGCGGTCTGGACACCTCCGTCGCCATCGGCTGGATCGCCGAGGAGACGGGCGCCGAGGTCGTCGCCGTCGCGGTGGACGTCGGCCAGGGCGGCGAGGACCTGGACGTCATCCGCAAGCGCGCGCTCGCCTGCGGTGCCGTGGAGGCCGAGGTCGCGGACGCCAAGGACGAGTTCGCCGAGGAGTACTGCCTCCCGGCGATCAAGGCCAACGCCCTCTACATGGACCGCTACCCGCTGGTCTCCGCGCTGTCCCGGCCGACGATCGTCAAGCACCTCGTCGCCGCCGCCAAGAAGCACGGTGCCACCACGGTCGCCCACGGCTGCACCGGCAAGGGCAACGACCAGGTCCGCTTCGAGGCCGGCATCGTCGCCCTCGCACCGGACCTGAAGTGCATCGCCCCGGTCCGGGACTACGCGATGACCCGCGACAAGGCCATCGCGTTCTGCGAGGAGAAGAACCTCCCCATCGCGACCACCAAGAAGTCCCCGTACTCCATCGACCAGAACGTCTTCGGCCGCGCCGTCGAGACGGGCTTCCTCGAGGACATCTGGAACGCCCCGATCGAGGACATCTACGAGTACACCTCCAACCCGGCCACCCCGCGTGAGGCCGACGAGGTGATCATCACCTTCAAGGAGGGTGTCCCGGTCGCCGTCGACGGCAAGCCCGTCACCGTCCTGCAGGCCATCCAGCAACTCAACGAGCGCGCCGGCGCCCAGGGCATCGGCAGGATCGACATGGTCGAGGACCGCCTCGTGGGCATCAAGTCCCGCGAGGTCTACGAGGCTCCGGGCGCGATCGCGCTCATCACCGCCCACCAGGAGCTGGAGAACGTCACCGTCGAGCGTGAACTCGCCCGCTACAAGCGGCAGGTCGAGCAGCGCTGGGGAGAACTGGTCTACGACGGCCAGTGGTTCTCCCCGCTCAAGCGCGCACTGGACGGCTTCATCGACGAGGCCAGCCGGCATGTCTCCGGCGACATCCGGATGACCCTGCACGGCGGCCGCGCGGTCGTCACCGGCCGCCGGTCGCAGGAGTCGCTGTACGACTTCAACCTCGCGACCTACGACACGGGCGACACGTTCGACCAGTCCGCGGCCAAGGGCTTCATCGACATCTACAGCCTGTCGTCGAAGATCGCGGCACGGCGTGATCCTGGAGGCGAAGCCTGACGCGGATCCGGCCCGACCGGCCCACTGGCCCGACGACCGCCTCCTCACTGGCCGTGGGGAGGCGGTGGCACACCGACACCCTCTCTAGGAGCGACCCAAGTGAGCAGCAACACCGGTGACGTACGGCTCTGGGGCGGCCGTTTCGCCGACGGCCCCGCCGAGGCCCTGGCGAAGCTGTCCGCGTCCGTCCACTTCGACTGGCGGCTGGCGCCGTACGACATCGCCGGCTCCCGGGCCCACGCGCGCGTGCTGCACAAGGCGGGGCTCCTCACGGACGACGAGCTGACGCGGATGCTGGCGGGGCTCGACCGGCTCGAGGCGGACGTCGCCGACGGCTCCTTCACCGGCACGATCGCCGACGAGGACGTCCACACGGCCCTGGAGCGGGGTCTGCTGGAGCGCCTCGGCCCCGAGCTGGGCGGCAAGCTGCGCGCGGGCCGCTCCCGCAACGACCAGGTCGCCACGCTCTTCCGTATGTACCTGCGCGACCACGGCCGGATCATCGGCGGTCTGATCGCCGACCTCCAGGACGCCCTGATCGGCCTGGCGGAAGCCCACCCGGACGTGGCGATGCCCGGCCGCACCCACCTCCAGCACGCCCAGCCGGTGCTCTTCGCGCACCACGTGCTCGCCCACGTCCAGTCGCTGTCCCGGGACGCCGAACGGCTGCGCCAGTGGGACGAGCGGACGGCGGTGTCGCCGTACGGATCCGGTGCCCTGGCCGGATCCTCCCTCGGCCTGGACCCGGAGGCGGTCGCCGAGGACCTGGGCTTCGAGCACGGCAGTGTGGCCAACTCCATCGACGGCACGGCCTCCCGTGACTTCGTCGCCGAGTTCACCTTCATCGCCGCGATGATCGGCGTGAACCTCTCCCGGATCGCCGAGGAGGTCATCATCTGGAACACGAAGGAGTTCTCCTTCGTCACGCTCCACGACGCCTTCTCCACCGGCTCGTCGATCATGCCGCAGAAGAAGAACCCGGACATCGCCGAGCTGGCCCGCGGCAAGTCCGGCCGCCTGATCGGCAACCTGACGGGCCTGCTGGCGACCCTCAAGGCCCTCCCGCTCGCGTACAACCGCGATCTCCAGGAGGACAAGGAGCCGGTCTTCGACTCCATCGACCAGCTGGAGGTCCTGCTCCCGGCATTCACCGGCATGATGGCCACGCTGACCGTGCACCGCGAGCGCATGGAGGAGCTGGCCCCGGCCGGGTTCTCGCTCGCCACCGACATCGCCGAGTGGCTGGTCAAGCAGGGCGTGCCGTTCCGGGTGGCGCACGAGGTGGCCGGTGAGTGCGTGAAGGTCGCCGAGGCCGAGGGCAAGGAACTGGACGAACTCACGGACGAGCAGTTCGCGAAGATCAGCGCCCACCTCACCCCCGAGGTGCGCTCCGTCCTCAACGTCCCCGGCGCCCTCGCCTCCCGCAACGGCCGCGGCGGTACGGCCCCCGAGGCGGTCGCCGTGCAGCTCGCCGAGGTGAAGGCGGACCTCGCCGGGCAGCGGAAGTGGGTCACGGCCAAACAGGCGTAGCAGGACCTCCCTCCGAAGGGCCCGGACATCGCTTGAGTTCGTCGTTTCCGGTTGCGGTCGGCAATGTCGAACGGTGGTCGGCCGGTACCGAGCACGAAAGGGACATCATGCGCGGACCAAGTGGAAGAAGTTAGCGCCGGTAGATTGGGGCGGGTTCCCGGGTCCGCCGAGAGTGCAAGGAGCCCGCCATGCCGTTCAGCCTTCCCCGAGCTCTCGGCTTCGCTCGAGCAGGGGATGCCCCTATGGCCGCCGCCACCACGGCCACCGCGCACATCGGACTCGGACTGGCCGCCGTCGGCCGCCCGGGCTACATCAACCTCGGCCGTGACCGGGACCTTCCCGCCGACCGCACGGTCGACGCCCTGCGCGAGCGCACGCATGAACTCTTGGACGCCGCCTACGCGCAGGGCGTCCGCTACTTCGACGTGGCCCGCTCCTACGGCCGTTCGGAGGAGTTCCTCGCCGATTGGCTGTCCGCCCGCCCCGGCATCGATGACGTGGTGGTCGGCAGCAAGTGGGGCTACACCTACACCGCGCAGTGGAGCACCGACGCCGAGCAGCACGAGGTCAAGGACCACAGTGTCGCCACCTACGAGCGGCAGCGCGCCGAGACCGCCGCTCTACTCGGCGACCGGCTCGACCTCTACCAGATCCACTCCGTCACCCCTGACAGTCCGGCCCTGACCGACAAGGAACTGCACGCCCGGCTGGCCGAGGCCGCCGCGCAGGGGCTCACCATCGGCTTCTCCACCAGCGGCCCGGCGCAGGCCGACGTGATCCGCGCCGCGCTCGCCGTGACGGTCGACGGCGAGCCCCTCTTCCGTGCCGTCCAGTCCACGTACAACCTGCTGGAGACCTCTGCCGGGCCCGCCCTCGCCGAGGCTCACGACGCCGGGCTCACGGTGATCGTCAAGGAGGGCATGGCCAACGGACGGCTGGCGGACCCGCAGGCGCCGGACGCCTTGAAGGCCGTGGCGGTGGAGATGTCCCTCGGCTGCGACGCGGTCGCCCTCGCCATGATCCTGCGGCGGCCGTGGGTGGGCGTCGTCCTCTCCGGCGCGGCCACCACAGGCCAGCTCGCCTCGAACCTGCGCGCCGCCGCCGTCGACCTCGACGAGGACCAACTGGTCCGCCTCGAGACGCTCGCCGAGGACCCGCGCGCGTACTGGGAGCGGCGCGGGGAGCTGCCCTGGCACTGAGATCACGCCGAGGTCTGTCCTGGTGAGACGAACATGCCCCGTGTGAGACGAAAATGTCTCACATGGCCTATGGTTGTCTCATGGCCGTCGACCGTGACCACGTACTGCGCAGCGCAGCCGCCCTGCTGACCCGCAAATCCACCGCGACCATGGACGAGGTCGCCAAGGCGGCCGGGATCAGCCGGGCAACGCTGCACCGCCACTTCGCCGGGCGCGACGCGCTCGTACGGGCCCTGGAAGTGCTCGGTATCGAGGAGTGCGAGGCGGCGCTGGACGCGGCCCGGCTGGACGAGGGCTCGGCGACCGACGCGGTACGCAGGCTCGTGCGCGAGATCCAGCCCGCGGCCGGGCTGCTCGCCTTCCTCTACGGCGAGAACCAGCTGTGGGAGGGCGAGGGCCAGAACGAGGGCTGGTTGCGGATCGACACCCGGATCACCGCGGTCTTCCTGCGCGGTCGGCACAGCGGCGAATTCCGCGTCGACCTCCCCCCGGCCTGGCTCACCGAGGCGCTCTACGGGCTGATCGCCTCGTGCGCCTGGGCCGTACTGGACGGCCGTGTGGCCGCCAGGGACTTCCCCATCATGATCGCCGAGCTGTTGCTCGGCGGCGCCCTACGGAGAGAGGAACCATGACCAGCACCCTGCAGCGTGGGGGTGCCCCCTGCTCGATCGCAGCCGAGAGCTCGGGGGAGACGACGCCGCAGGCGGAGAAGCGCCCGGGCCGGTGGCTCGCGCTCTGCGTCCTCGTGCTCGCCGTGCTGCTGGTGGCCGTGGACGCGACCGTCCTCGGCCTCGCGACCCCCTACATCAGCGAGGACCTGAAGCCCTCCGGCACCCAGCTCCTGTGGATCGGCGACGTCTACTCCTTCGTCATCGCCGGTCTGCTCGTCTCCATGGGCAGCCTCGGCGACCGCGTCGGCCGCAAGCGCATCCTGCTCGGCGGCGCCACGGCC
This sequence comes from Streptomyces sp. NPDC051104, assembly GCF_040682835.1. NCBI lineage: Bacteria > Bacillati > Actinomycetota > Actinomycetes > Kitasatosporales > Streptomycetaceae > Streptomyces > Streptomyces sp. NPDC051104. The sequence goes on along the minus strand of NZ_JBFBBS010000006.1, from coordinate 73,895 downwards.
TTCGGCGCGATATCCGTCCTGAACGCCTACGCCCAGTCGCCGGAGACCATGATCCTGGCCCGGGCGCTCCTCGGTGTCGCGGGCGCTACCCTGATGCCCGCCACGCTCGCCCTGATCCGCAACATCTTCCACGACCCGCGCGAGCGCAGCCTCGCCGTCGGCATCTGGGGCGCCACCGCCTCGGCGGGTACGGCGGTCGGCCCGGTCGTCGGCGGTCTGCTGCTCGAGCACTTCTGGTGGGGCTCGGTCTTCCTCATCAACCTGCCGGTGACGGCGGTCCTGGTCCTGGTCGGCATCAGGACCCTGCCCGAGTCCCACGACCCGGACCCGGGCCCCTGGGACCTGCCGAGCGTCGCCTTGTCGCTCGTCGGCATGATCGGCGCGGTGTACGCCGTGAAGGAGGCGGCCGCCCACGGATTCACCTGGCCGGCCTTCGGCACCGGACTCCTCGGTGCCGCCGCGCTCCTCGGCTTCGTGCGCCGTCAACTGACGCTGCCGGTCCCGCTGCTGGACATGCGGCTGTTCCGGGGTCGGGGCTTCAGCGGTGCGGTGCTCGCGGACCTGCTGACCGTGCTCGGCATGTCCGGACTGGTCTTCTTCCTCTCCCAATACCTGCAACTCGTCCAGGGCAGGCGTCCGTTCGAGGCCGGTCTCGCCGAACTGCCCGCCGCAGTCGGCGCGGTGGCGGCGGGCCTGGTCGCGGGCGCGGCGGCCCGGCGCTTCTCGGTACGGGCGGTGGTCTCGGGCGGCCTCGCCGCGGTGGGCCTGGCGCTGGCCGCCCTCACCCTGCTCGACCGGACCACGGGCTACTCGCTGATCGGGACCGCGCTGCTGGTCGTGGGCGTCGGCGCGGGCCTGTCGTTCACCGTCACCGCGGACGTGATCCTCGCCGGCGTGCCCAAGGACCAGGCGGGCGCCGCCTCCGCGGTCTCGGAGACGGCGTACGAACTCGGCGCGGCCCTGGGCATCGCCCTGCTCGGCTCGATCGTGACCGGGATCTACCGGGACTTCCCGGCGCCACCGGGCACCCCGGCCACGGCCCACGCATCACTGGGCGGGGCGGTGGAGACGGCAGCTCACCTCCCACCGGCCACCGCCGAGACATTGCTCACGTCGGCCCGCGACGCGTTCGTGGAGGGCCTCAGGCTGGCAATGGCAGCGGGCGCGGCGGTTCTGCTGGTGACGGCGGTGGCGGCGTGGTTCCTGCTGCGGGGCCAGAGACTGGAGGGAGGGGACGCGACCCCTCAGGGGCGCGGGGAACCGCGCGACCAGCCACAGAACACCCGCACCTGCTGAACAGCAGGGAGCCCAATGGCGAGTGGGCGCCCCTGGTTCCGGGGGAGCCCAATGGCGAGTGGGCGCCCCTGGTTCCGGCTACGCCGCCTTCGCCTTCGTGGCGTACATGTCCACGTACTCCTGCCCCGAGAGCCGCATGACCTCCGTCATCACGGAATCGGTGACGGCCCGCAGCACATAGCGATCCCGGTCCATCCCCTCGTACCGAGAGAACTCCATCGGCTCACCGAACCTCACGGTGACCCGCCCCGGACGGGGGATCCCCCGTCCGCCGGGCTGCAACTTGTCCGTGCCGATCATCGCGAACGGCACCACCGGCGCGCCGGTCATCAGCGTCAGCCGCGCGATACCGGTGCGCCCCCGGTACAGCCGCCCGTCGGGCGAGCGCGTGCCCTCCGGGTAGATGCCGAAGACCTTGCCCTCCTCCAGCACGCGGCGCCCGGTCATCAGCGCGGCCACACCGCCGCTCGCGCCGTCCCGGTCGACCGGGATCATGCCGACGCCCGTGAAGAACCAGGCCATCAGCCGGCCCTTGAGGCCCTTGCCCGTGACGTACTCGTCCTTGCCGATGAAGAACACCTGCCGCTTGGTCACCAGCGGCAGCACGACCGAGTCGATGAACGTCAGGTGGTTGCCGGCCATGATGACCGGACCGTCGGCCGGGATGTGCTCCGCGCCCTCCACCTGTGGGCGGAACATCAGGCGCATGATCGGTCCGAGCACTGCCTTGATGAGCACGAAGCGGGACAACGGGCCCTCCGGTGTCAAGGGATGCGGTATGAGTCTGTGCAGGTGAGGACGATACTCGTGATGCCCGGGGTGTCGCACACCGGGTTCACCGAGTGGATACGCGTCATTGACGAGTGTTTACCTGCGATGGCGGTTTTGTTGCACGTTCGTCATCCGCCGGACGGGTGTGGCGAACGCCGCGACGACGGTTGACGGGCCGTCAGTCCGGGTATTCGCCAACTCCGTCGCCATGCACCCACGAGGACGTTCCCCGTCCGTCGCGCGTTCCCGCAGACGTCTCCCGGCCGTCACCCGTCCGCACCTACGATCGAGCCCTTCGAGTAGGTGTGGCGAGAGGAACACATGGGCGCGCAGGAGTCTTACGGGCAGGGGCAGGGGCAGGGGCAGGGGCAGGGGCAGGGGCAGGGGCAGGGGCAGGGGACGGGTCGGCGAGCGCTGCTCGGGGCCGCGGTGCTCGGCGCCGGCGGAGCGGTCCTCGGACTGCCCGGCGTCGCGAGGGCGGACGCGCGGCACACCGGCGGGCTGAAGGGCCTGCCCGTGCCGACGATCATCGGTCACCGCGGAGCCAGCGGCTACCGTCCCGAGCACACGTTCGCCTCCTACAACCTGGCGCTCGACCTGGGCGCCGACATCGTGGAGGCCGGTGACCTGGTGCCCACCAAGGACGGCCACCTGGTGTGCCGGCACGAGCCGGAGATCGGCGGGACCACCGACGTCGCCGACCACCCCGAGTTCGCCGACCGCAGGAAGACCAAGGTCCTGGACGGTGTCTCCACCACCGGCTGGTTCACCGAGGACTTCACGCTCGCCGAGCTGAAGACGCTGCGCGCGATCGAGCGCATCCCCGCCACCCGCCAGCACAACACCCTCTACAACGGCCGCTGGGAGATCCCCACCTTCGAAGAGGTCCTGAAGTGGCAGGACGAGCAGACCCGCAAGCGCGGCAAGCAGGTGTGGATCTACCCCGAGACCAAGCACCCCACCTACTTCCGCAAGCAGGGCCTCGACATGGAGCAGTTGCTCTCCAGGGCCCTGCGCAAGCACGGCAAGGACCGGAAGAACTCACCGGTCATCATCCAGTCCTTCGAGCCGAGCAGCATCCAGCGCCTGAACAAGCTCGTCGACAACCCGCTCGTGGTGCTCCTGTCCGCCGCGAACACCCGCCCCTTCGACTTCGTCGAGTCGGGCGACCCGCGCACGGTCGCCGACCTCATCACCCCGAAGGGCCTGAAGGAGATCGCCTCCTACGCCCAGGGCGTCGGCCCCACCCTCGACCTGGTCGTCCCTAAGGACGCGAAGGGCAACCTCACCAAGCCCTCCACTCTGGTCGCCGACGCGCACGCCGCGGGCCTGATCCTGCACCCGTACACGATGCGCGACGAGAACACCTTCCTGCCCACGAACTTCCAGAAGGGCACAGACCCGACGGCCTACGGCGATGTCTTCGGTGCCTTCCGGACCTACTTCGCGACCGGCATCGACGGCGTCTTCACCGACAACGCCGACACCGGCGTGCTCGCCCGCGAGGACTTCCTGCGCGGCTGAGCGGTCGACACGTGCCACGAGTACCCCGTCGGGGTGACTCGCGTCCGCTCCGGCAACCCGCCGCCGGGGCGGACGCGTCCCGTCGCGTATGAGGCACGAGATGGTCAGCACCCTGCGTCCGCTGCTCGCCGCCGAGGCCTCGGCGGAGGCGCACGCGGCCGGGATGGAGCCGAGCGATCTGGAACAGGCCGTGTGGCTACGGCTCCTGGAGCGGCTCGAGGCCGACCGGCCGCCCCTCGACCCGCAGGAATGGCTGCGCCGCGCGGTGCGTCTGGAGGCACGCCGCGGCCGACGCGCCGCCCGCCTCGAACTGCCGTACCGCGGTGACCCGGCCGACGACACCCGACCCGGCCCTGAGCAGCAGGCCCTCCTCGCGGCCCGCCGCCGGGCACTGCACGCCGCCGTACGCCGCCTGCCCGGCCGCTGTCCCCGCCTCATGGCGGCGCTGCTCTCCCCGCAGGACCCGACCTACCGGGAAATCGCAGGGGAGTTGGGTATCTCACAAGGGAGTCTTGGTCCGGAACGCTCCAAATGCCTGGGATGTCTGCGTCGATTGCTTGCGGCGGAGGTTGCGGCGCTCGAACCGCGGGGATAGGAGTGAGGGACGACCGGTGATCAGGTGAGCGGGAGGCGTGCGCACATGGGCATGAGCGTGACCATCTCTGTGGCGACCGAGCAGGACGCCGAGCAGATCTTCAGGCTGCAGTACCTGTGCTTCCAGAGCGAAGCCGCGCTGTACGGCAACTACCGCATCGCCCCGCTCGTCCAGACCCTGGACTCGGTGCGCGAGGAGGTCGCCTCGGACTGCGTTTTCGTGGCCCGGCTGGGCGAGGAGGTGGTCGGCTCGGTACGCGGCCGCCTGACGGAGGACGGGGCCGCCTTGATCGGCAGGCTCTGCGTCCACCCGCGGCTGCAGGGCCACGGCATCGGCGCCCGGCTGCTGCGCGCGGCCGAGGCGGCACTGGTGGAGCGGCACGGCGCGAAGAAGTTCCGTCTCAGCGCCGGCCACCGCAGCGAGGGCAACCTGCGCCTGTACCGCCGGGTCGGCTACGAGACGGTGGGCACGGCTCAGGGAGCGGACGGCGTACCGATGATCGTCCTGGAGAAGCCGGCGAGTACGTACGCCACGACGGCGTAGGGGAAGAGCGCCCCGAAAGGGGCGCGTCCCGCCGGGCTCAGGCCGCCTCGGCCTGACGCGCGGCCCCCTTCCGCAACCAGTACATGGCCGACAGCGGCAGCAGCACCGGAATGAAGACGTACCCCATGCCGTAGTCCGACCACACGGTCGCGTCGGGAAACGCGGACGGCTCGACCAGGGTCCACGTCCCCACGGTGAGCACACCGACCAGCTCGGCCGCACAGCACACCAACGCCGCCCGGCGGGCCGTCTCGCCGCCACGCACCAGCGAGTACGTGATGAATCCGTAGACGACGCCGGCGACCGCGGACAGGGAGTACGCGAGCGGAGCCTTGTCGAACTGCGTCGAGATCTGCACGACCGACCGCGACACCGCCCCGACCACCATCACCCCGTACAGCCACACCAGCAGCATGCCGGGCCCGCCGATGAGCCGCGTCCTGGCCGGCTTCTCCCGCGTGGCCGTCATCTCAGCCTCCCCAGATGTCATAGAGCCGCACCTCCAGCACGGCGAGGACCACACCGCCGGCCGCGACCGTCACCGAACCCCACCGTGTGCGCTCGGCCAGCGACATGAAGCCCGCCGCCGGGATGCACGCGAAGGCGCCCAGCAGATACGCCACGAAGATCGTCGTGCCCTGCGCCGGCTTCTCGCCCCGCGCCAGCTGGACGATGCCGACGACCAGCTGGATGAGGGCCAGCAGCGTCACCACGGCCATGCCGATGAAGTGCCAGTCCTTCGTGGGCTGATCACGGTACGCGGCCCAGCCGCACCAGGCGGCGAGCAGCAGCGCGGCGACACCGGTCGCCAGCGTCAGGGCATCAAGCATGCCGCGACCCTATTACGGGCCAAAAGCACTGATGTCCCCGCCCCCGTGGCCGACCGCGGCGCCGCCCCGCCGGCCGTGGCGTTGACCACAACCGGCGCCATCCGTCCGCTATTCGGACAGTCGTGTCAGGTCCCGGTCCGGCGTCTGCTTTACTTGCATCCATGACCACGACGAGCTGCCGCACTGTTGCGACCGAGGCGACCATGACGCCCGGTGCTCGTTGTATGTGTCGAATGTGCGCCTGCTAGAGGGCCCCCGCACCACCCAGAGCCTCGCGCCCCGAAGCGAGACCGCCGTGGAACGTCCGTACGCACGCGTCGTATGCGACTGACCTCCCGCGCACAGGTTCTCCCCGGTTCCATCGCCCTTGCGAGAACCGTGCCGCGTTGCCATGCACGCACCCGTGCCCGGCGCACATCCACGCCCTGCACTCGACAGTGACGGAAACCCAGTGATCACCACATCGGGCCTGACCAAGGTCTACCGTTCGCGCGGCCGCGAGATCACCGCCCTCGACGGCGTCGACCTGCACGTACGCGAGGGCGAGGTGTTCGGCGTCATCGGCCAGTCCGGCGCCGGCAAGTCCTCGCTCATCCGCTGCGTCAACCTCCTGGAGCGCCCCACCTCCGGCACGGTCACCGTGGCCGGCCAGGACCTGACCGCGCTCGCCGGCCGCGGACCACGCGCCGGCAAGGAACTCCGCTCGGCACGCAGCCGGATCGGCATGGTCTTCCAGCACTTCAACCTGCTGTCCTCGCGCACCGTCCAGGACAACGTCGAGCTGCCCCTGGAGATCCTCGGCAAGTCCGGGAAGGAACGTTCCCGCAAGGCCCTCGAGCTCCTCGACCTCGTCGGTCTCGCCGACAAGGCCAAGGCCTACCCGGCCCAGCTCTCCGGCGGCCAGAAGCAGCGCGTCGGCATCGCCCGCGCCCTCGCCGGCGACCCCAAAGTGCTGCTCTCCGACGAGGCGACCAGCGCCCTCGACCCGGAGACCACCCGTTCCATCCTCCAGCTGCTGCGCGACCTCAACCGGCAGCTCGGCCTGACCGTCCTGCTCATCACGCACGAGATGGACGTCGTCAAGAGCGTCTGCGACTCGGCCGCCCTCATGGAGAAGGGCCGCATCGTCGAGTCCGGCACGGTCGGCGAACTGCTCGCCACCCCCGGCTCCCACCTGGCCTCCGCCCTCTTCCCGGTCGGCGGCCAGGCATCCGGCGACGACCGGACCGTCGTCGACGTCACCTTCCAGGGCGAGGCCGCCACCCAGCCCGTCATCTCCCAGCTGTCCCGCACCTACAACATCGACATCTCGATCCTGGGCGCCGCCATCGACACCGTCGGCGGCCTCCAGGTCGGCCGGATGCGCATCGAACTGCCCGGCCGCTACGAGGACAACGTCGTGCCGATCGGCTTCCTGCGCGAGCAGGGACTGCAGATCGACGTGGTGGGCCGCCAGGCGGCCCCGCTGGTGAAGGAAGGTGCCAAGTGACCTGGACTGATTTCTCGGCGATGCAGCCGCTGCTGTCCCAGGCCTCCTGGGACACCCTCTACATGGTCGGCTGGTCCACCCTCATCGCCGTCGTCGGCGGACTGCCGCTCGGCGTGCTGCTGGTGCTGACCGACCGCGGCGGACTGCTCCAGAACATCCTGGCCAACAAGATCCTCGGGCAGGTCGTGAACATCGCCCGCTCGATGCCGTTCATCATCCTGATGGTCGCGCTGATGAGCTTCACACGCTGGGTCACGGGGACGACGATCGGCCGCGAGGCCGCCATCGTGCCGCTCGCCATCGGCGCCATCCCGTTCTTCGCGCGCCTCGTCGAGACGGCTGTCCGCGAAGTGGACGGCGGCCTCGTCGAGGCCGTGCAGGCGATGGGCGGCAACACCTGGACCGTCGTGCGCAAGGTCCTCGTACCGGAGGCCCTGCCCTCCCTGATCTCCTCCGCGACCACCACCGTCGTCGCCCTCATCGGCTACTCCGCGATGGCCGGCACGGTCGGCGCCGGCGGCCTCGGCGACATCGCCATCCGCTACGGCTACCAGCGCTTCGACACCCAGCTGATGTGGATCACCGTGGCGGTCCTGGCCGTCGTCATCTCGCTCATCCAGATCGCCGGCGACTTCGCGGCCCGCGCCCTGCACCGCCGCGGCGGCCGCTCCGGACCGGCGCCGAAGCTGCGGCTGCTGAAGGCGAAGGAGCCCGCGACGGCCGATGTGAGCAAGGTCGCCTGAGCCACGCCGCCCCCGCGTGTCCCCTGAACTCCCCGTGAACCATGACGGGGTGGCACCACCCATAAGGAAAGGCACTTTTCGTGCGTAACACCGCCAAGATCACCACCGCCGTCCTCGCCGCGGGAGCCCTCACCTTCGGGCTCAGCGCCTGCGGCTCCGGCAAGAGCAGCTCCGCCTCCTCCGGCTCGGGCGGCCCGCTCATCGTCGCCGCGAGCCCCACGCCGCACGCCGAGATCCTCAACTTCGTCAAGGACAACCTGGCGAAGAAGGCGGGCCTCGACCTTCAGGTCAAGGAGTTCACCGACTACGTCACGCCGAACACGGCGACCGAGGACGGGTCGGTCGGTGCCAACTACTTCCAGAACCAGCCGTACCTCGACGACTTCAACAAGAAGAACGGCACCCACATCGCGCCCGTCGTCACGGTGCACCTGGAGCCGCTCGGCCTGTACTCCCACAAGATCAGGAAGGCCGACGAGCTGAAGAGCGGTGCGACCGTCGCCATCCCGAACGACACGGTCAACGAGGCGCGTGCGCTCAAGCTGCTCGACGCGAACGGTCTCATCACGCTCAAGAGCGGCGTGGGCAACGAGGCGACCCCGCGGGACATCGCCAAGAACCCGAAGAACCTCAAGTTCAAGGAGCTGGAGGCGGCCCAGACCCCGCGCTCCCTGGACGACGTGGACGCCGCGGTGATCAACGGCAACTACGCCATCTCCTCCGGCCTCAAGCCCGCCAAGGACGCCCTCGTCCTGGAGTCCGCGAAGAACAACCCCTACGGCAACTTCCTCGCGGTCAAGAAGGGCAACGAGAACGACCCGCGGGTCAAGAAGCTGGCCAAGCTCCTCGTCTCGCCCGAGGTCAAGAAGTTCATCGAGGACAAGTACCAGGGATCGGTCATCGCGTCCTTCTGATCCCGCTGATCGACTGCCGTCGGCACCGCGTACACCGCGTATCGCCACGCACGGGGTCCGCTCCCCCACCGGGTGTGGACCCCGTGGTGCGTTTCGCCGCCTCCATGCTGCATGCTGGGCAGTTCAGCAGGCCCTGACGGTTTTTCGAAGGTTACGGAGCGGCGCAATGACGAGCACCTTCCCCAACGTCTCCATCAGCACGGAGCGTTTGGTCCTGCGCCCTCTCGACGAGGACGACGTCCCCGCGCTGGCCGAGATGATGAACGACGAGCTGGTCGGCGCCTGGACCGACGTGCCCCAGCCGTTCACCGAGGAGGGCGCCCGCACCTGGATCACCGAGTACGCGCCCGCCGAACGCGCCGCGGGCCGCGGCCTCGACCTCGCCGTCACCGAGTTCCTCACCCAGCGCCTGGTGGGCGTCATCCAGCTCACCAAGACCAACTGGCATGTGCGGTCCACCGAGCTGTCGTACGTCATCGCGCCTTGGGCACGCGGCGAGGGCTACGCCTCCGAAGCCGCGCTCGCGACCGCCCAATGGCTCTTCGGCGACCAGGGCTTCGAGCGGATCGAACTGCGCACCGCGGCCGACAACACCGCCTCCCAGCAGGTCGCCCAGAAGATCGGCTGCATCAGCGAGGGCGTCCTGCGCAACGCCTGCATAGCGCACGTCCGTGCGAAGGACGGCACCTGGACGGACGTACGGACCGACTTCATCGTGTGGAGCCTGCTGCCGGAGGACCTCGACGGGGTCAGCGACGAGCTGGCCGACACGCGGGGTTTCACGTCGTTCCCGAACTGGAACTGACAGCGAGGGACCGCTCCCACGGGACGAGCCCGGGGCGAGTGCACCCAGCCGAACGGGATACCCTCACGGAGCCCGCCGTACGGGCTGCCCCCTGACGACCTGCGCGAAAAACCTGGAGACTGACGACGATGGCCGACCGGGTCACGGTGATCGGCTGGGACGGCTCGCCGCTGACCGCCGCCGCGCGCTCCGCCCTCGGGGCCGCCACGCTCGTCGCCGGCGCGGCCCACCACCTCGCCCTCCCCGAAGTGCCTCCGGCCGCCGAGCGCATCCGCCTCGGCAGTGTCGCCCTCGCCGCCCGCCGTATCGCCGCCCACCGCGGCACCGCCGTCGTCCTCGCCGACGGCGACCCCGGCTTCTTCGGTGTCGTACGCACGCTGCGCGTCCCCGAGTACGGCCTGGAGGTCGAAGTCGTCCCCGCCGTCTCCTCCGTGGCCGCCGCCTTCGCGCGCGCCGGGATGCCCTGGGACGACGCACAGGTGGTCGTCGCACACCGCCGCACCCTGCGACGCGCGGTCAACGTATGCCGCGCCCACACCAAGGTCGCGGTCCTCACCTCACCGGGCGCCGGACCCGCCGAGCTCGGACTGCTCCTCGACGGTGTCCACCGCACGTTCGTCATCTGCGAGGAGCTGGGCACCGAGCGCGAACAGGTCACCGTCGTCACCTCGGACAAGGCCGCCGACCACACCTGGCGCGACCCCAACGTCGTCATCGTCATCGGAGGACCGGTCACCGCCGCCGACGGCGGCTGGATCGCCGGACGCGACCCGGGCGCGGGACCGCGCGGCTGGGCCCTGCCCGCCGAGGCGTACGGCGGGGGACTCGGCGAAGGGGAGACGGATCTGCTGCGGGTCAGCCAACTCGCCCGTCTCGGACCCAGGGTGGGCGACCTGGTGTGGGACATCGGCAGCGGCAGCGGCGCGTTGGCCGTGGAGGCCGCCCGCTGCGGGGCCGCCGTCATCGCCGTCGACCAGGACCTCGACGCATGCGGCCGTACCACGGCCGCCGCACGCCACTTCGGCGTCCAGCTCCAGGTCGTGCACGGCACCGCCCCGCACATCCTGGAGAACCTGCCCGAACCGGACGTCGTCCGCGTCGGCGGCGGGGGAGCGGCGGTCGTCTCCGCCGTCGCCGACCGCCGCCCGCAGCGCATCGTCACCCACGCCGCGACCCGCGACGCGGCCGAACTCGTCGGCAGGGACCTCACGGAACACGGCTACGACGTCGAGTGCGCCCTGCTGCAGTCCGTCGAACTCGACACGCGGGCCTGGACGGAGAAGGAGCGGAGCGTTGCGTTCCTGCTCAGCGGCCGATTGGCCGAACGCTCCCCGTGATCCGGTTGTCGTACCGGCGCGGTAGGCTGGCCGACCGTCGTACCGTACTCGGGTGATCCGGCATTCGTCAGCCAATGTCCGGAAAGCGCACCCCTTTTGGGGTGGGGGCGGTACGGCCGGACCGGAGGGCGCGCAACGTGGCGCAGTCCACAGCGGGCCGTCGCGGATCACCCTGTCGCGACGGCGGGACGACCGGGACAATGCCGTTCAATGGCTTTGTCGTCATTGTGGGCGGGTCGTTCGTGCCGCTGGGCACGCACGCTCGTTCTTCACTGCGGGCGGTCGGTGTGCCGTTCCGGGCCAGCTGGTCGTAGAAGCACTAACCGATGGGCGAGGGGTACGCATGACCGACACCGGCCAGGTCCCGGGCGAGGGGCTGCCGGAGAACGCAGGCATGGTGGAGCAGCCGGGCGTCCTCGCGCCGGGCGCGTACACCTACCTCGACCCTTCCGACAGCGCTCCCGAGGACGACGACCTGCTCCTGATGCCGGGCCAGCAGGGCGCGTGGGGCACCGAGATGCCGCAGCACGTCCCGGCTCCGGCGCCGTATCCCCACGAGCCCGGTCCGCACGAGGCGGCCGGCCGGGACAGCGGCTCCATCGACGTCGGCGCGGTCCGTACGCCGCCTCCGGCGCCCGCGCCGCAGCCGACGCCGCGCCGCCCGCTGCACCTCGGCCCGCCCATCCCGGACACCTCCGCGAGCCCGGTGCGCACGCTCTCCGACCGCGGTCCGGCGGACGCCCCGATGCGCCCCTCCGGGCCGCCCACGACCGGCCCCGAGTACCTGGACGTGCCCCAGCCGGCGGAGAACTCCCCGCAGGGAGCGGTGCCCTGGGGGCCGCCGCCGCAGCAGCACACCGTGCCGCCGGTGAGCACGGAGGGGACGGCCGCAGAAACGGTCGTTCCGGCACCGGCGCCCGAGCCCGCGCCGACGGTTCAGCCGACCGCCGCGCCCGTCGCCCCGGAGGCCGCGCCCGTGACCGCCGAGGCCGCGCCCGACGCCCCGCAGGGCTCCGGCCCGCTGGTCGACTCGGAGCCGCAGCAGATGCCGCAGCCGACGCCGGAGGCCCCGCAGGCCGCGCACGGCGTGCCGGCCCCGGAGGGCGCGCTCGGCATGCCCGAGCAAGGCCAGGCCGAGGTGGCCGACGACTCCGGACACGTCCTGCCGGACGGGACGCTGAACGACGGCTCGCAGGGCGCTGCCTGGCAGCACGACGGCTCGCAGCATCCCGGAGCCGTACCGGCGCCGGATGCCGCACCGGCACAGGACGCGACCCCCGCCGGGCTCGCCCCGCAGGTCCCGGACGCCGTGCCCGTGGCGGATGCCGCCCCGGACTTCGGGGCAGTACCGGCAGTGGACGGCGAGCCGCACATCGGCGTGCCCGCGCCCGCGGCCGAAGCGGGGCCGGCCCCGCAGGCCGCGGAGGTCCACGTTCCGGCGCCTGCCGCGCACCCTGGGGCTCCCGCCCAGGACCACCAACACATTGCCGACGCCCCGGCCGAGCAGGAGGTCCACGATCCGGGCCAGGCCTCGGCCGTGCAGGTCCACGACACCAGCCTGACCCCGGCCGAGCAGGTCCACGACACCGGCGGGACCCCGGTCACGGCACCGGCAGCGGACCAGCACGCGCCCCTGACGGACGCCGAGGCCCAGACTCCTGACGCCCCGGCACTGTTCGCGGAGCCCGCGCCGCAGCAGGCCCCCGAGGAGGCGCAGCCCGCGGTCGCCGAGCCCGCGCAGGCGGTGCCGGTGGGCGGACCCACCCAGGCGCACGGCGAGCAGGGGGCGGGCGGCGAGCCGGCCGCCGGACCCGGTGTGCCCGCCGATGCCCCCGGCGTCCCGGCCGATGCCACCGGTGTGCAGGCCGACGCGCCCGTGGAGCCCCAGGCGGACCAGTCGTTCGGCCGGTTCGTGCCCGTCGAGGGCACCGTGCCGACCACCCCGCACCTGGCCCCCACTCCGCCGCACGCGCTGACCGTGCCGCCCCTGCCCGTCCAGGAGCAGCCGCCCGCCGAAGAATCCGCTCCGGCCGTCGCCCAGCAGGAGGAACCGGCGGTGCAGGAGCCCTTCGCGATGGTTCCCGGCCCCCGCGAGGGTGAGGGGCCCGTCCCGGAGCCGGATGCCGAGGACCAGGAGCCGGTAGTCGCACAGCAGGCGGACGACCTCGACACCCGGGCCGCCGACCAGGAAGAGAGCACGGCCGCCGTGGAAGAAGCACGACAGTCCACCGGCCCGGCGGCGCCCGGATACGACGACGCCGAGCGCGAAGCCGTCCTGCGCGTGATGCGCGAGCGCCGCGACATCCGCAACGGCTTCCGCAGCGACCCGATCCCGCACGACGTGCTGCTGCGCGTCCTGGAGGCCGCCCACACGGCACCCTCCGTGGGCCACTCCCAGCCCTGGGACTTCGTCGTCATCCGCTCCGCCGAGACGCGCCGCACGATGCACGAACTGGCCATGCGCCAGCGCGAGGCGTACGCCAAGTCGCTGCCCAAGGGCCGGGCGAAGCAGTTCAAGGAACTGAAGATCGAGGCCATCCTCGACACACCGGTGAACATCGTGGTCACCGCCGACCCCACCCGGGGCGGTCGCCACACCCTCGGCCGGCACACCCAGCCGCAGATGGCGCCGTACTCCTCCGCGCTCGCCGTCGAGAACCTGTGGCTCGCGGCCCGCGCCGAGGGCCTCGGCGTCGGCTGGGTCAGCTTCTTCGACGAGCGCGAGATGGTCCGGGCCCTCGGGCTGCCCGAGCACCTGGAGGTCGTGGCGTACCTGTGCGTCGGGTACGTCGACGAGTTCCCGGAGGAGCCCGAACTGATGCAGGCGGGCTGGTCCAAGCGCCGCCCGCTGTCCTGGGTCGTGCACGAGGAGACGTACGGCCGTCGCGCGCTGCCCGGCGAGGAGCCGCACGACCTGCTCGCCGAGACCGTCGCCGGCATCCGCCCGCTGGACGCCAAGGCGCTCGGCGAGGCCTGGGAGCGGCAGAAGCGGATGACCAAGCCCGCGGGTGCCCTCGGCATGCTGGAGATCATCTCCGCGCAGCTGTCCGGCCTGTCCCGGCAGTGCCCGCCGCCGATCCCGGAGCCCGCGGCCGTCGCCATCTTCGCGGGCGACCACGGCGTGCACGCCCAGGGCGTGACCCCGTGGCCCCAGGAGGTGACGGGCCAGATGGTCGCCAACTTCCTCGGCGGGGGAGCGGTCTGCAACGCCTTCGCGGGCCAGGTCGGTGCCGAGGTCTGTGTCATCGACGTGGGCGTGGCCGCCGACCTGCCCGCCACCCCCGGCCTGCTGCCGCGCAAGGTCCGCGCCGGCACGGCCGACATGACGACCGGCCCCGCGCTCACCCGCGAGGAGGTCAAGCAGGCGATCGAGGTCGGCATCGAGACGGCCCGCGACCTGGTGGCGGCCGGCAACCGGGCTCTGCTCACCGGTGAGATGGGCATCGCGAACACGACGGCCTCGGCCGCCCTGATCGCCGTCTTCACGGACACCGACCCGTCCGAGGTGACGGGCCGCGGCACCGGCATCAACGATGAGACGCTGGCCCGCAAGACCGAGGTCGTGCGCCGCGCCATCGAACTCCACCAGCCGGACCCGGCCGACCCGATCGGCGTCCTGGCGGCGTTCGGCGGCCTGGAGCACGCGGCGATGGTGGGCCTGCTGCTCGGCGGCGCGTCCCTGCGCACGCCGGTCATCCTGGACGGCGTCAGCGCAGGCGCTGCCGCCCTGGTGGCGCGCGCCATCGCCCCCGAGGTCCTCGCGGCGTGCATCGCAGGCCACCGCAGCGCGGAGCCGGGCCATGTGGCCGCCCTGAACAAACTGGGCCTTCGCCCCCTGGTCGACCTGGACCTCCGCCTGGGCGAGGGCACGGGCGCCCTGCTGGCCCTGCCGCTGGTCCAGAGCGCGGCGAGGGCGATGCACGAGGTGGCGACGTTCGACTCGGCAGGCGTCACTGAGAAATAGCACCACTTCACGTCCGCGTGCAGGGGCGGCTCAGCCTTCGACCAGGTGAGCCGCCCTGACGTCCGCACCATAGAATCCGCACGTCAGGCCCCTCCAAAGCCGCAGAGGCCGCCGTCCCCACCGCCGCACGAGGAGCCGCACCTCCATGGCCGAACACCCCCCGTACCCCGTAGGGCTCCGCCTGACCGGACGCCGCGTCGTCGTCCTCGGCGGCGGCCAGGTCGCCCAGCGCCGCCTTCCGGCGCTCATCGCGGCAGGCGCGGACATCGTCCTCGTCTCCCCGGAAGCGACCCCCTCGGTCGAAGCCATGGCGGACGCGGGCGAGATCACCTGGGAGCAGCGCCCGTACGAGGACGGCGACCTCGTGGACGCCTGGTACGCCCTGATCGCCACCAGCGACCCCGAGGCGAACTCCCGGGCCTCGGCGGAGGCAGAGGCCAACCGGGTGTGGTGCGTCCGCTCCGACGACGCCGACGCGGCCACCGCGTGGACCCCCGCGACGGGCCACAGCGAGGGCGTCACGGTCGCCGTGCTCACCACCGAGGCCAGGGGCCGCGACCCCCGGCACACCGCCGCCATCCGTGACGCCGTGGTGGAGGGCCTGCGCGACGGCACGCTGGTCGCCCCGCACCACCGCACCCGCACCCCCGGTGTGGCGCTCGTCGGCGGCGGCCCCGGCGACCCGGACCTGATCACCGTCCGCGGGCGGCGGCTGCTCGCCGAGGCGGACGTGGTCATCGCCGACCGTCTCGGTCCCCGCAACCTGCTCGCCGAACTCCCGTCGCACGTGCAGGTGATCGACGCGGCGAAGATCCCGTACGGCCGTTTCATGGCCCAGGAGGCCATCAACAACGCGCTGATCGAGCACGCCAAGCAGGGCAAGTCGGTCGTTCGCCTCAAGGGCGGCGACCCGTACGTCTTCGGCCGCGGCATGGAGGAGGTGCAGGCGCTCGCCGAGGCGGGCATCCCGTGCACGGTCGTCCCGGGCGTCTCCAGCTCGATCTCCGTGCCGGGCGCGGCCGGCATCCCCGTCACCCACCGCGGTGTCGCACACGAGTTCACGGTGGTCAGCGGGCATGTCGCCCCTGACGACGAGCGTTCTCTGGTCGACTGGCCGTCCCTGGCGCGGCTGACGGGCACGCTCGTGATCCTCATGGGTGTCGACAAGATCGGGAAGATCGCCGAGACGCTCGTCGCCCACGGCAAGGCGCCCGACACCCCCGTCGCCCTGGTCCAGGAGGGCACGACGGCCGCCCAGCGCCGGGTCGACGCGACGCTGGCGACGGTCGCGGAGACCGTCCGGGAGAAGGACGTGAAGCCGCCGGCGGTCATCGTCATCGGCGAGGTCGTGACGGTGGGGCCGCGGCCGGTCGAGTAACCGGGGGTAACACGTCCCGTTCCAGCCGTTGGCACCGCTCCTTGGACAAGGCAGTATCACTCTGTGGCCGATCTCATCACCGTTGAGGACCCCGACGACCCGCGCCTCACCGACTACACGGGTCTGACCGACGTGGAGCTGCGCCGCAAGCGCGAACCCGCCGAGGGACTGTTCATCGCCGAGGGCGAGAAGGTCATCAGACGGGCCAAGGCGGCCGGCTACGAGATGCGTTCCATGCTGCTGTCCTCGAAGTGGGTCGACGTCATGCGGGACGTCGTCGACGAGCTCCCGGCCCCGGTGTACGCGGTCAGCCCGGAACTGGCCGAACAGGTCACCGGCTACCACGTGCACCGCGGCGCGCTCGCCTCCATGCAGCGCAAGCCGCTGCCGACGGCGGACGAACTCCTCGCCTCCGCCCGCCGGGTCGTGATCATGGAATCCGTGAACGACCACACCAACATCGGCGCGATCTTCCGCTCCGCCGCCGCCCTCGGCATGGACGCGGTCCTGCTGTCACCCGACTGCGCCGACCCGCTGTACCGGCGCAGCGTGAAGGTGTCCATGGGCGCGGTCTTCTCGGTGCCGTACGCACGCCTCGACACCTGGCCGAGGGGCCTGGAGTCGGTCCGCGAGGCCGGCTTCACGCTCCTCGCGCTCACCCCCGACGAGAAGGGCAAGACCCTCGACGAGACGGCTCCCCACAAGCTGGACCGGGTCGCGCTGATGCTCGGCGCGGAGGGCGACGGACTGTCCACCCGGGCGCTGGTCGCCGCGGACGAATGGGTCCGCATCCCCATGGCTCACGGCGTCGACTCCCTCAACGTGGGCGCGGCGGCCGCGGTCGCCTTCTACGCGCTCGCCACCGGCCGCCCCCAGTCCTAGGGTCCCGCCTTTCGGGTCAGCCCGGTCGGCCGCCGGTCGTCCCCTGTGCCCGGTCAGCCGTCCCGGTCGAGCTCGCTGTGGTACTGCTCGGCCATCAGGTCGCCGGTCAGGGGCGTGTACGACTGCTCCGGTCGTACGTCCTTGCGTACGTGTCCGTCGTCCATGCCGCGCGCCGGCCCCTGGCACCCCTGGGCCGCCGCGATACCCAGCGCCACCAGCAGCGTCACCACCACGAACACGAAGATCCGCTGGCGCAGCAGCCGCGGGTTGGCCGGGCGCCGCCCCGTCCCGGTGGTACGGGGCGCCGGCCGTCCCGCGCCACTGCGCGGTGCGGGACGGCCGCCGGAGCGGGTCGAGGTGCCGCGCTGCGCGGGCGTCGGACGCGACCCCGGCCGGGAGCCGCTGCTGCGGGGCGGGGGAGTGCCCGGCCCCTGCGGGCGGCGCACGGTGCGCTGCTCCGCGTACTGCTGCGCGAGCCTCCCCGACGGCCGGTCCGGGTCGCCGCGCCGGTCGGACGGCCGCACGTCCGTGAGGCCCTGGGTCTCCCGGGCCGCGATCTCCTTGAGTCGGAGCGAGAGTTGGAGGGTGCTCGGCCGTTCGTCGGGGTCCTTGGCGAGGCAGGCGCGGACGAGCGGGGCCAGGGCGTCCGGCACGCCGTGCAGCTTCGGCTCCTCATGCACCACGCGGTAGAGCATCACCTCGGAACTGCCGTGTCCGAAGGGCGAGTCTCCGGTCGCCGCATACGCCAACGTGGCGCCCAGCGCGAACACGTCCGTGGCCGGCGTGACGGCGGCCCCCCGCACCTGCTCGGGGGCGAGGAAGCCGGGCGACCCCACGGCCGTGCCGACGTGGGTGAGCGTCGAGGCACCGGTCGCCCAGGCGATGCCGAAGTCGATGATCCGGGGGCCCTTCGGGGACAGTAGGATGTTGGACGGCTTCAGATCCCGGTGCACGACGCCGGCCTCGTGCACCGCCACAAGCCCCTCGGACAGGGCGGCCCCGACGGCGGCAACCTCGGCGGCCGTGAGGGGGCCCTCCTCGGCGACCTTGTCGTGCAGCGACGGCCCGGGCACGTACTGCGTGGCGAACCACGGGCGATCCGCTTCCAGATCGGCGGCCACCAGTCGCGCCGTACACCCGCCACGGATCCGCCGTGCCGCCGAGACCTCACGTGCGAACCGCGACCGGAACTCCTGATCCTCCGCGAGATCCGGCCGGATCACCTTCAGCGCGACCCTCTGGCCCCGCTTGTCGGAGCCCAGGTAGACGACGCCCATCCCGCCCGCGCCGAGCCGCCGGTGAAGCCTGAACGAGCCGACGACACGCGGGTCCTCACGCCTCAGGCGCATCATCGCCATGTCCATCCCCGCTGCCCGGTCCGTTTGACGAGCCACAGCTTACGTTTCCACGGCCGGGTGCGCGCAGAGGCCGCGCCCTCTCGCCCCGATCGATTGTCAGTGCCCCGTGGGAGACTTGAGGGGTGGTCAGGACAGGGGCGAGCAGGTCCGTGGCGCGCTGTCCATGATCTCAAACACCCGCTGGGGAAGGGGGATTGAACCCGTGAAGGGTGATCGTGTGGAGATAGTGGTGGACGCGGGGGACACGACGCGTACGTACGAGGTGGTGGCGAGCAGGGCGGGCCGCCGGGTGGAGACGGCGGTGCGCAGGGGCGTGGTGGAAGTGAGCGAAGTCACGCGTTCCGGGACGGTCGTACGGACCGCCCGCTTCATGGCGAACCGGGTGCTGGCGCTGGTGGAGCAGCCGGTCCCACGGGAAGACGGGTCGGAGCAGAACGGGTACACCGGGCGTCCCCTCCGGGAAGACCCGGAGACCTAGGACCTCGTCTCCACCCAGGGGAGTACGCCGCAGGTCATCGCTCCTCCTCGGGGAGGCCAGGGAATCGATACGAGGGCATGACGATCGGGGATCGCCCGAAGCCTAGATTTGAGGTCAAGCGGCGGGTGCAGCACTCGTCCCCCGAGGTCAGACACCCGCCGCTGCCAACGACAACAGCACCACGGTCAGGAGAGGGACCATGGCCCACACGGCACCGCGGACACTGATCCGCACGCAGGGACGCAGGGCGTACGCCGCGTTCGGCTCCCGCCGCCAGGGCCGCCGCCACCCCCTGGTGGCGACCGCGATGGTCCTCCCCCTGGCGGCCCTGCTCGTGTACGCCTTCGGCGGCTGGGATGCAGTGGTCACACAAGCGTCGTCCGTGGGCGTGATGCTGGGGCGCTGAGCGGCGCCCCAGGCCCGGAAGAGCGGTCCGGGCGGGGACATCCACCCATGCAACCCCGTGGGGACGGGGGTCCGGCGGACGGCACCAACGCCCGCGCAGCTGGGGAGCTGCGCGGGCGTTATTTTGCGCTGCTTTGCGCCTGAACCGGCGCCGCTCTCGCGGACCTGGTTGATCACCGTCGTGGTTACTCAATTGATGGTTGCTGTGGTCTTGGGTGAGAGACCACAGCTCCTGCCTTGTGCGTACGCTCTGGGGCGAGCCTGCACTACCCAGGGAGACCCGTGACCGCCGACGTACTGTCCGCCCTCACAGCCACGGCCCGGTGTGCGCCTCATCCTCGAGGAGGAGGCTGTGGGCATCCGGACGCCGTGCTGGCCGAGCGGGAGGACGGCACGGTCGTGCGGCACGGTGGCATGGTCGCCAAGGCGCATGCCCCGGGTACGGACCTCGGGGAGCTCTCCCTCCGTCTCGGGATCGCCGCCGACCTCCCCGAGATCTTCCTGGCGCCCCTCCGCCCCATGCCTGCCGACCTCCACGGGCGCCCGGTGACCTTCTGGCCGTACGGCACCCCCGTGGATCCCGGCACTCCGGACGCCGCCCCGTGGGAGGCCGCCGCCACCCTTCTCGCCCAGCTGCACCAGGCCCCCGCCCCCACCGGCCTCCCAGTGATGCGCGGCCCCGCCAAGGCCGCCCGCGCCATCCAGCGTCTCCACGCCGCCGGTCCCCACCCGGCCGCCGCAAGCGTCCTCCGCGCCTGGGCCGGCCTGCCGGGGTGGGCCCGAGCCGAGGCGCCCATGCCCTCCGTGCCCTCTCTCTGTCACGGCGACCTCCACCTCGGCCAGCTCGTACGCCACCCCGCGGAGACGGGCTGCTGGCTCCTCATCGACGTCGACGACCTGGGCCTCGGCGAACCGGCCTGGGACCTGGCCCGCCCGGCCGCCTGGTACGCCTGCGGTCTGCTCCCGCCGGACGAGTGGGCCCGGTTCCTCGACGCGTACCGCCGGGCGGGCGGTCCCGCGGTCCCCTCCACCGGCGACCCCTGGCCGGCCCTGGACGTTCCCGCCCGCGCCCTCACCGTGCAGACGGCCGCCCGGGCCGTCGCCAAGTCCGCCGCCGCAGGCCGCGCCTTGGACGAGGTGGAACAGGCCGTGGTCGACGCCTGCGCCCGAATGACCCCGATCCCTCCGCAGTTGGGGCGGTGATCTGCGCCCCGGGTTGCAACCGTTCCAGCCCGTACCGAGTCCCTATCTGGCGAAGCCCCACCGACCGGCGAGGAGTTGAGCCGAGCATGCAGTGTCCGAAGTGTCATGCGCCGATGCACACGTACAACCGCAACGGCGTCCAGATCGAGCAGTGCAGCGGCTGTCGCGGCATCTTCCTCGACTACGGCGAGCTGGAGGCGCTCACCCGTCTCGAGGCCCAGTGGGCACAGCCCGCCCCGCCGCCCCCGCCCGCGTACCCGTCCGCTCCCGCCTGGGGCGCCCCGCACGGCGGCCACCACGAGGGCCACGGTCACTACGGCCACCACCGCCACAAGAGCTTCGGTCACATGCTGTTCTCCAGCTGAGAGCTGAGCCCACGAAGAAGCCCCCGGCCGTGCGGGCCGGGGGCTTCGAGGTGTGGACGATACTGGGATTGAACCAGTGACCTCTTCCGTGTCAGGGAAGCGCTCTCCCGCTGAGCTAATCGTCCTCGGGACCGTGATCCGAAGATCACGGGCAGTGCGTGCGCGATACTGGGATTGAACCAGTGACCTCTTCCGTGTCAGGGAAGCGCTCTCCCGCTGAGCTAATCGCGCGGGGGATCCGAAGATCCAGTGGACGATACTGGGATTGAACCAGTGACCTCTTCCGTGTCAGGGAAGCGCTCTCCCGCTGAGCTAATCGTCCTTGGAGGTGGAGACGGGATTTGAACCCGTGTAGACGGCTTTGCAGGCCGTTGCCTCGCCTCTCGGCCACTCCACCAGGAGTGCAGGGGCTCGGGAAGATCCCCTGGTTCCTTCGAGCGGACGACGAGGCTCGAACTCGCGACCTCAACCTTGGCAAGGTTGCGCTCTACCAACTGAGCTACGTCCGCTTGTCGTTTGTCGGTCCGCTTCCGCGTCCCGGCGACGTGTTGAACTCTAGCGGATTCCCGGGCCAGTACAAAAACGCGTTTGCGCAGCGTGCTGCCTTGCGCCTGGTCAAGGACACGGCCGGACCACCGGCAGGACACTCGCGGGCCACCCTCGTGACACCCGCCCTAGACTCGACAGCGTGCCCGACCTGCCTCCTCTCGCCCGTTTCGGCGACCGCGTAGCCACCGGTCTCCTCGATGTCACCAGTGATCCGGCCGCCCTCGACTCCACCGGTTTCTGGGCGGTCTGCGCGGACTACGAGGGGCGTCTGACCTGTGCCCGCTTCGCGGACGTACGGGAAGAGCCGGTGCCCGCGCCCGTGCCCGGCGGATGGCGGGGGCCCGAGGTCGGTGACTGGGTGTCCTCCCTCGACCGCGTGGCGTACACGGCGGGCGTGCGCCGGATCCGCGAGCACATCGCCACCGGGAGGGTCTACCAGGTGAACCTCTGCCGTGTGCTGTCCGCGCCGGTCGCGCCCGGCGCCGACGTGGACGCCCTGGCCGCCGTGCTGGCCCGCGGCAACCCCGCCCCGTACGCAGGAACGATCCGCCTGCCCGAGCACGGCGTGGAGATAGCCACCGCGTCCCCCGAGCTGTTCCTGCGCCGCGCCGGCCGCACCGTCGAGTCCGGCCCGATCAAGGGCACCGCCCGCACCGAGGCGGAGCTGCTGGAGAAGGACTACGCGGAGAACGTGATGATCGTGGACCTGGTGCGCAACGACCTCGGCCGCGTCTGCGTCACCGGCAGCGTCACCGTCCCCGACCTGTGCGCCGTCGAGAAGCACCCCGGCCTCGTCCACCTCGTCTCCACGGTCCGCGGGGAGCTGCGCCCGGACGCCGGCTGGCCGGAGCTGCTCGCCGCCGCCTTCCCGGCCGGCTCGATCACCGGTGCCCCCAAGTCGAGCGCGCTGCGGATCATCGACGCTCTGGAGACCGGGCCCCGCGGCCCCTACTGCGGCGGCATCGGCTGGGTCGACGCCGACCGGGGCGTGGGCGAGCTGGCCGTCGGCATCCGCACCTTCTGGATCGACCGGAGCGCCGAGGGCGCGGCCGTCCTGCGGTTCGGCGCCGGCGCCGGCATCACCTGGGACTCCGACCCGGAGGGCGAGTGGCGCGAGACCGAACTGAAGGCCGCCCGGCTGCTCGCGGTAGCGTCGGGGGAGTACCAGGACCTGGGGCCGGAATGACCCTTCATACGCGGCACACGTCCAGGGCTCCGCGGCTCGGCCACGGGCCGGACGACACGTCGCACGACGCTTTCGCCACGATCTTGCGAGGTAAAGACCAGTGAAGCTCTGGCTCGACGGCGGGCTGCAGGACATCGAGTCCGCCCGCGTCTCCGTCTTCGACCACGGACTGACCGTCGGCGACGGCGTCTTCGAGACCGTCAAGGCCGTCGAGGGCCGGGCGTTCGCACTCACCCGCCACCTCGACCGGCTCACCCGCTCCGCCCGCGGACTCGGCCTTCCGGACCCGGATCTGGACGAGGTCCGCCGGGCCTGCGCCGCCGTCCTCCATGCCAACCCGATGCCGCTCGGGCGCCTGCGCATCACGTACACCGGCGGCCACGGCCCGCTCGGCTCCGACCGCGGCGACCAGGGACCCACCCTCGTCGTGGCCCTCGGCGCGACCACCCGGCGCCCGGACTCCACGGCCGTCATCACCGTGCCGTGGACCCGTAACGAGCACGGCGCGCTGACCGGCCTGAAGACCACCTCGTACGCCGAGAACGTCGTCGCGCTCGCCCGGGCGACCGGGCAGGGCGCGACCGAGGCCCTGTTCGGCAACACGGCCGGCCGGCTCTGCGAGGGCACGGGGTCGAACGTCTTCGTCGTCCTCGACGGCGAGATCCACACCCCGCCGGTCGCCTCCGGCTGTCTCGCGGGCATCACGCGGGCCCTCACGGTGGAGTGGACCGGCGCCAAGGAGACCGATCTGCCGCTGGACGTCCTCGAGCACGCGGACGAGATCTTCCTCACCTCCACGCTGCGGGACGTGCAGGCCGTGCACCGGGTCGACGGCCGGGAACTCGCGGGGGCGCCGGGTCCGGTGACCGCGAAGGCCATGCGGATCTTCGACGAGCGGTCCGGGAACGACCTGGATCCGTGAGCCCCGGGAAAACCGGCTGACGCGGGTCGCCGCCGCGGGTAGAACACCCGTGATGACCACGACCCTGCGGCCGACCGAGCCGCTTCAGCATCACACCGACGGGACGCGTTCACGTCGCTACCAGGTGTGCGTGAACAGCCGTCCCGTCGGGTTGATACACCTCGGCACCTCGCCGTCCCTGGGCGAGCCGGTGGCCCGCATCATCGACCTGCGCATCGAGGAGTCCGACCGCCGGCGCGGCCGGGGCACCGTGGCCGCGCTCGCCGCGGAGGAGGTGGTGCGGGGCTGGGGCTGCCGGCAGATCGAGGCCCGGGTCCCCGCCGATGCGCGGGTCGCACTGCGGCTCACCGAGACGCTCGGTTATGTCCTGCGCAACCGCGGGATGGAGAAGCGGCTCGGTGACACCCCGCCCCCGCTGCCCGAGGGCAGCCGCGCACGCCCCATGACCGAGGGGGAGTTCACGGCCTGGCAGGAGTATCAACGGGAGCACTACGCGCGCACGTGGATCGAGCGGGGCGTGCCCGAGGCCGTGGCGCACGCCAAGGCGCGACGCGACCACGAGCAGCTCCTGCCGCGGGGCATGCGCACCGAGGGCATGATGTTCAGCGTGCTGGAGCACGAGGGCACGCGCGTGGGCACGCTGTGGCTGGCGGTGCGCGAGGACAAGGCGTTCGTCTTCTACGTGGAGGCCGACGCGGCCCACCGCGGGAGGGGGCACGGTCGCACCCTCATGCTCCTGGCGGAGGCCCAGGCGCTCACCGCCGGTCGGCGGGTCCTCGGACTGAACGTGTTCGCGGGCAACACCCCGGCCGAGCGCCTCTACGAGTCACTCGGCTACCGGACGACGGAGTACGCCTTGTACAAACACCTGTTGTAGGACCGGGCGGGATCAGGCCTCCTGCCCGGCCAGCAGCCGGTCCGCGATCTCCTCGATGCGCTCGCGCAGTCCCTCCTGGCTCTTGCCGCCGTCGAGGCGCTCACCGCCGATCACATAGGTCGGAGTGCCGGTCACCCCGATCGCCTTGCCCTCGGCCTGGTCGGCGTCGACGATCAGGATGTGCCGGCCGTCGATCAGAGCCGTGTCGAACTCCTCGGCGTCCAGCCCGAGTTCGCGGGCCACCTCGATGAGGAACGCCTCTCCCTCGCGGTCCAGCTCCTCGACCCGGCCGAGCACGGCCTCCATGTACGGCCAGCCCTGCCCCTGCGCCAGCGCCTCCTCGGCGGCCTGCGCCGCGGCGAAGGCGTGCCGGTGCTTCTCCAGCGGGAAGTGCCGCAGCCGCAGCTCCAGCCGGTCGCCGTAGCGGTCGCGCAGCGCGCGCAGATCATCGAGGGCGGTACGGCAGTCAGCGCACTGGAGTTCGCACCAGACGTCCAGGACGGGGACGGCTGCGCGGGCCGGGGAGGAGTCACTCATGGTCACAGTGTCCCAGCACCCGCGACGGCCCCCAAACGGGATCTCCGCACCCCGGAGGTGGAGGCGTGGAGAGCGCCGGTGAGGTCAGGGGTGGAGGCGGGGCCGCGCCCTGGGCGGGAGCGGACCCCGAGATGTCCCGGAGATGTCCCTGAGGTGTGTTCGGACCGTGGCCCGAGGGGCGTGGGGCGGTGCAGGATGGAAAAGGACGAACCGCCCCCACCCGACCGATCCCCTCGTCCGACCGAGCCCCACACCCAATCGATCCCTCGCCCGACCGATCTCCGCTTGGAGGACCGGATGATTGCCGAGACAGTCTGTTCCGCCGTCTCCGCGGCCGGCCTCGGCATCGCCGCGGTCACGGCCTTCCGCAAGCGTTTTCTGGCGGCGGCCCGTATCGCCGCGTACGCGCTGGTGCCCATCGGCCTGGTGATGACAGGAGTGGTGGGCTGGCTGGCCGACACCGCGTTCAGCCCCACGGCCTGGGCGGGCTTCGGCGTGCTCGGGGTTGCCTGGCTGCTGTTCACGACCACCCGGGCCGTGGAACGCAGGCGCGGCGGCACCCGCAAGGAGCGCAGGGCGGCGCGTGCCGCGCGGCGGGAGGCGACGGCTCCCTCGTCCTCCGCGCCGGCGCTCGGCGCCGGGGGCCCTCCCTCGGTTCGTCCCACGGCGGGGCCCCGGGCGGCCGACTCCGCGGACGACTTCAGCGACATCGAGGCCATCCTGAAGAAGCACGGCATATGACGCCTCGGCCGGCGCGGGCCGAATGGGAAACGGCCGAGCGGTCGGGTCGCGGCTCCCTGGCGATCAAGGGTGGGCACGCCTAGATCATCTTCGCTCCGCACCTCGCGGAATCGGCGATCACATCGTCATCCCGTGCGTGTTGATCGCACGGCGGGTGCGGGCTGCGCCATCATCACCGCGAGATGCTGGACACAACCCAGAGCGACACCGCCGCTCCTCCCGAGGATCGTCGGGGTTGTCTCTTCGCGCTTTCCCAGCCACCGCTGATGATCTTCCTTGCGGTGATCGGCTGTCTGCTGCTCATGGCATCGCTGCACGATCTGCTGCTGCTGTGAGCCGTATGCGGAGCCCCTGGCGCCACCCGCCGAGGGCTCCGTCAGCCCACCGGGTGAGCGGCGAGAGCGGACCGCATGTCTGGTCACGCACGGTGAGTGTCTGCGCGCGTCCGGCTCCTCAGTGCCTTCGGCCTCTCGACTTCCCCCAGCCCCTCGCGGTCGGCCGCGCCCGTCCGCACTCGCGGTGCGGAATGGGCCCCGCTCAGCCGGCCGCCTCCTTGCGGCGTGCCCGGTAGGCGGCCACGTGGAGGCGGTTGCCGCAGGTACGGCTGTCGCAGTAGCGCCGTGAGCGGTTGCGGGAGAGGTCCACGAAGGCGCGCCGACAGTCGGGCGCCTCGCAGCGGCGCAGCCGCTCCTGCTCCCCGGCCACCACGAAGAACGCCAGCGCCATCCCGCAGTCCGCGGCGATGTGGTCGGCCAGGGAGGCACCGGGGGCGAAGTAGTGCACATGCCAGTCGTAGCCGTCGTGGTCGGTCAGCCGGGGCGTGGTGCCCGCCGCCGCGACCAGTTCGTTGATGAGGCCCGCCGCGGTCCGGGCGTCCGTCGCGGCGAAGACCGCGGCGAACCGTCCGCGGATCTTGCGCACCGCCGAGAGGTCGAACTCCGACAGAACGCCTAGGTCGCTCACCGCGTGGCTGTGCGCGAAGTCGTCGAGGGCGGCGACATCCGGGAGCCCGTCCGGCTCGTCGCCCTCCGGTGTGGTGTTCACGAGGTCCACCACGAGGTCGAGCGCGCACCGGGTGTCATGGGTGATCAGCACGTGTCGCTCCCTGGCCTGGGGTCGGGCGGACGCCCGCCGATGCTGGCCGAGCCTAGCGGCTTCCCGCCCCGAGAGGACCGCCGCAGGATCGGCTTCGGACACGTCACGCAGCGCGGAGAGAGCGTCACTCTCCGTAGAAGGCCGGCGCGCCCCCACCGCGAGGGCTGGCGGTGACGGCGCCCGGGTGTGCCGTATGCGGTTGTCCTGGCCCGAGCCGTCTCCCCGAGTGGACGGCGCCGGGTGGCGTGGTTGTCTTGCGCTAGCTCTCGGCCAGGATGTGGGAGAGCTCCGTGTCGAGATCGAAATGGCGATGCTCCGTGCCGGGCGGCACGGCCGCATCGGTCCGCTTCAGGAACGACTCCAGTGCCCGCGCCGGGGCCTCGAGCAGGGCCTCGCCCTCCGGAGAGCTCAGGGCGATGCAGACGACGCCCTGACCGTGGCTGCGGGACGGCCAGACGCGGACGTCGCCGGTCCCTGTGGGCCGGTGCAGGCCCTCCGCAAGGAGGTCGCGGGCGAACACCCACTCGACGGTCTCCTCGGCTCCGGTGTGGAAGGTGGCGTGCACGGCGTAGGGATCGGCCGTGTCATACCGCAGTCCCGCGGGTACAGGCAGTGAGGACTCGCTCGACACAACGAGGCGCAGGTGCAGCTCGCAGCTGACCGTGGTGTTCATAAGCGCCAGGGCCTTTCGCTCAGTGTGCGCTCGGGGATTCGCACGTCGGCGAAATCGACATGCCACCTACGGTGCCGTTGTAAACCCCTCTGAGTGTTTTGCCTGTCTTTACGTAGCTCATCCGGCGGAGACATCGTTCGTGCGATGCGGCCATTCCGGTGACTGGTTTCTCTCGGGTAGGTTTGACTGTATGAATACGCGGAGTGACGAGCGGGGTGAGGCCGCCGTGGCCGCCGAGGAGCCGAAGACCGAGCGGGGGCTCGGTTCCAGGGCACCGGAATTCATCAAGGCCCGACGGGCGCTGCACCTCAGCTGGCAGGTGGGCGTTTTCGTGATCGGCCTCGCGGTGGTCGCGGGCGGCGTGATCTTGCTTCCGCTGCCGGGCCCGGGCTGGCTGGTGATCTTCGCCGGCGTGGCGATCTGGGCGACCGAGTTCGTCTGGGCCCAGCTGGTGCTGCGCTGGACGAAACGGAAGCTCACGGAGGCGACGCACCGTGCACTCGACCCCAGGGTGCGGCGCCGCAACCTCCTGCTGACGACCGCCGGCGTGGCGATCGTGGCCGCGCTGGTCGGCGTGTACGTCTGGAAGTTCGGCTTCGTGACGCCCTGGAGCATCAGGGAGGAGTGACCGGCCCGTGGTCGGAGGCATCCGCTGACATGCGGTAATGTTCTTCCTGCGCCCGGGCGATTAGCTCAGCGGGAGAGCGCTTCGTTCACACCGAAGAGGTCACTGGTTCGATCCCAGTATCGCCCACAAGATCGAGGGCGGCGCTGCTCAGGAGATGAGCGGCGCCGCCCTCGGCGTATGCCCGTATGTGGGCATCTGTGCTGAGCAGCGCTTCCTCGCGCCCGTCCCCGGTGTGTCACTGCGCGGCGGAGCAGGACGTCCGGGCCTGCCGCCGCACCGGCCGAATCCGGCGTCCGGCTCTCGGCACTGCACCGGCCGACCTCGGTGGCGCCGCCCCTCGCGACCTGGCGCTTGTCGTTCCCGCTCCGAACTCGCCCCTCTGCGGTGCCTGTTACCGCGTGACCCCACTCTCACCAATTCCTGTCCGAATCATTGACGAGGCCGGAGGGCCTCCGTACCTTGTGCCAGCAAGCGCTTACTTGAAACGATTCATGAGCGACGGCGCTGCTGCGGGGAGAGGCCTGGCTGTGGGTACCGGAAATGTTGAACGCGCACGATCCTGAAGGTGGCGGGAGCCTCGGTGGCCACCCTCGGGCTGGCCGCGACGACAGGCTGCGGTGGTGACGGCGGCACCCCCGCGGATGGGACCGTGACGATCCGTACTCGTGGTGGGGTGCCGACCAACGGGCAAGAAGATCAACGAATCCATCAAGCTCTTCGAGAAGAAGTATCCGAAGATCAGGGTCAGAACAGACTTCCAGGACCACCAGTCTTTCTGGGAGAAGTTCCAGACGCAGGCGTCGGGCGGAAATCCCCCGGACGTATTCCAGAACGCCGTCACATTCCTTCGGAAGTACGACAAGAGAGGCGTCCTCCTCGACCTCAAGTCACAGATCGACGCGGGCAATATCAGCCTGAGCAACTTCCGCGCCGGTGTCACGAAGGTCGGCGAGGTGGACGGCAAGCAGCTCGGCATTCCCGTCGGCTCCAACACCATGGCGCTCGTCGTCGACAAGAAGGTCTTCCAGAAGGCCGGCATCGAGCCGGCGCCGGGCTGGACCTGGGACGAGTACTTCAAGGCCCTCAAGACCATCCACGACAAGACGAAGGTCCCCGGGGACACGGGCTACTTCAGCATCATGTACCTGTACGACCTTTACCTCCGGCAGAACGGCAAGGCGTTCTACACCAAGGACGGACTCGGTTTCGACAAGGCCGACCTGACGGAGTGGTGGCAGGACGGCTACAACCGCGTGAAGGCCGAGATCGTCACCGACCCGACGATTGTCGCCCAGGACCGGCCCAAGTCCTCGCTCTCGGCCGGGCACGGGGCGTCCGAATTCACCTGGGACAACTTCACGGTCCGTTACACCGCCGAGGGGAACAGCACCTACGGCCTCGCGCCGATCCCCACCACGGACGGCAAGCACACCGGCCAGTACCTCGCCTCCCTGATGCTGAGCGCCTCCGCGCGCACCGCGCACCCGAAGGAAGTCGCCCAGTTCATCAACTTCATGGTCCACGACCCCGAGGTCGGCAAGATCATGGGCTACGACCGCGGCATCCTCGCCGGCACCGAACAGTACGAGGCCTTCAAGCCGACCGACGAGGTCAACAAAGAGATCGCGCAGTACGAGGACGACACCGCCAAGGCCGGTGTCCTCGGCACGATCACCCCGCCCCCCTCCGGCGCCGACACCATCGAGGCCGCCTTCCTGCGCATCGGTGGCGACCTGGGCCTGGGCAAGGTCAGGGTCGCCGACGCGGTGAAGCAGTTCTTCGACGAGTCGCAGGCCGCGTTCCAGGCCTGACCGGAACCGACCGGAACTGATGGGAACCCCCGTGACGCTCGTCAAGGACTCGCCTCTCGACGCCCGGAAGACCCGTTCCGCCGCTCCCGCCGCCCGCAAGCGGCGGGGTCGCCGGGAGAACCTCGCCGGCTACCTCCTCATGTCCCCGTGGATCGCCGGCTTCGTGCTCCTGACCGCGGGACCCATGGTCGCCTCGCTGTACTTCGCGTTCACCGACTACAACCTCTTCAACACACCGAAGTGGGTCGGCCTCGACAACTTCACCAGGATGTTCGACGACCCCCGGTGGCAGAAGTCGGTGGAGGTGACGGCGAAGTACGTCGTCATCGGCACGCCGCTGAAGCTGCTGCTCGCCCTCGGTGTCGCTCTGCTCCTCGCCCAGAGCCGCCGCGGACAGGCGTTCTACCGGGCCGCCCCCTCGCTCTTCGGCGCCAGCGTCTCGGTCGCCTTCGTCTGGCGGTCGATCTTCTCCGGCGACGCCATCGTGGACCGCACGATGTCCGTCTTCGGTATCCATGTGGGCGGCTGGGTCGGCAACCCCGACTGGATCCTGTACTGCCTCGTGGCGCTCACCGTCTGGCAGTTCGGCGCGCCCATGGTCATCTTCCTGGCCGGGCTCAAGCAGGTGCCCAGGGAGCTGTACGAGGCGGCGGCGATGGACGGCGCCGGACCTTCCGCAGGTTCTGGAACATCACGCTGCCGATGATCTCCCCGGTGCTCTTCTTCAACGTGCTGCTGGAGACGATCCACGCGTTCCAGATCTTTGCCTCGGCCTACGTCGTCTCCAACACCTACTGCGGCCCGGCCGACGCCACGCTCGTCTACACCTGCTACCTGTACCAACAGGGGTTTCAAGAACGCCCAGATGGGCCACGCCTCCGCGATGGCCTGGATGCTGCTGCTCGCCGTGGCCCTCGTGACGGCGGTCCTCTTCTGGTCCCAGAAGAAGTGGGTGCACTACGAGGAGGACACCCGATGAGCACCACCACGACCACCGTCCGTACGCCGCTCGGCGCCCCGGCCGCAGGCGCGCCGGTTCGTTCGCCTGGCACCTCGGCGCCCTGCTGGTCCTCGCGGTCGTCCTCTATCCCGTCCTCTGGGTGATCGGGGCGTCGTTCAAGCCCAGCACGGACATCATCAACAGCCTGCAGCTGTTCCCCGTCCACCCCATCCTCGACAACTTCAAGGGCCTGGCCGAAGGCATAGCCGACATCGCCATCTGGACCTTCTTCCAGAACTCCCTCCTGTACGCCGTCGGCGCCGTCGTCGGCATCCTGATCTCCTGCTCGCTGACCGCGTACGCCTTCGCACGGATCAGGTTCGCGGGCCGCAACCTGCTGTTCTCGCTCATGATCGGCACGCTTCTGCTGCCCTACCACGTGCTGCTCGTCCCGCAGTACGTGATGTCCCAGAAGATGCAGCTGATCAACACCTATGTGCCACTGCTGCTCGGCAAGTACCTGGCCACGGAGGCGTTCTTCGTCTTCCTCATGGTGCAGTTCATGCGGAGCCTGCCGAAGGAACTGGACGAGGCCGCCAGGATCGACGGCTGCGGGCACCTGAGGATCTACTGGTCGATCGTGCTGCCGCTGTGCCGTCCGGCCCTCATCACCAGCGCGATCTTCACGTTCATCAACGCCTGGAACGACTTCATGGGCCCGCTGATCCACCTCAACGACCCCGGCAAGTACACCGTCTCCCTCGGCATGATGATGTTCCGTGACTCCGACGGCGTGGCCGCCAACTACGGCGGCATGATCGCGATGTCCCTGGTCGCGCTGCTGCCCGTGCTGCTGTTCCTCGCCTTCCAGCGCTACCTCATCGACGGCATGGCGACCTCCGGACTGAAGGGCTGACATGGCCACCGACCACGCCCGCCCGAAGGCCCGCCGCGAGTCGCTGCTCGCCGAGAGGTTCGCCCTCTTCGCCGAGTGTCTGCTCACCGGTGTCTGGATCGCCGTGGCCTCGCTGCCGCTCGTCACCTACCCTGCCGCCTTCGCAGCCGGCGCCCGCCATCTGCGCCGGCGCACGACCCACGAGGGCGGCGGCCGGCGGGAGTTCGCCGCCGACTTCGGCGCGGCCGCGCGCCGGGGCTGGATCGTCGGAATGGCCGGCTGGGCGGCGGCGGCCGCGGTCTGGGTGGACGTCCAGGCCGTGCGCGCCGGACTGCCCGGCGGGCCGCTCGTCGGCGCGGTCGGCGTCTTCGCCCTGATCGGCGCCGCCGTCGCCGGGCTGCGCGCGGCGGCGGCCTGGACGCCGGGCGCTTCTTGGCGGGCCCTGCTCGCGGCGGCGGCCTGGACGCCGGGCGCTTCTTGGCGGGCCCTGCTCGCGGCGGCCGGACGCCGCACCGTCCTCGACCCGGCCGGGTCCTTCCTCCTCGTCGGCGGAGCGGCCCTGGTGCTCTGCTCGGCCTGGTTCGTCGCGCCGCTCGCGGTCCCCGCCCTCGGGGCCGTGGCGGCGGCCGCCGTCGCCGTCGAGGAGCGACACCGGCGCCGCTGACGCCGGCCGGCACCTTCTTCCGGTCGGCGCCCCGGTGCCGCTGACGCCAGCCGCCACCCTCCGGCCGGCGCCCCTCGCCGCACCTCGCTCTGTCATGCCCCTGACCTCCCCTGCATCACCCGCCAGGAAAGGAAGGCTGCATCTCTCATGTCTCCCATCCCCCGCAGGTCCCTCCTCAAGGCCGCCGCCGTCGCCGCAGCCGCCGCCCAGTTCAGCTGGGCGCTAGGGGCCAGGGATGCGCCGACGGCGCCCAGGGCCGAGGCGGCCGACGCCGATCCGGTGACCCTCGACTGGCTCGAGGACGGCGGTCTCGGCGCCGCGCCCGGCTCCACCGTCGGCGTGCCCTGGCCGAAGGGCGCCTACCAGGAGGACCAGACGTTCGCCCCGACCGACGAGAACGGCAGGGCCGTACCCGTCCAGTCCTGGCCGCTCGCGTACTGGCCGGACGGCTCCCTCAAGTGGACGGCGCACGCCGTGAGTTCCGGCTCCGGCAAGCTCACGCTCACCGCCGGCGGGCCCGCCGCGCCCGACAAGAAGGTCACCGTCGACAAGAGCGGCGGCACCATCGACATATCGACCGGCGTCATCACCGCCAGGATCGGCAAGTCCGGTTCCACGCTGATCAAGTCCGTCACCCGCGGCTCCACCGAGATCGCGAAGAACGGCCGGCTGGTCCTCATCCGCCAGCCGGAGATCGACGACGAGGACCAGGGGACGGTGAAGACCGAGCGCTTCGACGGCGCGGTCTCCGAGGTCACCGTCGAACAGGACGGCCCCGTCCGGGCCGTCGTCCGCCTCGACGGCAAGCACCGCAAGGGTGACCGCAGTTGGCTGCCGCTCTCGATCCGCCTCTACTTCTATGCGGGCGCCGACTCCTTCCGCATGGTGCACACCATCACCTATGACGGCACTCAGGAGCCCGGGAAGGCGAGCGGCGACTTCATCCGCGGGCTCGGCGTGCGCTTCACCGTGCCGATGCGCGACGCCGCCTACGACCGGCACATCCGGATCGGCGGGGAGGGCACCGGTCTGCTGCGCGAGGCCGTGCAGGGCATCACCGGGCTGCGCCGCGATCCGGGCGCGGCCGTGCAGGCGGCGCAGTACGCCGGACAGAAGCTGCCCGACCCCTCGACGTGGGACCAACGGGTGACGACCCGGCTCCAGTACATCCCGCACTGGGGCGACTACACACTCTCGCAGCTCTCCGCCGACGGCTTCGCCCTGCGCAAGCGCACCAAGAAGGGCTACGGCTGGATCGGTGCCGGCGGTGGCAAGCGGGCCTCCGGCTTCGGCTACGTCGGCGGACCGAGCGGCGGATTCTCCTTCGGCCTGAGGGACTTCTGGGAGAAGTTCCCCGCCCAGCTCGACATCCGCGACGCCCACACCGACGAGGCCGAGGTCACCCTCTGGCTCTGGTCGCCCGAGGCGCAGCCCATGGACCTGCGCTTCTACCACGACGGCATGGGCCAGGACACCTACGCCAAGCAGCTCGAGGGCCTCAACATCACCTACGAGGACTACGAACCCGAGTTCGGCACCCCCTTCGGCATCGCCCGCACCTCCGAACTCCTCTTCTGGGCGAACGCCGCAACGCCGACCCCCGACCAGCCCGCCGACCAGGTCAAGGCCGTCCGTACGCTGCCGCAGCTCGCCGCCCCGCCCAAGCAGCTCATCAAGGCCAAGGTCTTCGGCCCGGGCCTGTACTCCGAGCCCGACCGCTCCACACCGGCCAAGGCGAAGATCGAGGACCACCTCGACTTCCTCTTCACCTACTACAAGGACCAGGTGGAGCAGCGCCGCCGGTACGGCTTCTGGGACTACGGCGACATCATGCACACCTACGACACCGTCCGGCACGTGTGGCGGTACGACATCGGCGGCTACGCCTGGGACAACTCCGAGCTGTCGCCCGACCTGTGGCTCTGGTACGCCTACCTGCGCAGCGGCCGCGCGGACATCTTCCGCTTCGCCGAGGCGATGACCCGGCACACCGGCGAGGTCGACGTCTACCACATCGGCGAGTGGGCCGGCCTCGGCACCCGGCACGGCGTGCAGCACTTCGCCGACAGCGCCAAACAGCAGCGCATCGCCAACACCACCTACCGGCGCTTCTACTACTTCCTCACCGCCGACGAGCGGGTCGGCGACCTCATGCGGGCCAACGTCGACTCCGACGAGACGTTCCTCGTCCTCGACCCGCAGCGCAAGGTACAAACCGACCCCTACACCCCCGACTGGCACGCCTTGTCGATCGGCTTCGGCACGGACTGGAGCGGCCTGGTGTCGGCCTGGCTGACCGAGTGGGAACGCAAGGGCCCCAAGTGGGAGAAGGCCAGGGCCCGCGTCCTCTCCACGATGGAGGGCATCGCCGCCCAGCCCAACGGCTTCGTCCAGGGCAGCGGGCTGTACGACCTCGACACCGGCAAGTTCGCCGTCGCCGACAAGCCGGTGGTGTCCGTCTCCCACCTCTCGGCCGTCTTCGGCCTCAACGAGCTGTGCGCCGAGCTCAACCACCTGGTCGACATGCCGAAGTTCAAGGAGGCGTACCTGGACTACTGCCGCTACTTCAACGCCACCAAGGGCGAGCAGAAGGCCCGCTACGGCTCCGACTTCGGCAGCCTGCTGCTCTTCCAGGGCCACTCGCGCCTCGACGCGTACGCCGCCGTCCAGACCGGCGAGGCGACGCTCGCCAAGCGGGCGTGGAGCAAGTTCTACAACTCCGACGGCTACACCGAGTCCTCGCCGTGGAAGACGGAACCGCTGAGCGGCCCGGCCACGCTCGTCGCGGGCAGCGAGGCGGCCTGGGTGTCCACCAACGACACCGCGCTCTACGGCCTCGCCGCCATCGAGAACCTGGCACTGCTCGGGGACAAGATGCCGTCGTAGACGGCCGGCGGGGGAGCGCCGCCGCACGGGCGGCGGCGCTCGCACCCGTCAGTGTGGCGCCCGTCACGCCCTACGGCATGAGCACACGTACTCAGATACCGGGGGCCGACCCGGGAAGACTATGCACATGGACCCGAGCCATTACCGCTTCCGCAGCCTGTGGACCCTGCCCGCGCCGCCCGCCGCCGTGTACGCGGTGCTGGAGCGGCCCGAGGAATACCCGCAGTGGTGGCGCCAGGTGCGCGCGGTGACCCGGCTCGACGACACGGCCGGCGTCGTCCGGGTCCGCTCCCTGCTGCCGTACGACCTGACCTTCACCGTGCGTGAGGTGCGGCGCGACCCGGCGGCCGGGATTCTGGAGGTCTCGCTGTCCGGTGACGTCGACGGCTGGGCACGCTGGACGGTCAGCGCGGCCGGTTCCGGCACCCTCGCCCGCTACGACCAGGCAGTTCACGTGAACAAGCCGCTGATAAGGAGGTTCGCCGTGCCGGGGCGGCCGGTCTTCCGCGCGAACCACTGGCTGATGATGCGGTCAGGTCGGCGCGGACTCGTCGCCTACCTGGAAGCGGTTTGAAGGAACCCGTCAGGGGCCTGTATTGTTCAGTGCGTTCCCGGGCGATTAGCTCAGTGGGAGAGCGCTTCGTTCACACCGAAGAGGTCACTGGTTCGAACCCAGTATCGCCCACCGGGAGAGGGTCGGTCCGCAAGACGCGGACCGGCTCTTTTTGTTCGTCCGTGGCCGGGATAGGCTTCCGATCTTCGCGAGGACTGGGGAGGCGCCCGCGGCGAGAGGGGGAACATTTCGGTGAGTGCTGCAAAGGGTGACGGAACCAAGCCGATCGGGACCCCGGCGAGGGGACGCAGGCGCTTCACCTGGCTCAAGGTCTTCTTCGTCGCACTGCTGCTCGGCGGGGTCGTCGCGCTCTTCCGGACGGGCGGGAACGTGGAGCGCGTCACCACGATGTGGGTGGGCGCCGAGGTCGCTGCCGACGGCAGCATCCGCGTCACCGAGGTCATCGACTACGACTTCGGACACCCGGACACCACCCGGCACGGCATCTACCGCGATCTGCCGGACCTGATGGACGACCAGGAGTACGCCAAGGTCGCCGCCACCATGGACGGCCACCGGGTTCCGTGGGAGTTCGACGTCGGCGACTACTACGAGGCGCCGGACGGCCAGCGGGAGATCGCCACCCGGATCAAGGTGGGCGACCCGGGCGGCTCCGTCACCGGTGTGCACCGCTACCGCCTCCAGTACACGCTCACGGACGTCGTGAAGAAGGGCAGGATCGCCTGGGACGCCGTCGGCACCGGATGGCGGGTCGACCGCTCGAACGTGCAGATCCACGTCGTGGCCCCGTACGAACTCACCGGCACACGCTGCGTGCGGGGCACCAACGGCTCCCAGGACCCCTGCACCGCCCGCAAGGACGGGTCCGGCCGGCTCGACGTCACCCTCGACCGGCTCAAGGGACACGAGGGCGTCACCCTGTACGCCACCGGCGGCCGGAAGCTGACCGGGGCGACGCCCGCCCTGCCCGCGCCGCCTTCCGGGAAGGCCGTCGGCACGACCGTGGGGAGCCCGTGGCGGGTGGCCCTGCTCGCGTTCGCCCTCACGCTGGTCGGCGCCGCCGCCATGATCTGGCTGCTGCGCCTCCTCGGCCGCGACCGGATCGCTGAGGAAGCACCCGACGGCACGCCCGGCCACGCGCGGCGCGGCGCCCTCGAACGGCGCGCCGCCTCGCTCACTCCGTCCCCCGTGCCCCCGGAGGGTCTGGCCCCCGCCAAGGGCGGGATCCTGCTGGCCGAACGCGTCGAGAGCCACCATCAGGTGGCCTGGCTGCTCGGCGCTGCGATCGAAGGGCGCATCGCCATCGAGGGGAGCGAGGAGCATCCCACCCTCACACGCCGCGAGCCGGCCGACGCACCCTATGACCCGGTCGCCAGGGTCGTGCTGGGCAGCATCTTCTCGGGGCGCGACTCGGTCACCCTGGGTCTGCCCGACGCCCGCTTCAGGTCGGCCTGGCAGAGCCTCCACCACGAGCTGACGGCCTGGCACGAGAACAGCGACCTCTGGGACCAGACCTCCGCTCGCCTGGCCCGCGCCGGACGCCCGGTCGGCATTGCCGCCACCCTGCTCGGCTTCGTCACGACGGCCGTCGGGGCCCTGCTCGGCGGCGGCCGGAACGCGGCCGGCTGGCCGGTCCTCGTGGCAGGCGTGATCGCGGTGGGCGCCGGCCTGGCGTTGTGGCTGCGCTCCTGGGAGCTGTACGTCCGCACTCCCCGCGGCAGCGCGCTCTGGCTCCAGGTGGAGGCGTTCCGGCGCTACCTCATGGACCCGTCCTCCCACCAGGGCGACGAGCCCCTCGACGAGGGACGACTGGAGCTGTACACCGCGTGGGCGGTGGCCCTGGACGTGGCGTACGCATGGGACAAGGCCATCGCCGGCTCGACGGTCGCTCCCCGGCGCCGATCCACGGCGACGTCGGGGTTCGTCACCGGTTACGCCCTCGGCCTGATGACCGCCTCCTCGTCCTCCAGCGCCGCCCCGCCCTCCACCAGCAGCAGCGGCGGTGGCGGAGGAGGCGGGGGATTCGGCGGAGGCGGGGACGTCGGCGGAGGCAGCGGAGGCGGGGGCGGAGGCTCCTGGTGACGTCGGCCGTGTGACGCCGGGCGCCTGTCCCCGGCAGGCGCCTTCCCCGTGGTCCCTACGCCGCCGCCGGCAGCTCCGGCCGCAGCGGCCACTCCGTGCTGACGATCTCCTCCGAGCCGCTGCGCGCGAACCACGCCTGAAGCCCGCGCGCCTGCGCCGCATGCCAGTTGGCCTGGAGCGTGTGCAGCTCCGCGGGGGAGAGGCGTTCCAGTCGGGTCGCGAAACGGCGGCCGAGGGCCCGCACGACCTCCATCGCGGCCAGCGCGTCCGCCGCCGCGTCGTGCGCCCCCTCCAGCGCCACCCCGTAGTGCGCGCACAGGTCGGTGAGCGTGCGGCGGCCCTTGCGGTAGCGGTCCAAGTGCTTGTCGAGCACCCGCGGGTCGAGCACGTGCAGCGGCGCCGACGCGAACCAGCGCTCCAGCGAGGACGCCCGATGGCGCCGCAACTCCCGGTCCAGCAGCGTCAGATCGAACGGCGCGTTCATCACCACCAGCGGCCGGCCGCGCATCGCCTGCTCGCCCAGCTCCCGGGCTATCTCCTCCATCACCGGCGACGGCCAGCGGCCGTTGCGCTGCAGGTGCTCCTCCGTCAGCCCGTGCACGGCCGTCGCCTCCACGGGCACCGGCACCCCCGGGTTCACCAGCCAGCGGCTCACCCGCGGCCGGGTTCCCGGAGCGTCCTGGACGACGACGGCGGCCGACACGATCCGGTCGGTCTCGACGTCCACGCCGGTGGTCTCCGTGTCGAACGCGGCGAGCGGGCCCTCGTACCAGAACGTCATGCCTACCCAACTCCTCGTTCACCCATGGCAGCTG
This sequence comes from Streptomyces sp. NPDC051104, assembly GCF_040682835.1. Taxonomy (NCBI): domain Bacteria; kingdom Bacillati; phylum Actinomycetota; class Actinomycetes; order Kitasatosporales; family Streptomycetaceae; genus Streptomyces; species Streptomyces sp. NPDC051104. The sequence goes on along the minus strand of NZ_JBFBBS010000006.1, from coordinate 35,140 downwards.
ACGTACCGTCTTCTGCCCGTTTGGTGATACCCGGGCTGTTTGCGCCGTACGCCGGCAGGAGACAACAGGAGTACGGGTCTTTGCAGTTCAGGAGGCTCGGGCGGGGACTCACTGCGCAGGGAAGGCTGTTGGTCATGGCGATAGCGCAGCCCGAGCGGGGCGGGCTGCTGCCCGAGCGGACGGCATCCCATCGCGGCACACTCGCGACCACCGCCTGCATGGAGACACTGCAGGTGGGCTATCTGCACGCGGTCGCCGCGGCGGCCGGCTGCTCGCTGTCCCAGCCCTTCCCGGACAACGGCATCGACTGGCACGTCAGCCACAGCGCGCCCGGCCACACGGTCGACGACGAGGTCACCATCAAAGTGCAGCTGAAGTGCACGTACCAGATACCGCCGAACCCCCCGGGCCGCTTCTTCTCCTTCACGCTCGACAACGAGCACCTGCGGAAGCTCGCCCGCACCCCCGTCTCCGTGCACAAGATCCTCGTCGTGATGATCGTCCCCCGGACCCAGGACCAGTGGCTCCGGGCCGGTCACGACCGTCTGGACCTGCGGCACTGCTGCTACTGGACCAACCTCGCCGGACACCCGATCACCGGCCGGCAGCGCACCACCGTGCGCGTCCCGACCTCGCGCATCTTCGACGACCGCGCCCTGTGCGAGATCATGACCCGGGTCGGAACGGGAGGCAGACCGTGACACACCGTCCCCTCGACGAGCAGTCCCGCACCGTCCGGCCGCACCCGGCCGAGCCGCTGTGGAACCGGCCGCCCGCCCCCGACCAGGTCGACCCCGCGGTGCTCGGCGCACTGCTGCACCGCCACGGCTGGCAGCGCCGCGGCGGTGCCCCCGGGCGCTACGGCCGCTGGACCCCACCCGGCCCCGGCGACAGTGGTACGAGCCTGCTGGTGCCGGAGAGCCGCGCCTTCCCCGACTGCGACGACCTGATCGGCGAGGCTCTCGTCGCCCTGACCCGCAGCGGCTCGCCCTCCGCCCGCGACGTGCTGGTCGGCCTCACCGTGCCCAGCGACGAGATCCACTGGTGGCGTGATGTGCCGACGGGACCCGTGGGTGCCGCTCCCTGGGACGTCGAGGACCACCTGCGCACCGCGGCCCGCCAGATGCTGCTGGCGGCCGCCCTCGCCACCCGCGCCCGGGCCGGCTACTACGGCGCCCGGCACCGCAGGCCCGCCGCCGCGTCGCTCGAGCACGTCCTGATCGGCGCGGCCACCGGTGGCCGCGAGCTCACCGCCTTCGTGCCCGTCGCCACGGGCCGGCCGCTCGCCGTACGCCTGCACCAGGCGCTGTACGCCGCCCGCGAGGCCATCGACTACCAGCGGGCCAGCGGCGGGATGGAAGCCTTCGACACCGCCGTCGAGGCCGGCGTGAGCCATGAGCTGACCGAGGCGCTGGTCGCCCTCGTCCGCGGGTCCGAAGGCGCCCGGATCGCCGTCGCGTGGGCGCCCGCCGCCGGCGTTCCCGAGGGCGGTGCGACGCCCGCCGAACCGGTCGAGTTCTCCCCGGGCGACCTGCCCGCCCTGCGCGAGGCCGGAGCCCGCTACCTGCGCGAGGAGCCGTCCGTACAGGTGCGGATCACCGGCGCCGTCGTCCGCCTGCGCCGTTCGGGACCGCGTGGCGAGGGCACCGTACGGCTGCGGGTCCTCGCCGGGGCCGAGGTGCCGCACGTACGGATGACCCTGGACGAGGAGTCGTACCGCATCGCGGGCCACGCCCACCTCGTCGGACTGCCGATCAGAGTGCACGGACGGCTGGAGAGCCGGGGCGGCTTCCGGCGCCTCGCGGCCGCGTCCGGCGTGGCGCCGGTGCAGGTCGACGAGGCCGAGCGGGACCGGCTGATGAAGTCGCTTCAAGAGAACCTGGACTTCTTCGAGGAGGCGTGCGGCGGGGACTGAGCCCCCCGGGGCACCGGAACCGTTTCGCGGTGGGCGGCCGTGGGTCGGTACGATCCCAGTCATGCGCGCGCTCCAGGTATGGCGCCGCATCCACCAGCAGTCAGGAGAGTCCGGTGTCAGACGTCCGTGTGATCATCCAACGCGATTCCGAGCGGGAAGAGCGCGTGGTGACGACGGGCACTACGGCCGCCGACCTCTTCACCGGCGAGCGCTCGATCATCGCCGCGCGCGTGGGCGGTGAGCTCAAGGACCTCGCCTACGAGGTGAAGGACGGCGAGACCGTCGAGGGCGTCGAGATCTCCTCCGAGGACGGCCTGAACATCCTGCGCCACTCCACCGCGCACGTGATGGCCCAGGCCGTGCAGGAGATCTTCCCCGAGGCGAAGCTGGGCATCGGCCCGCCGGTCAAGGACGGTTTCTACTACGACTTCGACGTGGAGAAGCCGTTCACGCCCGAGGATCTCAAGGCCATCGAGAAGAAGATGCAGGAGATCCAGAAGCGCGGTCAGCGCTTCTCCCGCCGTGTCGTCGGCGACGAGGCCGCCCGCGAGGAGCTGGCGAACGAGCCGTACAAGCTCGAACTGATCGGTCTCAAGGGTTCTGCCTCCTCCGAGGACGGAGCGGACGTCGAGGTCGGCGCCGGCGAGCTGACGATCTACGACAACCTGGACGCCAAGACCGGCGAGCTGTGCTGGAAGGACCTCTGCCGCGGTCCCCACCTGCCCTCGACCCGCTACATCCCGGCGTTCAAGCTGATGCGCAACGCGGCCGCCTACTGGCGCGGCAGCGAGAAGAACCCGATGCTCCAGCGCATCTACGGAACCGCTTGGCCGTCGAAGGACGAGCTGAGGGCCTACCTCGACTTCCTGGCCGAGGCCGAGAAGCGTGACCACCGCAAGCTCGGCTCCGAACTGGACCTGTTCTCCATCCCCGAGCAGATCGGCTCCGGCCTCGCCGTCTTCCACCCCAAGGGCGGCATCGTCCGGCGCGTCATGGAGGACTACTCGCGCCGCCGCCACGAGGAAGAGGGGTACGAGTTCGTCTACACCCCGCACGCGACGAAGGGGAAGCTCTTCGAGACCTCGGGCCACCTGGACTGGTACGCCGACGGCATGTACCCGCCCATGCAGCTCGACGAGGGCGTGGACTACTACCTCAAGCCCATGAACTGCCCGATGCACAACCTGATCTTCGATGCGCGCGGCCGCTCCTACCGCGAATTGCCGCTGCGCCTGTTCGAGTTCGGGACCGTGTACCGGTACGAGAAGTCGGGTGTCGTGCACGGCCTCACCCGAGCCCGCGGCTTCACCCAGGACGACGCGCACATCTACTGCACGCGTGAGCAGATGGCCGAGGAACTCGACAAGACGCTTACTTTCGTGCTGAACCTGCTGCGCGACTACGGCCTCACGGACTTCTACCTGGAGTTGTCCACCAAGGACCCGGAGAAGTTCGTCGGCTCCGACGAGGCCTGGGAGGAGGCCACCGAGACCCTGCGGCAGGTCGCCGAGAAGCAGGGCCTGCCTCTGGTTCCCGACCCGGGCGGCGCCGCCTTCTACGGCCCGAAGATCTCCGTCCAGGCCAAGGACGCCATCGGCCGGACCTGGCAGATGTCGACCGTCCAGCTGGACTTCAACCTGCCGGAGCGCTTCGACCTCGAGTACACGGCCGCGGACGGTTCCAAGCAGCGCCCCGTCATGATCCACCGCGCGCTGTTCGGCTCGATCGAGCGCTTCTTCGCCGTGCTCCTGGAGCACTACGCGGGTGCGTTCCCGGCCTGGCTGGCCCCGGTCCAGGCGATCGGCATCCCGATCGGCGACGCCCATGTCGAGTACCTGGAGAAGTTCGCCGCGGCCGCGAAGAAGAGGGGCCTGCGCGTCGAGGTCGACTCCTCCTCCGACCGGATGCAGAAGAAGATCCGCAACGCCCAGAAGCAGAAGGTGCCCTTCATGGTCATCGTGGGCGACGACGACATGTCCCACAGCTCGGTGTCGTTCCGCTTCCGGGACGGCTCCCAGGAGAACGGCATTCCGTTCGACGAGGCCATCGCGAAGATCGCGCAGGTCGTCGAGGAGCGGGCGCAGGTCTGACGGCCTCCAGCCAGGCATCCGAAGGCCCCCGGGCGATCCGGGGGCCTTTGCCCTGCTCCGGCGAGGACGCCATATGCTGCACCTCATGACGAGTGAGCCGGAGCAGCAGATCGGAGTGGGGACGCAGGACGCGTTCCAGCGCCTGTGGACGCCCCACCGGATGGCCTACATCCAGGGCGAGAACAAGCCGACCGGTCCGGGGGCCGACGACGGCTGTCCGTTCTGCTCCATCCCGGCCAAGTCGGACGAGGACGGGCTGATCGTCAAGCGGGGCGGGCAGGTGTACGCGGTGCTGAACCTGTACCCGTACAACGGCGGCCATCTGATGGTCGTGCCCTACCGCCATGTCGCCGACTACACCGACCTCACGGAGCCGGAGACCGCGGAGCTCGCCGAGCTGACCAAGCAGGCGATGACCGCGCTGCGCACGGCCTCCGGGGCCCATGGGTTCAACATCGGCATGAACCAGGGCTCGGTCGCCGGCGCGGGCATCGCCGCCCACCTGCACCAGCACATCGTGCCGCGCTGGGGCGGCGACACGAACTTCATGCCGGTGGTCGGCCACACGAAGGTACTTCCGCAGCTGCTGGCGGACACGCGGAAGATGCTGGCGGAGGCGTGGCCCAGTTAGCTGCGGGCAGTCGTGCCTCCCTCAGCGCCTTGACGGCCTGGGGGCCCCAGGGGCGGCACGGGTGGGCGCTGGGGGTGCCCTGCTCGAAGAGCTTGGGGGGAGGCACCCTGCGAGTGGGGGCAAGCGAAACCCACCCGCGCCCGGCAGCAGCGCCGAACGCCACTCGAGCCAGGGGGCACCGTCACGCGTCGTAGACGTCGGCCTTCTTCGGCGTAGGGTCCTGCACCTGCGTGCTGAGAAACGTCGACCGTGTCCCGAACGCCTCCACGTCCACCCCGTGGTCCTTCAGGACCCGGATCGCCGCCGCGTGCACCACCCGCAGCACCGGCGTGGCCGCGCGCAGGGCGTCGTCGGCCATGAAACGGTGACGCCACGGCTGGTCCGCCCAGGCGTGGCGCAGACCGAACGGCTCCGGGAGGGTCAGCGAGCCGCCGAGCCAGTTCAGGAACGGCGGATACCAGGTGAGCGGGGCGCGCGCGGCGAGCCGCACCACCTCGTCGGCGTCGACCAGCGGCAGCCTCACCTTGCGGGTCTCCCAGAACTTGACGGTCTTCGCCACCTCCTTCTCCTTGGGCTCGGGCTTCGTGGTGAACAGGGAGTTGACGGGCCCCAGGGCGTGCCCGGTGACCTCGATGCGCAGGGTGTCGTGCAGCACCGTCACCGTGATGAGCATGGTGATGATCAACTGGCCGTCCCACAGCGTCCACTGGACGCCGAGGTAGTGCCGGTCGCCGCTGCCGAACTGCTGCTTGTTGCAGATGTCCTGTATCGCGTGCGTCTTGATCGTGTACGCGTCCACGTCGGCTCCGCTGGGCCGGGAGACCTCCTTCGCCTTCTCACCGATCGGTGTGACGATCCAGTGCGTTATGGAAGGCTTCGGGAAACCGCCGGTGTTGATGGAGGTCCGCTCCAGCATCGCCAGGTCGCCCTGGATCGCGGTGATCACGTCCCAGCTGCGGAAGGGGTGGAAGTCCTTCCCCGGCACGGCGGAGACCAGGTCCTCGGCCAGTTGCCAGCTGCCCCAGCGTGTGCCCATGCCGAGGATGCCCTTGGGGCCGGCGTAGAAGACGGAGTTGGACCGCTGCTCGGCGCTCAGCCGGGTGAGCTCCTTGCGCAGCTGCTCGGCCGCGTCACCGGGGTGTCCGGGCACCGCCTCGGGGATCTTGGCGCCCAGGCCGCCGCCCGCGAGCAGACTCTCCCAGCGCTCACGCAGGTCCTTCGCCGTGCGTTCGCAGATCTGCTTGGCCCAGAACCAGCCGACGACCGGCATGACGACCGCCGCGCGCGAGTACCACGCCCAGAAGCCGGAGAACGGCATACGGATCAGGAAGATCACGGCGAGGGCGCCGACGGCGACCAGAAGGGTCGTGGCGAGCGCACCGGCGCTCCTGTCCGTCCGCCTGCCGAGGGTGGTGCGGATCTGGAACACCAGCAGCCACACCAGGAATCCCGGCAGGAACAGCACCCCGCACAGGACCGTCACCGCCGTCAGCCGGTTGTCGCGTTCCCGGCGGATGCGGTGGGCCGCCAGGCAGTGCTCCACGACGACCTGCGGCTCGGTGCCGAACGACTGGATGAGGGGCTTGCGCCCGGCGCCCAGCATGCGGTCGATCACCGCGCGGGAGTAGGCCTCACCGAGCTTGGGACGGAAGATCCTCGCCCACGGACGCGGGGCCTTGACGGTCGACTGGTGCCACTCGTTGTCGGCCTCGAGGATCTTCGTGACCTCGTCGTCCTCCCGGTACGCCGCCGAGGCCAGGGCGTAGGTCGCCGCCGTCTGGCCCGCGGAGCCCGAAAGGGGCACCTGTGCCCCGGGGCTGAAATCGAATCCGTCCGTCACTGCCGCCCCCTCGCCGCCGAACCCGCTCCTGCGGCCTTTCCCGACTTCCTTGCTCCGCACACCTGTTGAACAGGCCGGCGTGCTGATGTGTGTCGACTTGATCAGGACATCAGCGTATCCGCAGGCACTGACATGCGGGAGCGGACGACCGGAAGCCGCGCTTTTGACGGTCGTTCGCCTCCGGGTCGCTTCACGCGCCCCTACGGCTCACTCTGCCGCTCCCGCACGGAGAGGGGAACAAGGGTTCAACTACTGGGACTTCAGGGCCTCTTGACGGAGCTTCTCCCCGACCTGTGCCGGCATCGGCTCGTGCCGCGCGTAGGAGCGGCTGAAGCGTGCGGTGCCGTGCGAGAGGGAGCGCAGGTCGATCGCGTACCGGCCGATCTCGATCTCCGGCACCTCGGCCCGTACCAGAGTCCGGCCGCCGCTGACCTGCTCGGTGCCCAGCAGCCGGCCGCGCCGCGCGGACAGGTCGCTCATCACGGCGCCCACGTACTCGTCGCCCACCAGCACCGACACCTCGGCGACCGGTTCCAGCAGATGGATCGTGGCGTCGGCCGCCGCCTCGCGCAGGGCGAGCGCGCCCGCCGTCTGGAAGGCGGCGTCCGAGGAGTCCACGGAGTGCGCCTTGCCGTCGAGCAGCGTGACCCGGATGTCGACCAGCGGGTAGCCGGCGGCCACACCCTTGGCGGCCTGCGCGCGCACCCCCTTCTCGACGGACGGGATGAACTGCCGCGGCACCGCTCCGCCGACCACCTTGTCCACGAACTCGACGCCGGAGCCGCCCGGCAGCGGTTCGACCTCGATCTCGCAGATCGCGTACTGGCCGTGCCCGCCGGACTGCTTCACATGACGGCCCCTGCCGGCGGACCTGCCCGCGAAGGTCTCCCGGAGGGACACCTTGTGCGGGACCACGTCGACCTGGACGCCGTACCGGCTGCGCAGCCGCTCCAGGGCGACGTCCGCGTGGGCCTCGCCCAGGCACCACAGCACCACCTGGTGGGTGTCCGGGTTCTGCTCCAGGCGCATGGTCGGGTCCTCGGCGACCAGCCGGGCCAGCCCCTGGCTGAGCTTGTCCTCGTCCGCCTTGCTGTGCGCCTGGATGGCGAGCGGCAGCAGCGGGTCGGGCATCTGCCAGGGCTCCATCAGGAGCGGGTCCTCCTTGGCCGAGAGGGTGTCCCCGGTCTCGGCACGGCCGAGCTTGGCCACGCACACCAGGTCGCCCGCGACGGCGTGCGTGACCGGGCGCTGCTGCTTGCCGAAGGGCATGGACAGGGCGCCGATCTTCTCGTCGACGTCGTGGTCCTCGTGGCCGCGGTCGGCCAGGCCGTGCCCGGAGACGTGCACCGTCTGGTCGGGGCGCAGGGTGCCGGAGAAGACGCGGACCAGCGAGATGCGGCCGACGTAGGGATCGGAGGAGGTCTTGACGACCTCGGCGACCAGCGGGCCCTCGGTGTCGCAGGCCTTCAGCTCGCGCGGCTTGCCGTCGACGGTGGTGACCCCGGGCATCGGGTGCTCGAACGGGGTCGGGAACCCGCCGATGATCAGCTCCAGCAGCTCGACCGTGCCGATGCCCTGCCTGGCGCCCTCGGCGGCGGGGGCGGCGGCCAGGACGGGGAAGAAGCTGCCGCGCGCCACGGCCCGCTCCAAGTCCTGGATCAGCGTCTTGATGTCGACCTGCTCACCGCCGAGGTAGCGGTCCATGAGGGTCTCGTCCTCGCTCTCGGAGATGATCCCCTCGATGAGCCGGTTGCGGGCCTCCTCGATCCCCGGCAGCTGGTCCTCGCCCGGCTCGGACTCCTTGCGCTCGCCGGTCGAGTAGTCGAACAGTTTCTGCGTGAGCGGACCGACCAGGCCGGTCACGGGCGCGTGCCCGTCGGGGCCCTGCGGGCCGTGCAGCGGCAGGTACAGCGGCAGGACGGCGTCGGGGTCGTCCCCGCCGAAAGCCTCCGCGCAACGGCGGGTCATCTCCTCGAAGTCGGCCCGCGCCGCCTCCAGGTGCGTGATCACGATGGCGCGCGGCATGCCGACGGCCGCGCACTCCTCCCACACCATGCGGGTGGAGCCGTCCACACCGTCCGAGGCCGAGACGACGAAAAGGGCCGCGTCCGCGGCGCGCAGACCGGCCCGGAGCTCCCCGACGAAGTCGGCGTATCCAGGAGTGTCCAGCAGGTTGATCTTGATCCCGTCCCATTCGACGGGAACCAGGGAGAGCTGCACCGAGCGCTGCTGCCGGTGCTCGATCTCGTCGTAGTCGGAGAGGGTGCCGCCGTCCTCCACACGGCCCGCCCGGTTCAGCGCTCCCGCCGTCAGCGCGAGAGCCTCCACCAGAGTCGTCTTGCCCGATCCGCTGTGGCCGACCAGCACCACATTCCGTACGGACGCGGGCCGGTCGGCCGCCGTTGCCCTGCCGGCGGCTCCGGGGTGTACGTTCGCCTTGTCGCCCATGGCCTTGCCTCCCGTGCACGGTGAGGTCACTGTGGGCGCGGACATGCGGACCCGCGTGCGAACGCGGCTCCTGTGACGCCCGCGGTTCTTTCGAGCTTTGCACTCGCGTCACAATGCGTCCATACGAGGGACGTGATCCCGTTTGCGGGCCGTGCTCCACCCGGCGCGATCGCGCCGTGACCCGGGCGCCATCAGGCCGTGACACCGGGCCTTGGGTGCCCGGCCGTCGCGCCCACGCGCGCGTGGCTACGATTGGGCGCGCCGGTGGCCAGCAGGGGCCGCGCGGCTCACCGACCGTCGGGAAGGCCATGCTGAACAAGTACGCGCGTGCTTTCTTCACGCGTGTTCTCACACCGTTCGCCGCGTTTCTGATCCGGCGGGGCGTCAGCCCCGACACGGTCACGCTGATCGGCACCGCCGGCGTGATCGCGGGCGCACTGGTCTTCTACCCCCGGGGCGAGTTCTTCTGGGGCACGGTCGTCATCACGCTGTTCGTCTTCTCCGACCTCGTCGACGGCAACATGGCCCGCCAGCTGGGCCGATCCAGCCGCTGGGGCGCCTTCCTGGACTCCACGCTCGACCGGGTCGCCGACGGCGCGATCTTCGGCGGCTTCGCCCTGTGGTACGCGGGCAACGGCGACGACAATGTCCTGTGCGCGGTGTCGATCTTCTGCCTGGCCAGCGGCCAGGTGGTGTCGTACACCAAGGCCCGCGGCGAGTCGATCGGGCTGCCCGTGGCGGTCAACGGCCTCGTGGAGCGCGCCGAACGCCTGGTGATTTCCCTGGTCGCCGCCGGTTTCGCGGGCCTGCACAAGTTCGGCGTGCCCGGCATCCAGTGGCTGCTGCCGATCGCGCTGTGGATCGTCGCCGTCGGCAGTCTGGTGACGCTGATCCAGCGGGTCGTCACCGTGCGCCGGGAGTCCGCCGAGGCGGACGCCGCCGCGGCCGCGCAGAACGACGAGAGCACCTCGCACGGCAGCGAGGCGGCCAAGTGAGCGGCGGGAAGGAGCGGGGCGGCGGCATGACCAGCCTCCAGGAACGGCTCACGGACGGGCTCTACGGCCTGGGCTGGAGCACGGTGAAGACGCTGCCCGAACCCGTCGCCACCCGGCTCGGCCGCACCATCGCCGACCTCGCCTGGAAACAGCGCGGCAAGGGTGTACGACGGCTCGAGAGCAACTACGCGCGCGTGGTTCCCGACGCGACCCCGGAGCGGCTCGCCGAGCTGACGCGGGCGGGCATGCGGTCGTACCTGCGCTACTGGATGGAGTCGTTCCGGCTGCCCGTCTGGAGCCCGGAGCGCATAAGGCGCGGCTTCCACCCCAAGGACCTGCACTTCCTGACCGACGGGCTCGCCGCCGGCAAGGGCGTCGTGCTCGCTCTGCCGCACCTGGCCAACTGGGACCTGGCGGGCGCCTGGGTCACCACCGAGCTGCGCACGCCGTTCACGACGGTCGCCGAGCGGCTCAAGCCGGAGACGCTCTACGACCGGTTCGTCGCCTACCGCGAGGGCCTCGGCATGGAGGTGCTGCCGCACAGCGGCGGGTCCGCGTTCGGCACCCTGGCCCGGCGGCTGCGCGACGGGGGACTGGTCTGCCTGGTCGCCGACCGGGACCTGTCCGCCTCCGGCGTCGAGGTCACCTTCTTCGGCGAGACGGCCCGGATGCCTGCGGGACCGGCGCTGCTCGCCCAGCAGACCGGCGCGTTGTTGTTGCCGGTGACGCTCTGGTACGACGACTCGCCCGTCATGCAGGGCCGCGTGCATCCCCCGATCGAGGTACCCCAGTCAGGTGGCCGGGCCGAGAAGACGTCTGTCATGACACAGGCGCTGGCAGACGCCTTCGCCACGGGGGTCACCGAGCATCCGGAGGACTGGCACATGCTGCAGCGGTTGTGGCTCGCCGACCTGGACCCGAGCATGGACCCCCGGAAGGGCACGCCGTGAGGATCGGCATCGTCTGCCCGTACTCCTGGGACGTGCCGGGCGGCGTCCAGTTCCACATCCGCGATCTGGCCGAGTACTTCATCCGCCTCGGGCACGAGGTGTCCGTCCTCGCCCCCGCGGACGACGACACCCCCCTGCCGCCGTACGCCGTCTCGGCCGGGCGTGCCGTCCCGGTGCCGTACAACGGCTCGGTGGCGCGTCTGAACTTCGGCTTCCTGAGCGCCGCGCGGGTGCGGCGCTGGCTGCACGACGGCGGGTTCGACGTGATCCACATCCACGAGCCCGCCTCGCCGTCCCTGGGCCTGCTGGCCTGCTGGGCGGCGCAGGGCCCGATCGTGGCGACCTTCCACACGTCGAACCCGCGCTCCCGGGCCATGATCGCCGCGTACGCGATCCTCCAGGCGGCCCTGGAGAAGATCAGCGCGCGGATCGCGGTGAGCGAGTACGCGCGGCGCACCCTCGTCGAACACCTGGGCGGCGACGCGGTGGTGATCCCGAACGGCGTGGACGTCGCCTTCTTCGCGAAGGCAGAGCCGAGGCCCGAGTGGCAGGGGGACACGATCGGTTTCATCGGGCGCATCGACGAACCGCGCAAAGGCCTGCCGGTCCTCATGAAGGCCCTGCCGAAGATCCTTGCCGCCCGGCCGCAGACACGACTGCTGGTGGCGGGCCGGGGCGACGAGGAGGAGGCGGTCGAGACGCTCCCCGCCGAGCTGCGCTCGCGCGTGGAGTTCCTCGGCATGATCAGCGACGAGGACAAGGCGCGCCTGCTGCGCAGCGTCGACCTGTACGTGGCGCCCAACACCGGCGGCGAGAGCTTCGGCATCATCCTCGTCGAGGCCATGTCGGCGGGCGCCCCGGTCCTCGCCTCCGACCTGGACGCCTTCGCGCAGGTGCTGGACCAGGGAGCGGCCGGCGAGCTGTTCGCCAACGAGGACGCCGGCGCCCTCGCCGACGCCGCGGTACGCCTGCTGAACGACGCGGACCGCCGAGCCGAACTGCGTGCCCGGGGAAGCGCCCACGTGCGGCGCTTCGACTGGTCGACGGTCGGCGCGGACATCCTGTCGGTCTACGAGACGGTGACGGCGGGCGCGGCGGCGGTGGCGGCGGACGAGCGCACGGGGCTGCGGGCGCGGTTGGGCCTGGCGCGGGACTGAGTGCCGGCCGCCGGGCCCGGCGTTCCGGTGGGCCCGAGGGAGCCGAGGGAGCGGTGAGCGGGGGCCGATAACCTTCGCCCGTGACCGCAACCCTCATCTGGATCCTTGTCGCCCTCGTCGTGATCGGCCTCTATCTGAGCTGGACCGCGGGGCGGCTCGACCGGCTGCACGCCCGGATCGACGCGGCACGCGCCGCGCTCGACGCCCAGCTGCTGCGGCGGGCCTCGGTCGCCCAGGAACTGGCCACCTCCGGAGTGCTCGACCCGGCCGCGTCGATCGTCCTGTACGAGGCCGCACACGCGGCCCGGCAGGCCGAGGAGGAGCAGCGGGAGGTCGCCGAGAGCGAGCTGAGCCAGGCGCTCCGGGCCGTCTTCGCGGAGGCGCAGCAGGTCGAGGCGGTGCGCGAGGCGCCCGGCGGAGAGGCAGCCGCACGGGAGCTGACCGAGGCGGTGCGCCGGGTTCCGATGGCCCGCCGTTTCCACAACGACGCCGTACGCGCGGCGCGGGCCCTGCGCCGGCACCGCAAGGTGCGCTGGTTCCGCCTCGCCGGGCACGCCCCGTTCCCCATGGCGTTCGAAATGGACGACGAGCCCCCGGCTGCACTGACGGACCGGTCGGCGGCCTGACACCGTCGTTTCGCGCCACGGCGCAAAACGATCCACCGGCTCCCCATTGGCCCTTGCAGTGGCCTGTACCCGTGCCGTTTCCTCGGTCCAGCAGAAATCCCTCTTTTTCCGAGTGAGGTCGAAACCCGTGTCCAGCGAGCTCTCCACCCCCCAGACCCCCGAGACCGGCACCGCCCGCGTCAAGCGCGGCATGGCCGAGCAGCTCAAGGGCGGCGTGATCATGGACGTCGTCACGCCGGAGCAGGCGAAGATCGCCGAGGACGCGGGCGCCGTCGCGGTCATGGCTCTCGAGCGGGTCCCGGCCGACATCCGCAAGGACGGGGGCGTGGCCCGCATGTCCGACCCGGACATGATCGAGGGCATCATCAACGCCGTCTCCATCCCGGTCATGGCGAAGTCCCGCATCGGCCACTTCGTCGAGGCCCAGGTCCTGCAGTCCCTCGGCGTCGACTACATCGACGAGTCGGAGGTCCTCACCCCCGCCGACGAGGTCAACCACTCCGACAAGTGGGCCTTCACCACCCCCTTCGTCTGCGGCGCCACCAACCTCGGCGAGGCCCTGCGCCGCATCGCCGAGGGCGCCGCGATGATCCGCTCCAAGGGCGAGGCCGGCACCGGCAACGTCGTCGAGGCCGTCCGCCACCTGCGCCAGATCAAGAACGAGATCGCCAAGCTGCGCGGCTTCGACAACCACGAGCTGTACGCCGCCGCCAAGGAGCTGCGCGCCCCGTACGAGCTGGTCAAGGAGGTCGCCGTGCTGGGCAAGCTCCCGGTCGTGCTGTTCTCCGCCGGTGGCGTCGCCACCCCGGCCGACGCCGCGCTGATGCGCCAGCTCGGCGCCGAGGGCGTCTTCGTAGGCTCCGGCATCTTCAAGTCCGGCGACCCGGCCAAGCGCGCCGCCGCCATCGTGAAGGCCACCACCTTCTACGACGACCCCAAGATCATCGCGGACGCGTCCCGCAACCTCGGCGAGGCCATGGTCGGCATCAACTGCGACACCCTCCCCGAGACCGAGCGCTACGCCAACCGCGGCTGGTAAGTCACCGCAGGAACAGCACGAGGACTGCACGAACACATGACTGACGCACCCGTCATAGGCGTCCTGGCCCTCCAGGGCGACGTACGGGAGCATCTCATCGCCCTGGCCGCGGCCGACGCCGTGGCCAGGCCGGTGCGGCGCCCCGAAGAGCTCGCCGAGGTCGACGGCCTCGTCCTCCCCGGCGGCGAGTCCACCACCATCTCCAAGCTGGCCACCCTCTTCGGAGTGATGGAACCCCTGCGCGCGCGCGTGCGCGACGGCATGCCTGTCTACGGCACCTGCGCGGGCATGATCATGCTCGCGGACAAGATCCTCGACCCGCGCTCCGGCCAGGAGACCGTCGGCGGCATCGACATGATCGTGCGCCGGAACGCCTTCGGACGGCAGAACGAGTCCTTCGAGGCGGCCGTCGACGTCGAGGGCATCGAGGGCGATCCTGTAGAGGGCGTCTTCATCCGCGCCCCCTGGGTCGAGTCCGTCGGGGCGGGCGCCGAGGTGCTCGCCGAGCACGACGGCCACATCGTCGCCGTACGCCAGGGCAACGCACTCGCCACGTCGTTCCACCCGGAGCTGACCGGCGACCACCGGGTGCACGCCCTCTTCGTCGACATGGTGCGCGCCCATCGGGCACCGGAGTCCTTGTAGGATCTCTGGGGGTCCCCCCAGCCGTTAAGGTCTGGGGGAGTTCGTTGCAGAGATGGGTTACGCGAAGGAGACAGGCAGATGTCCGGCCACTCTAAATGGGCCACGACGAAGCACAAGAAGGCCGTGATCGACGCCAAGCGCGGCAAGCTCTTCGCGAAGCTGATCAAGAACATCGAGGTGGCGGCCCGGACGGGCGGCGCGGACCCCGACGGCAACCCGACTCTCTACGACGCCATCCAGAAGGCGAAGAAGTCGTCGGTCCCGAACAAGAACATCGACTCCGCCGTCAAGCGCGGCGCGGGGCTCGAGGCCGGCGGTGCCGACTACGAGACGATCATGTACGAGGGCTACGGTCCGAACGGTGTCGCGGTGCTCATCGAGTGCCTCACCGACAACCGCAACCGTGCCGCCTCCGACGTGCGCGTAGCCATGACCCGCAACGGCGGCTCCATGGCCGACCCGGGCTCGGTCTCGTACCTGTTCAACCGCAAGGGCGTCGTGATCGTCCCCAAGGGCGGACTGACCGAGGACGACGTCCTGGGCGCCGTGCTCGACGCGGGCGCCGAGGAGGTCAACGACCTCGGCGAGTCCTTCGAGGTCATCAGCGAGGCCACCGACCTGGTCGCGGTCCGCAAGGCCCTGCAGGACGCCGGGATCGACTACGACTCCGCCGAGGCCAACTTCGTCCCGACCATGCAGGTCCAGCTGGACGAGGAGGGCGCCAAGAAGATCTTCAAGCTGATCGACGCGCTCGAGGACAGCGACGACGTGCAGAACGTCTTCGCGAACTTCGACGTCAGCGACGACATCATGGAGAAGGTCGGCGCGTAACGCTGCCGCTGGATTCGACGGGCCGACGGGACGCTCCTGTCGGCCCGTCGCTTTGCGGGTCGTTGTCGGTGCCGCCGGATAGCCTGGCGTCAGACAGAGATCACCGTCCACGGACCGCAACCATCCATTGGGGAACCCCGACGGTGTTCAGCCAGGTCCGCGAGAGCGGCGGCGGTTCAGCCGTGAAGAAGGGGAGGGGACAGGCGTGCGCGTGCTGGGGGTGGACCCGGGGCTGACGCGGTGCGGTGTCGGGGTGGTCGAGGGCGTGCCCGGGCGCACGCTCACCATGCTCGGCGTCGGCGTCGTCCGGACGCCCGTGGACGCCGACCTCGGCCACCGCCTCGTCGCCGTCGAGCAGGGCATCGAGCAGTGGCTGGACGAGCACCGACCCGAGTTCGTCGCCGTCGAGCGCGTCTTCAGCCAGCACAACGTGCGGACGGTGATGGGCACCGCCCAGGCCAGCGCCGTCGCCACGCTGTGCGCGGCCCGCCGCGGCATCCCCGTCGCCCTGCACACCCCGAGCGAGGTCAAGGCGGCCGTCACCGGCACCGGACGTGCCGACAAGGCGCAGGTCGGCGCGATGGTCACGCGGCTGCTCCGGCTGGACGCGCCGCCCAGGCCCGCCGATGCCGCCGACGCCCTCGCCCTCGCCATCTGCCACATCTGGCGGGCCCCCGCGCAGAACCGGCTCCAGCAGGCCGTCGCCCTGCACGCATCGAAGCACGCAACGAAAGGCCGTACCGCATGATCGCCTTCGTCAGTGGCCCGGTCGCCGCCCTCGCCCCGGACTCCGCGGTGGTCGAGGTGGGCGGCATCGGCATCGCCGTCCAGTGCACGCCGAACACGCTCTCCGGGCTCCGGCTCGGCCGGCAGACGAAGCTCGCGACCTCCCTGGTCGTCCGGGAGGACTCGCTGACCCTGTACGGCTTCGTGGACGACGACGAGCGCCAGGTCTTCGAGCTGCTGCAGACCGCGAGCGGTGTCGGCCCGCGCCTGGCGCAGTCCATGCTGGCCGTGCACTCCCCGGACGCGCTGCGCCGCGCTGTGGCGACCGGTGACGAGAAGGCGCTCATCGCCGTCCCCGGCATCGGCAAGAAGGGCGCCCAGAAGCTGCTCCTGGAGCTGAAGGACCGCCTGGGCGAGCCGGTCGGCGCCCCCGCGGCCGCCGCACCCCCCGCCTCCGGCTGGCGCGACCAGCTGCACGCCGCCCTGGTCGGCCTCGGGTACGCGACCCGGGAGGCGGAGGAGGCGGTCGCCGCGGTGGCCCCGCAGGCCGAGGGCGCCGGGGGCACGCCCCAGGTGGGTGCCCTCCTCAAGGCGGCCCTGCAGACCCTGAACCGAGCCCGCTGAGCAGGAGACGTCAAGTGAACTGGGACGACACGACCGACACTTCCGCCTCCGAGCGGCTGGTGGGCTCTGTCGCCGACGGTGAGGACCAGGCCGTCGAGGCCGCCCTGCGCCCCAAGGACCTGGGCGAGTTCATCGGCCAGGAGAAGGTCCGGGAGCAACTCGACCTGGTGCTGCGCGCGGCACGCGCGCGGGGCGCCACCGCCGACCACGTGCTCCTGTCCGGCGCCCCCGGCCTCGGCAAGACGACCCTGTCGATGATCATCGCGGCGGAGATGGGTGCCCCCATCCGCATCACCAGCGGCCCGGCCATCCAGCACGCCGGCGACTTGGCCGCGATCCTCTCCTCCCTGCAGGAGGGCGAGGTCCTCTTCCTCGACGAGATCCACCGCATGTCCAGGCCCGCGGAGGAGATGCTCTACATGGCGATGGAGGACTTCCGCGTCGACGTGATCGTCGGCAAGGGTCCCGGCGCCACCGCCATCCCGCTGGAGCTGCCGCCGTTCACGCTGGTCGGCGCCACCACGCGCGCGGGCCTGCTGCCGCCCCCGCTGCGCGACCGCTTCGGCTTCACCGCGCACATGGAGTTCTACGAGCCCGCCGAGCTGGAGCGCGTCATCCACCGCTCGGCGGGCCTGCTCGACGTGGAGATCGACCCCCAGGGCGCCGCGGAGATCGCCGGACGCTCCCGTGGCACCCCCCGTATCGCCAACCGGCTGCTGCGCCGTGTACGGGACTACGCCCAGGTCAAGGCCGACGGAGTGATCACCCGGGAGATCGCGGCGGCGGCCCTCGCCGTCTACGAGGTCGACGCGCGCGGCCTCGACCGCCTCGACCGCGCCGTCCTCGGGGCCCTGCTGAAGCTGTTCGGCGGCGGCCCCGTCGGCCTCTCCACGCTCGCCGTCGCCGTGGGAGAGGAGCGCGAGACCGTGGAGGAGGTCGCCGAACCGTTCCTCGTCAGGGAGGGCCTGCTCGCCCGCACCCCGCGCGGACGGGTGGCGACACCGGCCGCCTGGGCGCACCTCGGGCTGACCGCGCCACGCGGGACGACCGGGGGAAACGGACAACAGGGCCTGTTCGGGGCGTGACGGCGGGGGACTCGCACCAGCAGGAACCCGGGTGCCATGCTGAGCGTTGTTCCTTGCGTGCGGACTCGCTTAGACTCCGCCGATGCCGCCCTCGCGGGCGGCACCCATCACACCCCCATCCACCAGGCCGCCGATCGAGCGGTCGTGCGAAGGAAATTCCGTCCCGTGAATATCGTGACCCTCCTCCCGTTCATCGTGCTCATCGGGGCCATGTTCCTGATGACCCGCTCGGCCAAGCGCAAGCAGCAGCAGGCCGCGCAAATGCGCAACGACATGCAGCCCGGCAGCGGCGTCCGCACGATCGGGGGCATGTACGCGACGGTCAAGGAGGTCAACGACGACACGGTCCTCCTTGACGCGGCCCCGGGCGTTGAGCTGCTCTTCGCGAAGAACGCGATCGGCGCCGTCCTGACCGACGACGAGTACAACCGCATCGTCCACGGCATCGAGCACGAGCTGAAGGCCGACGCCGCCGTCGTGCCGGACGACGCCTCCTCCCTCACCGAGACCGACGAGCCCGCCGCCGACGCCTCTTCGGGCCCTGCCGACGACAAGGTCGACCTCGGCAAGAAGGACGCGGACGCCGCGACCGACGCGAAGACCGACGAAGCAGAGCCGAAGAAGACCGACGGCGTGTCCGACGCGAAGACCGACGAAGCAGAGCCGAAGAAGACCGACGGCGTGTCCGACGCGAAGACCGACGAAGCAGAGCCGAAGAAGACCGACGGCGAGTCCGACGCGAAGTGACCGCATCCCGGGCCAGGACGTGCGACCGGCGCGTCCCGGCCCGGGCTGTGCGGTTTTCGTGCGGAATCCCGACACAATGGCATGGCTGCCCGTGCGCTGACCCCGCGCGCGGCGGCTCGAGAGGGAGTACGACAAGGTGGCAGCACCGAAGAAGGGCCGAAGCGCGAGCGCCCAGAGCAAGCCAGGGCGCTCGCTGGCCCTCATCCTGATCGCCATCGCGGCGCTCACCGGGGGAATGTTCGCCTCCGGACACACCACTCCGCGTCTCGGCATCGACCTCGCCGGCGGCACCAGCATCACGCTGACGGCGGTCAACGAGCCCGGTCAGCCCAACGCGATCAACAAGACCAACATGGACACCGCGGTCGAGATCATGAACCGACGGGTCAACGGTCTGGGCGTGTCCGAGGCGGAGGTCCAGACCCAGGGCGATCGCAACATCATCGTCAACATCCCCCGGGGCACGAACTCCAAGGAGGCCCGGGAACAGGTCGGCACCACCGCCAAGCTGTACTTCCGTCCGGTCCTGCAGCGCGACGCCTCCGGCACCGGCGCCTCGGCGAGCCCCAGCCCCAGCTCCAGCGCGGGCGGCAGTGCCTCGCCCAGCCCGTCGAGCTCGGCGAACAAGAGCAAGGCGACGTCCGGCTCCGCGAGCCCGTCGTCCTCCGCCACCTCGCAGGGCCGTCCCGTCACCGACGCGCTGAAGGCGACCTCCACGCCGTCCGCGAGCAGCTCCGCGTCCGCCGCCTCCTCCACCAAGCCCTCCGCGAGCGCCTCGCCCTCCTCGAGCGCCGGGTCCGTCTCCGGTGGCGCGGCGGGGCTCCAGGCCCAGTACGCCGCCCTCGACTGCAGCAAGCCCGAGCAGCGCGCCACGGCCGGCAAGGGCGCCAAGACGGGCGAGCCCACCGTCGCCTGCGGCAAGGACGGCAACGTCTGGAACAAGTTCCTGCTCGGTCCGGTCGCGGTCGACGGCACGGAGGTCAAGAAGGCCCAGGCCGTCTACGACACGCAGGGTGCCGCCGGCTGGCAGGTCCAGATGACCTTCAACTCCAGCGGCGCGAAGAAGTTCGCCGACATCACCGGTCAGCTTTCGCAGAAGACGACCCCGCAGAACGAGTTCGCGATCGTCCTGGACGACGAGGTCGTCTCCCACCCGTACGTCCAGACGGCCATCACCGGCGGCAACGCGGAGATCTCCGGCAGCTTCACCCAGGAGGACGCCCAGAGCCTGTCCAACATGCTGTCGTACGGCGCGCTCCCGCTCACCTTCAAGGAGTCGAGCGTCACCACGGTGACCGCCGCGCTCGGCGGTGAGCAGCTGCACGCCGGTCTGATCGCGGGCGCCATCGGCCTGGCTCTCGTCGTGATCTACCTGGTCGCCTACTACCGCGGCCTCGCGGCCATCGCGGTCGCGTCCCTCGCGGTGTCCGCGATCCTCACCTACGTGATCATGTCGCTGCTCGGCCCGACCATCGGCTTCGCGCTGAACCTGCCCGCTGTGTGCGGCGCCATCGTCGCGATCGGCATCACCGCGGACTCGTTCATCGTGTACTTCGAACGCGTCCGGGACGAGATCCGTGAGGGCCGCTCCCTGCGCCCCGCCGTCGAACGCGGCTGGCCGCGCGCCCGGCGCACCATCCTGGTGTCCGACTTCGTGTCCTTCCTCGCCGCCGCGGTGCTGTTCATCGTCACCGTCGGCAAGGTCCAGGGCTTCGCGTTCACGCTCGGCCTGACGACCCTGCTCGACGTCGTGGTGGTGTTCCTGTTCACCAAGCCGCTGCTGACGATCCTGGCGCGCCGGTCGTTCTTCGCGAACGGCCACAGCTGGTCCGGCCTCGACCCCAAGCGCCTCGGCGCCAAGCCACCCCTGCGGCGCACCCGTCGTCCCTCCGCCCCCGTCGACCCGAAGGAGGCGTGAGAGATGTCGAAGCTCGGCAACCTCGGCGCCCGGCTCCACCGAGGCGAGGTCGGTTACGACTTCGTCGGCAACCGCAAGATCTGGTACGGCGTCTCGATCCTGATCACCATCACGGCCATCGTCGGCCTGGCGGTGCGCGGCCTGAACATGGGCATCGAGTTCCAGGGCGGAGCGGTCTTCACCACCCCGAAGACGAGCGTCTCGGTGGCCCAGGCCGAGAACTACGCCCAGGACGCCTCCGGCCATCCCGCCGTGGTGCAGAAGCTCGGCACGGGCGGCCTGCGCATCCAGGTCGCCGGAATCGACACCGGCAAGTCCGACCAGATCAAGGACACCCTGGCAAAGGACCTCAGCGTCCCCTCGGAGCAGATCAACGCCGACCTGGTCGGCCCCAGCTGGGGTGAGCAGATCGCCGGCAAGGCCTGGGAGGGCCTGGCGATCTTCATGGTGCTGGTCGTGATCTACCTGGCGATCGCCTTCGAATGGCGCATGGCCCTGGCCGCGTTCGTCGCACTGATCCACGACATCACCATCACCACCGGCATCTACGCGCTCGTCGGCTTCGAGGTCACGTCCGGCACGGTGATCGGTCTGCTGACCATCCTCGGCTACTCGCTCTACGACACGGTCGTCGTCTTCGACAGCCTCAAGGAGCAGACGAAGGACATCACCAAGCAGACCCGCTGGACCTTCAGCGACATCGCCAACAGCTCGATCAACAGCACCCTGGTCCGCTCCATCAACACCACGGTGGTGGCGCTGCTGCCGGTGGCGGGCCTGCTGTTCATCGGTGGCGGCTTCCTCGGCGCGGGCACACTCAACGACATCTCGCTGTCGCTGTTCGTCGGCCTCGCGGCCGGTGCGTACTCCTCGATCTTCATCGCCACGCCGCTCGTCGCCGACCTCAAGGAGCGCGAGCCGCAGATGAAGGCCCTCAAGCGCCGCGTCCTCGCCAAACGCGCGCAGGCCGCCGAGGCGGGGACCGTCGGAGAGGCGACCGAGGACGGCTCCCGCGCCGACGAGCCGGAGGACGCCGCACCGGCGGTCGTCGGCCAGCGCAGCCAGCCCGCGTCCCGTAACCGCGGTCGCGGCCGACCCTCCGGAAAGCGCCGATGACCGAGACGACCGACATACAGGCACTGCTGCTCAGCCGTATCCGGGACGTGCCGGACCACCCGGAGCCGGGGGTGATGTTCAAGGACATAACCCCGCTGCTCGCGGACCCGGCGGCCTTCACCGCGCTCACCGACGCGCTGGCGGAGCTGACCGTACGGCACGGCGCGACGAAGATCGTCGGTCTGGAGGCGCGCGGATTCATCCTCGGCGCCCCGGTCGCCGTCCGCGCGGGCATCGGCTTCGTCCCCGTACGCAAGGCGGGCAAGCTGCCCGGAGCCACCCTGCGGCAGGCGTACGACCTGGAGTACGGCTCCGCGGAGATCGAGGTGCACGCCGAGGACCTGTCGGCGTCCGACCGCGTGATGGTCGTCGACGACGTCCTCGCCACCGGCGGCACCGCCGAGGCCTCACTGCAGCTCATCCGCCGGGCGGGCGCCGAGGTCGCGGGTGTCTCGGTCCTCATGGAACTGGGCTTCCTCGGCGGCCGTGCCCGACTGGAACCGGCCCTGGCCGGTGCCCCGCTGGAGGCACTGCTCCAGGTCTGAGGTTCCGCGCCGTACACCCCTGCGCAAGGCCCCGTCGGGCCGCAGGACACCGCGAGGCGGGCCCCGGAGGAATCCGGGGCCCGCCTCGTGCGTTTCTCCCATAGCAGGCCGTCCTTCGGCCTCAGGGCGAGCCCGGAGCCCGGGATCGCTACCATGGGTGCTCCGGAGCCTGACCGGGGGACCCGGATCGTGCACGAGGAGCCCTCTTGCCAGACGAGGCCCAGCCACTGGCCGCCGCCAAGCCCGAACCCGCGTCGAAGGCCGCGGACACCCCCGCGCGCAGCGCGAAGAACGCCCCGCACGGGACGGTGGAGCACGCCCAGTCCGCGCCCGCGGACCAGGCGGCCGAGCAGCCGCGCCCCAAGCCGGCCCCTCCCGAGCGCACTCCGGCCGTCCGCGCGACGCCGTCCCCGTCCGCCCGCACCGGCTCCTCCAACCGCGTCCGCGCCCGCCTCGCCCGGCTCGGCGTGCAGCGCGCCAACCCGTACAACCCGGTCCTGGAGCCGCTGCTGCGGATAGTGCGCAGCAACGACCCGAAGATCGAGAACTCGACGCTGCGCCAGATCGAGCGCGCCTACCAGGTCGCCGAGCGCTGGCACCGCGGCCAGAAACGCAAGAGCGGCGACCCGTACATCACGCACCCCCTCGCCGTCACCACCATCCTCGCCGAGCTCGGCATGGACCCGGCCACCTTGATGGCGGGCCTGCTGCACGACACGGTGGAGGACACCGAGTACGGTCTGGACCAGCTGCGCCGCGACTTCGGCGACACCGTCGCCCTCCTCGTCGACGGCGTCACCAAGCTGGACAAGGTCAAGTTCGGCGAGGCGGCGCAGGCCGAGACCGTGCGCAAGATGGTCGTCGCCATGGCCAAGGACCCGCGCGTCCTGGTCATCAAGCTCGCCGACCGTCTGCACAACATGCGCACCATGCGCTACCTCAAGCGCGAGAAGCAGGAGAAGAAGGCGCGCGAGACCCTGGAGATCTACGCGCCGCTCGCCCACCGCCTGGGCATGAACACCATCAAGTGGGAGCTGGAGGACCTCGCGTTCGCGATCCTCTACCCCAAGATGTACGACGAGATCGTCCGCCTCGTCGCCGAGCGCGCCCCCAAGCGCGACGAATACCTCGCGATCGTCACCGACGAGGTCCAGGCCGACCTGCGCGCCGCCCGTATCAAGGCGACCGTCACCGGCCGCCCCAAGCACTACTACAGCGTCTACCAGAAGATGATCGTCCGCGGCCGTGACTTCGCGGAGATCTACGACCTGGTGGGCATCCGCGTCCTCGTCGACACGGTCCGCGACTGCTACGCGGCGCTGGGCACGGTCCACGCCCGCTGGAACCCGGTTCCGGGGCGGTTCAAGGACTACATCGCGATGCCCAAGTTCAACATGTACCAGTCGCTGCACACGACGGTCATCGGACCCAACGGCAAGCCGGTCGAACTGCAGATCCGCACGTTCGACATGCACCGCCGCGCCGAGTACGGCATCGCCGCGCACTGGAAGTACAAGCAGGAGGCCGTCGCCGGCGCCTCCAAGGTGCGTACGGACACGCCGCGTTCGAGCGCCAAGGACAAGGACGCCATCAACGACATGGCGTGGCTGCGGCAGTTGCTGGACTGGCAGAAGGAGACCGAGGACCCCAGCGAGTTCCTGGAGTCCCTGCGCTTCGACCTGTCCCGCAACGAGGTCTTCGTCTTCACCCCGAAGGGCGACGTGATAGCGCTGCCGGCCGGCGCCACCCCGGTCGACTTCGCCTACGCCGTCCACACGGAGGTCGGCCACCGGACGATAGGGGCCCGGGTCAACGGACGCCTCGTCCCGCTGGAATCCACGCTGGACAACGGCGACTTGGTGGAGGTCTTCACCTCCAAGGCGCCCGGCGCGGGCCCCTCCCGCGACTGGCTCGGCTTCGTGAAGTCGCCGCGTGCCCGCAACAAGATCCGGGCGTGGTTCTCCAAGGAGCGGCGTGACGAGGCGATCGAGCAGGGCAAGGAGGCGATCGCGCGGGCGATGCGCAAGCAGAACCTGCCGATCCAGCGCATCCTCACCGGCGACTCGCTGGTCACCCTCGCCCACGAGATGCGCTACCCGGACATCTCGTCCCTGTACGCGGCGATCGGCGAGGGCCATGTCGCGGCCCAGAACGTCGTGCAGAAGCTGGTGCAGGCACTCGGCGGCGAGGAGGCGGCCACCGAGGAGATCGACGAGGCCGTTCCGCCGTCGCGGGGCCGTGGCCGCAAGCGGCGCGCCAGCAGCGATCCGGGTGTCGTCGTCAAGGGCGTCGAGGACGTCTGGGTCAAACTGGCCCGCTGTTGCACGCCCGTCCCCGGCGACCCGATCATCGGATTCGTCACACGTGGTAATGGCGTATCGGTTCACCGCAGCGACTGCGTCAACGTGGAGTCACTGTCGCGCGAGCCGGAGCGCATCCTCGACGTGGAGTGGGCGCCCACCCAGTCCTCCGTCTTCCTGGTCGCCATCCAGGTGGAGGCGCTGGACCGCTCGCGGCTGCTCTCGGACGTCACCCGGGTCCTGTCCGACCAGCACGTGAACATCCTCTCGGCGGCCGTCCAGACATCCCGCGACCGCGTCGCCACCTCCCGCTTCACCTTCGAGATGGGCGACCCGAAGCACCTGGGCCACGTCCTGAAGGCGGTGCGGGGCGTGGAGGGCGTCTACGACGTCTACCGCGTCACCTCGGCCCGCCGGCCGTAACCGGACGCCACAGCACACGAAAGGGGCTCCCGTACCGAGGTACGGGAGCCCCTCTTTTCAGCCGGCTGTCAGCCGCCGAACTCCTGCAGGCCCTTCAGGGCCTGGTCCAGGAGCGCCTGGCGGCCCTCCAGCTCCTTCTCCAGCTTCTCGGCCTTCGAGGTGTTGCCCGCGGACCGGGCCTGCTCGATCTGCGCCCGCAGCTTGTCCACGGCCGCCTGCAGCTGACCGGTCAGGCCCTCCGCACGTGCCCGCGCCTCCGGGTTCGTACGCCGCCACTCGGCCTCCTCGGCCTCCTGGATGGCCCGGTCGACCGCATGCATCCGGCCCTCGACCCGCGCCCGCGCGTCCCGCGGCACATGCCCGATGGCCTCCCAGCGCTCGTTGACCGAGCGGAAGGCGGCGCGCGCGGCCTTCAGGTCCGTGATCGGCAGCAGCTTCTCCGCCTCCTCGGCCAGCTCCTCCTTCAGCTTGAGGTTCTCGGCCTGCTCGGCGTCCCGCTCCGCGAAGACCGAGCTGCGCGCGGCGAAGAACACGTCCTGCGCACCTCGGAACCGGTTCCACAGGTCGTCCTCGTGCTCCCGCTGCGCACGGCCGGCGGCCTTCCACTCGGCCATCAGCTCGCGGTAGCGCGCCGCCGTCGGCCCCCAGTCCGTCGAACCCGACAGCGCCTCGGCCTCGGCGACCAGCCTCTCCTTGGTCTTGCGGGCCTCCTCGCGCTGCGCGTCCAACTGCGCGAAGTGCGCCTTGCGGCGCTTGGAGAACGCCGACCGCGCGTGCGAGAAGCGGTGCCACAGCTCGTCGTCCGACTTCCGGTCGAGCCGCGGCAGCCCCTTCCAGGTGTCCACCAGCGACCGCAGCCGCTCACCGGCCGCCCGCCACTGGTCGGACTGCGCCAACTGCTCCGCCTCCGCGACCAGCGCCTCCTTGGCGTGGCGGGCCTCGTCGGACTGCCGGGCCCGCTGCGCCTTGCGCTCCTCACGGCGCGCGTCGACGATCTCCACGAGCTTGTCAAGGCGGGCGCGCAGCGCGTCCAGGTCGCCGACCGCGTGATGGGCGTCCACCTGCTCCCGCAGGTGGTCGATGGCGGCCATGGCGTCCTTCGCCGACAGGTCGGTGGTCTTCACTCGCTTCTCGAGGAGGCCGATCTCGACCACCAGGCCCTCGTACTTGCGCTCGAAGTAGGCCAGCGCCTCCTCGGGGGAGCCGGCCTGCCAGGAACCGACGACCTTCTCGCCATCGGCCGTCCGCACGTACACGGTCCCCGTCTCGTCGACGCGGCCCCACGGGTCGCTGCTCACAGCGCCTCCTCCACATGATGCCTGCGGGGAGCCTCAGCGCCCCCGAGCATCGTCCACAGTTTCGTCACGGCCAACATAGGCGACCGGCGGGGCGGCTGTCCGCATCCCGCGCGACCGAAATTCACCTGTTGACGTTCAGGATTTCGTCACCGTCGCCTTGTTGATCACGACGGTTGCGTTCGGGGCGGTGTTGCCCGTCGTCGGATCGGCGGGCAGGGCGCCGGCGGCCGCGATCTTCTTCAGCACCTTCATGCCGGACGCGTCGATGGTGCCGAACGGGGTGTAGTAGGGCGGCAACTGACTGTCCTGGTAGACGAGGAAGAACTGGCTCCCGCCGGTGTTGCGGCCCTGGTTGGTCGAGGCGTCGTACTGGTTGGCCATGGCCACGGTGCCCGCCGGATACACGTTGCCCTTCAGGCTCTTGTCCTTCAGGTTCTCGTCCGGGATGGTGTAGCCGGGGCCGCCGGTGCCGTTGCCCTTCGGGTCGCCGCACTGCAGCACGTAGATGCCGCTGGTGGTGAGCCGGTGGCACTTGGTGTGGTCGAAGAAGCCTTGGCCTGCGAGGAAGTTGAACGAGTTCACGGTGTGCGGGGCCGCGGCCGTCTTCATCGCGATGTCGATGTCACCACACGTGGTCGCCAGCTTCATCGTGTACTTCGCCGACGTGTCGATGGTCAACGCCGGCTCCTTCTTCCAGCTCAGCGACTTGGCCTTGCCCGGGGCGGGCTTCGCACAGGGGTCCGGCGCCTTGCTGGGCGCCGAGGCGCTCGGGGACACCTCCGCGCCCGCGTTCGTCTTCTTGTCGTCGCTCTTGAAGACCCCGGCCGTGTACGACACCGCGCTGCCCACCAGCAACACGCCGAGCACCGACGCGATCACGGAATTGCGCATCCGCGCCTTGCGCCGGGCATCCGTACGCCGCTGCTGCTGTCGCAAGAACTTCTCCCGGGCGAGCTGTCGCCGCCGCTGTTCCTGGCTGACCACGGGGTTTTCTCCTCATGCGTCTCGTCCGCCGACCGGTACGCGTGCGTCTGGTGTGCCGACCGCATGCGTGTGCCCCGTACCGTATATGGGTTCGCTGAGGAATCGGCAGCGCCGGTAGGCTCTGACCCACAGCCAGTGACGCCCGTACGACACAACGAAGGACGATCGTGCTGATTGCCGGGTTCCCCGCCGGGGCCTGGGGGACCAACTGTTACCTGGTCGCCCCCGCCGCGGGTGAGGAGTGCGTGATCATCGACCCCGGCCACCAGGCCGCCCGGGGAGTCGAGGACGCGCTCGAGAAGCATCGGCTCAAGCCCGTGGCGGTGGTCCTCACCCACGGCCACATCGATCACGTGGCCTCGGTCGTCCCGGTGTGCGGCGCGCACGACGTACCGGCGTGGATCCACCCCGACGACCGGTACATGATGAGCGACCCGGAGAAGGCCCTCGGGCGTTCCATCGGGATGCCGCTGATGGGCGAGCTGACCGTGGGGGAGCCGGACGACGTCAAGGAGCTGACCGACGGCACGACCCTGCGGCTGGCCGGTCTGGAGCTGTCCGTCGCGCACGCGCCCGGCCATACCAAGGGGTCGGTGACCTTCGGCCTGCCCGAGGCGGCGGACATCCCGCCGATCCTCTTCTCGGGCGACCTGCTGTTCGCCGGCTCCATCGGACGCACCGACCTGCCCGGCGGTGACATGGCCGAGATGCTCGACTCGCTGGCCCGCGTGTGCCTGCCGCTCGACGACTCGACCGTGGTGCTGTCCGGCCACGGCCCCCAGACGACCATCGGCCGGGAGCGCGCCACCAACCCGTATCTGCGACAGGTGGCCGCCGGCCAGGGAGCCCAGGAGGCTCCCCGACGAGGAATGTGACGAGAAACCTTCCGTGAGCACCTTCAAGGCCCCCAAGGGCACGTACGACCTGATCCCGCCGGACTCCGCCAAGTACCTGGCCGTCCGCGAGGCGATCGCGGCGCCGCTGCGCAACTCCGGCTACGGCTACATCGAGACACCGGGCTTCGAGAACGTGGAACTGTTCGCGCGGGGCGTGGGCGAGTCCACCGACATCGTGACGAAGGAGATGTACGCCTTCGAGACGAAGGGCGGCGACAAGCTCGCCCTGCGCCCCGAGGGCACGGCGTCCGTGCTGCGCGCCGCCCTCGAGGCCAACCTGCACAAGGCGGGCAACCTGCCGGTCAAGCTCTGGTACTCGGGCTCGTACTACCGCTACGAGCGTCCGCAGAAGGGCCGCTACCGCCACTTCTCGCAGGTGGGCGCGGAGGCGATCGGCGCCGAGGACCCGGCCCTCGACGCCGAACTGATCATCCTGGCGGACCAGGCGTACCGCTCCCTGGGCCTGAGGGACTTCCGCATCCTGCTCAACTCGCTGGGCGACAAGGAGTGCCGCCCGGTGTACCGTTCCGCGCTCCAGGACTTCCTTCGGGGCCTGGACCTGGACGAGGACACGCGCCGCCGCATCGACATCAATCCGCTGCGGGTTCTCGACGACAAGCGGGAGTCCGTCCAGAAGCAGCTGGACGGCGCGCCGCTGCTGCGGGACTACCTGTGCGACGCGTGCAAGGCGTACCACGAGGAGGTCCGTGAGCTGATCACCGCGGCGGGCGTGGCCTTCGAGGACGACCCCAAGCTGGTGCGCGGACTGGACTACTACACGCGGACGACGTTCGAGTTCGTGCACGACGGCCTGGGCTCGCAGTCCGCGGTGGGCGGCGGAGGCCGCTACGACGGTCTGTCCGAGATGATCGGCGGCCCCGCGCTGCCGTCGGTGGGCTGGGCGCTGGGCGTCGACCGTACGGTGCTGGCGCTGGAGGCGGAGGGGATCGAGCTGCAACTCCCGGCCAGCACCAGCGTGTTCGCGGTCCCGCTGGGCGAGGAGGCCCGCCGCGTGCTGTTCGCCAAGGTCACGGAGCTGCGCAAGCTCGGCGTCGCGGCGGACTTCGCATACGGTGGCAAGGGGCTGAAGGGCGCGATGAAGAACGCCAACCGCAGTGGTGCCCGCTTCACGATCGTCGCCGGTGAGCGCGATCTCGCGGAGGGCGTGGTGCAGCTGAAGGACATGGAGTCCGGGGAGCAGGTGGCGGTCGGCGTGAACGAGATCGTGGCGGAACTGGAGTCCCGCCTGGGCTGACCCTTCCGGGGGCGGGGGCCGTGCGGGTCTCGCCCCCCCCGCCGCCCTTGCCCTTCCCGTCCCTGGGGCTGCGCCCCCAGACCTCGTTCGGCCTGAACGGCCTCGTCCTCGAACTCCCCCAAGCTCTTCGAGCAGGGGCACCCCCACCAGTCCGAGGACCTGCTCCGGGTCGCGCGGTCGCGGGTAGTAGCGCGCGAAGTGCCGTACCGTCTCCCGGACCGTCAACTCCGCGGGCGCTGATTCGTCCTGCCAGACGATTCCCACTTTCGAGCGCCACGCGCGCGTGCCCCGCGCCGGGCCCACCCCGAGCACGGACACCTCGCCCCCGTCCCGGCCGCGGTTGCCCTGGAGGCTCTCCACGGTGGTGGTCTTGCCCGCGCCGTTGGGCCCGAGCAGGCCGAACACCTCTCCCCGCCGGATCCCCAGATCGATTCCGTCGACCGCGGTCACGTCCCCGTACTGCTTGCGCAGCCCCCGTACGTCCACCGCGAGCCCGTTCGCGTGTGTGGTCATATGGCGAGCGTCGGCCGGAACCGAACGCTCCGGGACCATCGTGCGTACTTCCTTACGTCCATCGAACGGTGGACACACGCGCGCGTGCGGCACAATGACCCCAACCCCGCAGGCCCACCTCTCGAGCATCGGAAGCGGCGTGATGAGCAAGACGACAGTCAAGGACGTCCCCACCGGGTCCACCGAGTCGGCAAGTACGCACACGCCCGGCACAGTGGGCGGCAGCCGCGCGTTCGGCCTGCTGCTGGTGATCACCGGTGCGGCCGGTCTGCTCGCCGCGTGGGTCATCACGATCGACAAGTTCAAGATCCTCGAGGGCAAGGTGAGCGGCAAGACGTTCACCCCCAGCTGCAGCATCAACCCGATCGTGTCCTGCGGCAGCGTGATGGAGAGCAAGCAGGCCGCCGCCTTCGGCTTCCCCAACCCGATGCTCGGCCTCGTCTGCTACGGCATCGTCATCTGCGTCGGCATGAGCCTGCTCGCCCGCGCCCGCTTCCCCCGCTGGTACTGGCTGACCTTCAACTTCGGCACGCTGTTCGGCGTGGGCTTCGTGACCTGGCTGCAGTTCGAGTCGCTGTACCGGATCAACGCGCTGTGCCTGTGGTGCTCGCTGGCCTGGGTCGCCACGATCACCATGTTCTGGTACGTCACCTCGTTCAACGTCCGGAACGACTTCCTGCCCGCCCCGCGCCCGGTGAAGAACTTCCTCGGCGAGTTCACCTGGGTGCTGCCGGTCACGCACTGCGGCGTCATCGCCATGCTGATCCTGACCCGCTGGGGCAGCCAGCTCTGGGCCTGAGCCCCGGGCCCGGGGGCGTTGTCAGTGCCGTGACTTAGGGTTTCCCTCGTGGAGCCCGACCTGTTCACCGCCGCCGCAGAAGAACGCCAGGAGAAGGACCCGAGCGCCAGTCCCCTGGCCGTCCGCATGCGCCCGCGCACCCTCGACGAGGTGGTGGGCCAGCAGCACCTGCTCAAGCCGGGATCCCCGCTGCGCAGACTGGTCGGCGAGGGCGGCGGCGGCCCCGCCGGGCCCTCCTCGGTGATTCTGTGGGGCCCGCCCGGCACCGGCAAGACGACACTGGCGTACGTCGTCTCCAAGGCCACCAACAAGCGGTTCGTGGAGCTGTCGGCGATCACCGCGGGCGTGAAGGAGGTCCGCGCGGTCATCGACGGCGCCCGCCGCGCGAGCGGAGGCTTCGGCAAGGAGACCGTCCTGTTCCTGGACGAGATCCACCGCTTCAGCAAGGCCCAGCAGGACTCCCTGCTCCCCGCCGTCGAGAACCGCTGGGTGACCCTGATCGCGGCGACCACCGAGAACCCGTACTTTTCGGTGATCTCCCCGCTGCTGTCCCGCTCGCTCCTGCTCACCCTCGAACCGCTCACGGACGACGACCTCCGCGGCCTGATCCGCCGGGCCCTGACCGACGAGCGCGGCCTCAAGAGCGCCGTCACGCTCCCCGAGGACGCAGAGAGCCACCTGCTGCGGATCGCCGGCGGCGACGCCCGGCGCGCCCTGACCGCCCTGGAGGCCGCCGCCGGAGCCGCCCTGGACAAGGGCGAGACGGAGATCGGCCTCACGACGCTGGAGGAGACCGTCGACCGGGCCGCCGTCAAGTACGACCGCGACGGCGACCAGCACTACGACGTGGCCAGCGCCCTCATCAAGTCCATCCGCGGCTCCGACGTCGACGCGGCCCTTCACTACCTGGCCCGGATGATCGAGGCCGGGGAGGACCCCCGCTTCATCGCCCGCCGCCTGATGATCTCCGCCAGCGAGGACATCGGCCTCGCCGACCCGAACGCGCTGCCGATCGCCGTCGCCGCCGCCCAGGCCGTCGCCATGATCGGCTTCCCGGAGGCCGCGCTCACCCTCAGCCACGCCACCATCGCCCTCGCCCTGGCCCCGAAGTCGAACGCGGCGACCATGGCGATAGGCGCGGCCCTGGAGGACGTCCGCAAGGGACTGGCCGGACCCGTGCCCCCGCATCTGCGCGACGGCCACTACAAGGGCGCGGCCAAGCTCGGCCACGCCCAGGGGTACGTCTACCCGCACGACCTGCCGGAGGGCATCGCCGCCCAGCAGTACGCCCCGGACGCCCTGAAGGACCGCGAGTACTACACCCCGACCCGGCACGGCGCCGAGGCGCGGTACGCGGACGCCGTGGAGTGGACCCGCAAGCACCTCGGTCGCAGGCAGTCCTAGGCGGCCTGTAGACTTGCTCGAAGCGCTGCGTCCCGTGTCCGGCACCCCAAAAGGGTCCGGCACCACCAGAGCGGGACATCCAGCCGGAACCCCACCGCCGTACGGCACGGGGATCCAGGAGCGTCGCGCACCGTCGAACGGTGTCGCGGGCAGCCCACCACCACCCGGAGCCCGGGAGCGGTCGGTGGGCCACTCGCGTGCTGCACGTATGTGCCCAGACCAGGGGAGCGGCTGCCCGGCAGGTCCCACGCGGACCCGCAGGGATTCCCCGGCTGCGGATGCGACCTCCCCTAACCCTGGTGAAGCCGGATACACACAGAAACACGAGGTGTTTGGTTCATGGCGAACCAGTCCCGCCCCAAGGTCAAGAAGTCGCGTGCCCTCGGTATCGCGCTGACCCCGAAGGCCGTCAAGTACTTCGAGGCCCGCCCCTACCCGCCGGGTGAGCACGGTCGCGGCCGCAAGCAGAACTCGGACTACAAGGTCCGTCTGCTGGAGAAGCAGCGTCTGCGCGCGCAGTACGACGTGTCCGAGCGCCAGCTCGTCCGCGCCTACGAGCGTGCCTCCAAGGTTCAGGGCAAGACCGGTGAGGCCCTGATCATCGAGCTCGAGCGCCGTCTCGACGCGCTGGTCCTGCGTTCGGGCATCGCCCGCACGATCTACCAGGCCCGCCAGATGGTCGTCCACGGCCACATCGAGGTCAACGGCCACAAGGTCGACAAGCCGTCGTACCGCGTCCGTCCCGACGACGTCGTGATGGTCCGCGAGCGCAGCCGTGACAAGGCGCTCTTCCAGGTCGCCCGCGAGGGTGGCTTCGCCCCCGACGGCGAGACCCCGCGCTACCTCCAGGTGAACCTCAAGGCCCTGGCGTTCCGCCTGGACCGCGACCCGAACCGCAAGGAGATCCCGGTGATCTGCGACGAGCAGCTCGTCGTCGAGTACTACGCCCGCTGATCACTTTCCGGCGGACGTAGCACTCCCACCCCGCAGAGCCCGTCGTCTTACCCGCACCTTCAGGGCGGGAAGACGGCGGGCTTTCGCACATCGGCTCCCCTCGAGCCCGTCGGCCGCAGCCCCTAATCCGGTACGGAGCGGCCGCCTGGGCGCGATAGGCTCGGGGAACCGACTTTTCGATGTTCAGGCACGTTCCAGGGAGCGGGTGCACGACAGTGTCCGGTGGAGAAGTGGCCGGGATCCTGGTGGCCGTCTTCTGGGCGATCCTGGTCTCCTTCCTCGCCGTGGCGCTGGCGAGGCTGGCCCAGACGCTCAAGGCGACCACCAAGCTGGTGGCGGACGTGACCGACCAGGCCGTCCCGCTGCTCTCCGACGCCTCCGCCGCGGTGCGCTCCGCGCAGACCCAGATCGACCGGGTCGACGCCATCGCGTCGGACGTCCAGGAGGTCACCTCCAACGCGTCCGCACTGTCGACGACCGTCGCGTCGACCTTCGGCGGCCCCCTGGTCAAGGTCGCGGCCTTCGGCTACGGCGTGCGCCGGGCGATCGCCGGCCGCCGGGAGGACGTGCCCGCCAAGGCCCCTCGACGTACCGTGATCGTGGGCCGCACCGTCCCGTCCCCGCGACGGGCGAAGCGGAAGAAGGACTAGCGAATGTTCCGCCGTACGTTCTGGTTCACCACAGGCGTCGCCGCCGGTGTGTGGGCCACCACCAAGGTCAACCGCAAGCTGAAGCAGCTGACCCCCGAGAGCCTGGCCGCGACAGCGGCGAACAAGGCGATCGAGGCGGGCCACCGGCTCAAGGACCGCGCGGTGGAATTCGCCCTCGACGTCCGCGACAACATGAACCGGCGAGAGGCCGAACTCGGCGACGCGCTCGGTCTGAACGCCGCCGTCGAGCCCGAACTCCCCGGACCGCGGCGGTACGCCGCCATCGAGAACCGCAACAACCCGAAGTACGTCGAGACCACGACGTACTCGTACAACCGGAATGAGGACCACTGATGGAGTCGGCTGAGATCCGCCGCCGCTGGTTGAGCTTCTTCGAGGAGCGCGGTCACACCGTCGTCCCTTCGGCGTCGCTCATCGCGGACGACCCGACTCTGCTGCTCGTCCCGGCCGGCATGGTGCCCTTCAAGCCCTACTTCCTGGGCGAGGTCAAGCCGCCCTACCCGCGCGCCACCAGCGTGCAGAAGTGCGTGCGCACGCCCGACATCGAAGAGGTCGGCAAGACCACGCGGCACGGCACGTTCTTCCAGATGTGCGGCAACTTCTCCTTCGGCGACTACTTCAAGGAAGGCGCCATCAAGCTCGCCTGGGAGCTGCTCACCACGCCCCAGGACAAGGGCGGTTACGGCCTCGAGCCCGACCGGCTGTGGATCACCGTCTACAAGGACGACGACGAGGCCGAGCAGATCTGGCGTAACGTCGTCGGCGTCCCCGCCGAGCGCATCCAGCGCCTCGGCATGAAGGACAACTTCTGGTCCATGGGTGTCCCCGGCCCGTGCGGCCCCTGCTCCGAGATCAACTACGACCGCGGCCCCGAGTTCGGCGTCGAGGGCGGCCCCGCCGTCAACGACGAGCGGTACGTGGAGATCTGGAACCTCGTCTTCATGCAGTACGAGCGCGGCGAGGGCACCGGCAAGGACAACTTCGAGATCCTCGGGGACCTGCCGAGCAAGAACATCGACACCGGCCTCGGCCTCGAGCGGCTCGCCATGATTCTGCAGGGCGTGCAGAACATGTACGAGATCGACACCTCCATGGCCGTGATCGACAAGGCCACCGAACTGACCGGTGTCCGCTACGGCGACGCCCACGACTCGGACGTCTCGCTGCGCGTGGTCACCGACCACATGCGCACCGCCACCATGCTCATCGGCGACGGCGTCACCCCCGGCAACGAGGGCCGCGGCTATGTCCTGCGCCGCATCATGCGCCGCGCCATCCGCAACATGCGCCTGCTCGGCGCCACCGGTCCGGTCGTCAAGGAACTCCTCGACACCGTGATCGAGATGATGGGCCAGCAGTACCCGGAGCTCGTCACCGACCGCGAGCGCATCGAGAAGGTCGCCCTCGCCGAGGAGTCCCGCTTCCTCAAGACGCTCAACGCCGGCACGAACGTCCTGGACACCGCCGTCGCCGAGACCAAGGCCGCCGGTTCCACCGTGCTGCCCGGTGACAAGGCCTTCCTCCTCCACGACACCTGGGGCTTCCCGATCGACCTCACCCTGGAGATGGCCGCCGAGCAGGGCCTGTCCGTGGACGAGGACGGCTTCCGCCGCCTGATGAAGGAGCAGCGGGAGCGCGCCAAGGCCGACGCCCAGGCCAAGAAGACCGGCCACGCCGACGTCGGCGCCTACCGCGAGATCGCCGACACCGCCGGC